>NZ_CP121472.1:300000-600000 GCF_036208045.1 Thiorhodovibrio winogradskyi | reverse complement strand
GCAGTTCGATGAGCAAGTCGCGCACCCGACGCGGGTACCAGAGATAATCAATATGGCGCGTCCAGGAGCCATCGGCGGTCAGCTGCGGCGCGTAGTAAATCTCGGTCCCCAGCGCGGTGATGAGCACATCGGGGCGCGGAATGCCGTAGCGACGCATGATGGCCAGGGCCGAGTCGAGCCGCCGGCCGGTGGCGATGCCGAAGGTGGCGCACTTGCGGTTCTCGCGCAGAATGCGGATGAAATCGGCCAGCGAATCCGGATCGCCGAGCAGATTTTGGTCAAGATCAGTGAAAATTGCCCGGTCGTGGTAGAGAATCCGCCGGCGCGACAGAGGTGCCTGGGGTGGAGGCTGGACTTTCTCCAGTAGCGGCTCCAGGGCCTCCATATAGCTCTCGGCATGGGCGCTCCAGGCATAGTGCTTGCGCACGCCAGCCAGGCCGTTTTGCGCGAGTTTGCGCCAGCCGCTGGCGTCGCAGAGCACCTTGAGCAGCGCCTTGGTGATGTCCTGCTTGTCGAGCGGGTCGACCAAAATCCCATTTTTGCAGTGGCCAATGATATCAATTGGCCCACCGTCCTCGGTGGCGACAATGGGCAGACCGCTGGCGGCGGCCTCAATCAGGGTCAAGCCGAAGGGTTCGGTTAGCGCTGGATTGATGAACACCCCGCGCGAAGCAGCGGCAATCTGATAGAGCAAGGGCACATCATCGGCGCTGTGGTGCTTGGGATAAGCCACCCGCCCATACAGATCATACAGGTCAATCAATAGCAGAATGTCGGTCAGCACCTGCTGGGCACCGCTGTCCATGTCGCGCAGATCGTCGCGATTGCCGGCGATGATGACCAGATTGGCTGTTTTTTGCAGCTCTAGCGACTCGCCATAGGCCTCGACCAGAGTGGCAATGTTCTTGCGCTCATCGGGACGCGACAGGGCGAGAATCAGCGGCTTGTTTGGTTCACGCAGAAAGCGCGACAGCTCCTGGCGAATCGGCGCTTTTTGCTCGCGCCCATCGGGCGGGCGGAAGCGCTCCAGATCAGTCCCAGGCGGAATCACCCGCATACGCTCGGGCTGGTAGTGATCATAGAGCCCGTATTGTTCCTCGATCTCCTGGGTCGTGCTGGTAATTACCAGGCTAGCGGCGCCCAGGGTTTCTTCCTCGGCATTGATGCGCCGGGTCATGTTGTAGCGGGTATCGATCACATCCTGCTTGACACCCGAGGCCAGCAGCCGGCGGCGCTTCACCCGCCCGAGCGAGTGCCCGGTATGCACCAGGGGCACGCCAAGCTGGGCCGAGAGGCGCACGCCCACATAGCCAGCATCGGCATAATGGGAGTGGATCAAACAAGGAAGACGTTCGGATTCACGCAGAAAATTCAGGGCATTATCGGCAAAAGTATCGAGGTGATCCCACAGCTGCTCCTTGGGCAGGTACTCGGCCGGGCCGGCCTCGATACGCACAATGCGCGCACCCTCGCCGATGGACTCGATGGGCTCGGCATAGTCGGAGCTGACATGGGAGTCATCAACAAGACGGGTCAGCAGGTCCACTTGGGCCACATCCGGGCGCTTGGCCAAGGCGCGAGCCAACTCGATAACGTACAGAATCTGGCCGCCAGTATCGGCATCACGGCCCAACTCCAAATTGTGACCGCGAAACAGACCGTGCACACTTAGTAAAACAATGTAGCGGGATGGCACTTCGGCATTCATAATATCAGTCAATCAGGCATATGTTAGGGAACTGCCGGGAGCCGTTGCGGCTTGTGTTGCCCGGATTCGACAGCGCAAGACGTCAGTCTAACAAACTCAAGCCACCGAACTCGGGGCAGCCAAGATGTCATTTCACACCCCCTTTGCACTCGGCGTCGGTGCTGAACATCTCACCGGCAAAGCTGTGATGCTTTTTGGCTAGAATTCCGCCATGGCATTTGGAACAGCCAGTGATAAAAAATCCGCATGACGCGCAGGAGCAGTCAGCATGCCAGCGACAGACACCACATCCCTCTACCAATCCTTTCCCCATCTGAGGGAAATCGACAAACTCTGGGGCACCCGTGATGCACGCGACTTCATCAAAACCCTAATGAACGACAGCCGCGAAGGTGCCCGACTGGGTTTCTCCCTGGAGCATGCCTCGACCCTCTTCGCGCTGTTGATCGAGCATGACGAGCAGTTCCCTCAGTTCGACGACTCGCGCGATTTTAACCTCGGCAACGAGAGCGGCGGACTTGCGAACGACTAGAGCCTGGGCGCGCTGTCAGTCACAATCTCCGGCAGACAGCGCGCCTGGCGCCCAGCGCCGAGCGGCACGGCATCAGGATAGGCGCATGCGCACTCGGGCCGCGCCTGTGGACAGCGCGGGTGAAAATGACAGCCCGACGGCGGCTTGGTAGGCGATGGCATATCGCCGCTCAGCCGAATGACCTCGCGGCCGCTGTCCTGATCAATGCTCGGCACGGCGGACAGCAGCGCGCGCGTGTAGGGATGACGGGGATCTCCCAGAACGGCCTCGGCCGGCCCCTGCTCGACAATGCGCCCGAGGTACATGACCGCGACCTGTTGCGCCAAGTAGGACACCACCGCGATATTGTGGGTGATGAACAGATAGGCGATACCAAAATCCTGCTGCAGGGACTTGAGAAGATTGAGAATCTGCGCCTGAACGGACACATCCAGCGCGCTGGTTGGCTCGTCACAGACGATGACTTTGGGCTCCACCGCCAACGCCCGGGCGATGCAGATGCGCTGGCGTTGACCACCGGAGAACTCATGCGGATAACGCGTCATGGCCTCGGCGCCGATGCCGACGCGCTCGAGCAGCACCGCCACCCGTTCGCGCCGCCGTGCCGCTGATGGCTCCATGCCCAGTGCCTGCAAGCCTTCGCCGACAATATCACCAATCAGCATGCGCGGATTCATGGACGCGAAGGGATCCTGGAAGATGATCTGCAGATCCTTGCGCAGCCTGCGCATGCGCCCTGATGCCAGGGTGGCGAGATCCTCATCCTGATAGAGCACCTGCCCGCCCGTGGGCCGTTCCAGTCGCAACAGCCCCTTGCCGACCGTGGTCTTGCCGCAGCCGGACTCGCCGACCAGCGCCAGGGTCTCGCCGGCCTTCAGCGCAAGATCCACGCCATCCACCGCGCGCACATGGCCGACCACCCGCTTGAACAGGCCACGGCGAATCGGGAACCAGACCTGAAGCCCCTTGGCATGCAGCAGCGGTTGCCCGGTTCCTTTCAGCGGTGCATGCTTGGCCACCGGGGCCACCGGGGCCACCGGGGCAGGCGTGCTGGTCTCGCCAAGCTCCACCGCCGCCGCGGGAGCAAGCGAAAAGGCCGGCTGACCCTCGCGCCACAGCAGACAGCGTACCCGATGATCCAAACCGGCCTGATGCCAATCAGGCAAGGTTGTCGCGCAAGACTCAAGGGCCAGCTCGCAACGCGGCGCGAAGCGACAGCCGCTGAAGGGCTGATCGAGTGGCGGCACCCGACCGGGAATCATCGCCAGCGCATCGCCGCGCTTGGCTGCCGTCGGCAAGCTTTCGAGCAGCTTGCGGCTGTAGGGATGCGCCGGCGCGGCAAAGAAGGCGGTACAGCTGGCCTGCTCGACAATCTGCCCGGCGTACATGACCGCCAGGCGGTCAGCGGTCTCGGCCACCACGCCCAAGTCATGGGTAATCAAGAGCACCGCCATGCCAGTGTCGCGTTGCAGGCCCTTGAGCAACTGCAATACCTGCGCCTGAATGGTGACATCCAGCGCCGTGGTCGGCTCGTCGGCGATCAACAATCGCGGATCGCCCGCCAGCGCCATGGCAATCATCACCCGCTGCTTCATGCCGCCGGAGAGCTGATGCGGATACTCCTCGGCGCGCCGCTCCGGGTCTGGAATGCCGACCGCGCGCAGCAACTCGACAACCCGCTCGGGCACTCGAGCGCGTTCCATGCCTTCATGAACCCGCACCGCCTCGGCCACCTGGGTACCGACACGCAGCACCGGATTCAGCGAGGTTTGTGGCTCCTGAAAAATCATCGCCAGACGCCCGCCGCGCAACGCACGCATGTCGCGCTCCGGCAGACTCAGGAGCTCCTGCCCTGCCACACGCACAGAACCGGCGACAATGCGACCGCCCAACGGCAGCAGGCGCATCAGCGATAGCGCCGTCATGGATTTGCCGCAGCCGGACTCGCCGAGCAACGCCAAGGTCTCCCCCGGCGCGATGCGCAGATCAATGCCATCGACCACGGTCACCGTCCGCGCCGCGCCGCCAAGCTGGGTCCGCAGACCACGCACTTCCAGCACGGCATCCGCTTCTTTGCTGACTTGATCAACCATCGGTGTCGAGCTCCGGGCTGGGTTGCGGTCGCGGGAGTCTTGGCGGCAGGGACGCTGCCATGAAGCCTAGAGGGAAGTATTCACGGCGCCCCCCGCGACCACAACCTAGCCCGAAGCATGAGCAGGAACCGGAACCGCCCCCCCTCCGACACGCAATCATTAAGCACCCCCGGCTCAAGTCGCATCCCTCAACCGCGGATCAAAGGCGTCCCGCACCACATCGGCGAGCAGATTGGCCGCCAGCACCAGGGTGAACATAAAGAGAAAGGCCGCCGCCAGGGACCACCAGACGATGGGATCGCGCGCCAGTTCCAGGCGGGCGCTATTGATCATATTGCCCCAGCTGTTCATGGTTGGATCCACTCCAATATTGACGTATGACAGCACCGCCTCGGCCAGCACCAGGCCACTGAAATCCAGCACCAGGGCAATCATCACGATGTGCAGCACATTCGGCAGGATATGGCGCGCCAGGATGCGCGAATGGCGCACCCCGAGCGCGGTGGCCGCCTGCACGTAGTCAACCTCGCGCAGCTTGAGTGACTCACCACGCAACAGCCGGCACAGACCGGTCCAGCTGGTCACCCCCAGAATCAGGCACAAAAACAACAGGCGCAGGTCGGCACGCTCCACCAGACTGTTGAAGTCATCGCCATGGTTGGTCATATAGACCTGCAACATCAAAATGGCGGCGGCAATCAGGAGCACGCCGGGGATGGAGTTAAGCGTGGTGTAGAGGTACTGGATGATGTCGTCGGTCAGGCCACGAAAGTAGCCAGCCATGATGCCCAGGATCACCGCCGCCGGCAGCATCACCAGGGTGGTCAGGGTGCCAATCACCAGTCCGGTGCGAATGCTCTTGAGGCTTTGGAAAAACACATCCTCGCCGACCTTGTCGGTGCCCAGGATGTGATATTTCAGCGCCAGCTCCCCGGCGATGAAGCTCAGGATGAGCATCACCAACAGGGTCCAACAAGCCACCCGCCAAGGCGCCTGTTGCGGCGCCCGCCACAGGGACCGCATCAGTGCATCCAGGGGCTTGCGTGCACGCCAAGACAGACCGCCCAACACAACCAAGAGGATGGCCGTCCAAACGGCTAGCGCCTTGACCAACCCAAGCAGGCTGGAGACCAGAATATCCCAGCCGCGCTCGCGCGCCGGGTCATCGAGATGAGCGCCGCCGTACTTGAGCCGCGGGTAGACGCGCTCCAGGCTGCCATCCGGTTGCTCCATGGGCTCCTTGATGAACAAATGGGTGGCGAAGGGCGCGGAGAAGGTTTTCTCATCGCGCTCGCGCAACGGCGTGAGCCAGAGATCAAGCAGCGACAGGATTTGGGTCGAGTGCGCCGGCGTTGGCGCGTCGGTCGCGGATTGGTCCCCGCCAGTCGCCAGTCGCGGGTGAAAATGCATGGAGTCGAGCAGCCCGATGGCGACATAAAAACCCAGCACCACCAGCGCCGCCGCCGCCACCCGCGAGCGTCCAACCTGACGCCAGGGTTCGGCCAGATGTGGATGGCGCGCGGCATACAAGCCAAAGCCCAGCGCCACCGCGATCAGCAAAAAAATCAGCCCATCAGTGACAAGGATTACCGGCACCGCGCACCTCCCGCGACCCAGACAGCGCGCGCGCGACAGCCTCTGACCACTGACCTCTGACCTCTGACCAATGGCTTCACGACAGCCGCACCCGCGGATCAACCAGGGTGTAAGAGATGTCAGTCATGATCAGCCCCAGGATGTAGAGCACCGAGCCGAGAAACACCATGGAGCGCACAATGGCGAAGTCCTGGCGACTGATGGCATCGATGGTGTAGCTGCCCAGACCCGGCACGCCAAAGAAGGACTCGGTGATCAGTGCCCCCATGAACAACAAGGGCAACACCGCCACCACCCCGGTCAGAATAGGAATGAGCGCATTGCGCAGCACATGGCGAAAGAGCACCACCCGCTCGGCCAATCCCTTGGCGCGCGCGGTGCGCACATAGTCGCGGTTGATTTCCTCGAGGAAAAAGGTCCGATACAGGCGGGTACCGCTGCCAATGCCGGCGATGACGCTGACGATGACTGGCAGGATCAGGAATTTGAACGCATCAAGGCCGGTGTCATAGCCCGAGATGGGCACCAGATGCAGCAGCTTCCCGATCAGAAACTGCCCACCGATGATGTAGAACAGGCTGGAAATGGACATCATGGCCACCAGCAACACCACGCTACCGACGTCGATATAGGTGGCACGGAAGAAGACAATCATCAGCGCATAGCTGATGTTGATTGCCAGCCCCACCATCAGCACGGGCACCGCGATGGCCAGACTTGGCCACATGCGCTGGGCGATGTCGTTGCCAATATCACGCCCGCTGTCGGAAGCACCAAAATCAAACACGAACAGCTTGAGTGATTTTTGGAAAAAGATCGTCTGGGTCAATATCCCCAAGCCCCCGGCCGCGGCATTGACAAAGAGCGGCTGGTCATAGCCGTGCTCGGCCTTCCAGTTGTCGATGGCTTCCTGGGTCACGCGCTTGTCCCCAAGCTGCATGCGCGCCATGTCATCGGGCGAGTTGACCACGAAAAAGAGCGCGAAGGTGAGCAGGTTCACCCCAATTAGAATAGGCAGCGCATAGGCCAGCCGGCGCAGGATATAGGCCATCATCGCGCGCGACTCCGTTCACGCTTGCGTGCCATCCGCCAGGCCGGCAGGGCGCCCAGCATCAAGATCAGGGCCAACAGGCCGAGCGGCCAGAGAATGGGCGGATTCCAAGCTCGGCGCTGCTCGGCGCGCAGTTCGGGTTCCAGACGACGATATTTCAGGGTGTTGTTCGCCATCAGGTTCGGCTTCACGTTCCCAAGCCACTGGTGATACAGGCTATAGTCCTTGGGGAAGAAGCCAAAGGCCACGGGCCCGTCGCGGCGCAGGAGATCGGTCATTTCATTGATCAGTGCCTGGCGTTCGGGGGTGTCGTCCATCACCCGCATTTGCTCGAACAACTGGTCGAACTCGGGGTTCTGGTAGTTAAAGGCATTCTCCCCGCCCTTGATCTTGGCGTTAGGGCCATAAAGCAAAAAAAACAGATTTTCCGGATCAGGGTAGTCGGCATTCCAACCCCACATGAACATCTGCCCGGTGCCCTCGCGCATTTTGTCCTGAAAGCGATTGTAGTCAGTGGCGCGCACCACCAGCTCAATACCGAGTTTGGCGAACTGTTTGCGCATCCAGTTCAGCCGCGCCTTGCCATCGGGGCCGGCATCCATGGCCTCGTAATACAGCGTGAGCGGGCGACCGCTGCGCGGATCGCGCCCATCCGGGTAGCCGGCCTCGGCGAGCAGGGCGCGCGCCTCGCTGATCGGCTTGCGCAGCGCGCGACCATCTTGCCAGTCAAAGATATAAGGATTGAGCCCGGCACGCCCGTCATGGTGGCCAAAGATGCCGGGCGGCAGCATGCCCTGGGCCTCAATACCGCGACCATTGGCGAAAATGGAAATGTACTCGCCGAAGTCCACCGCGATGCTAATGGCCCGGCGCAGCAGGCGCGCGCGCTCAGTGTCGCCACCCAGGACAGGGTCGAGCATGTTAAAGCCCAGGTACCAGATACTGGTATTGACGGCCGTCGCCAGCCGGATGCCCTTCTCGCGCATGCCGGGGGTCAGCTCGGCATCGCCATCGGCGCCGAACGCAATCGCCTGATCGAAAGCATCCGAGGCAATGCCCGAGCTGTCGTAGTAACCCTGCAGAAACTTGTTCCAATAGGGGATGCTTTCTTTTTCCAGGGCGTAGATGACCTCATCGACCAGCGGCAAGGGTTGACCGGCGTCCTGCAGCAGACCTGCCTGCAAGTCTTCCGGCATACCCTCGCTGGGGTAGGTCTCCCCGTGAAAATGCGGATTACGCCTGAGCACCATGCGCAGATTGGGGTTATTCTCGCTCAGCATGAAAGCACCGCTGCCAAGCGGATACCAGTCCAGAGTGATATTACGCTCGGCCAGTCCGGGCTGGGCGTAAAAGGCCTCGGCCTCCCAGGGCATGGGGCTGAAAAACAGCATTGCCAGCCAATACTGAAACTGCGGATAACGTCCCCGGACGCGGATGCGATAGCGATGGCGGTCGATGACCTCGGCCCCGGCGAAGGGGATAGCGCGCAGATCGAGAAAGGGCTGCTCGCCTTTGCCTGCCGCCGCGGCCAGCTCGGCCCGGCGTTCGCTCAGGCGCTCACTGAGTTCGCTAAAATCCAGGATGTGCTTGCCCATCAGTCCGGCGATGGGCGAATGCAGCCAGGGCGCGGCCAGACGCTTGATCTGATACACATAGTCCTCGGCCGTCAGCTCACGGGTACCAGTCTGGGGGAAATCGCCCAGATCCTCGATGCCGCGCAAATCCGCGGGTTCGAGACGATGATAGAGATACCCCTCCCCAGCCGGGGCATCCGCGGCGCGCGCCAGCGCCGGGTGCGGCTGATACTGAATGCCGGGGCGGATGCGGATCAGGTACTCGCTAACGGCGATTTCCGCGGCCGGCGCCGAGTCCGGCAGCGGCTGCCCCTCGGCATCGAAATAGCGCACCTCGGGCATGGACTGGGCCGTGAGCGGCACCAGGGTATAAGGCCGTTTGAGAAAATGGTATTGCAGGGGTGGCTCGTAAATTTGCCCGATGAAGGCATACTCGTTGCTGCTGTAAGAGCGCACTGGGTCGAGATGCTTGGGCTGCTCGGAGAATGCGCTGTAGACAATGTTCGCGCGTGCATCACTGGCTGGATAGGGGTTGTTCCAGGCGTTGTTGCCGCAACCGCCCAACACCGGCACCAAAAACAGCACCGGCACCACCAGCAGCAGCACAGACACCGGGAACCACGGCAGTGAGGACCGCACGGGCGGCACGGCCAGAACAGGGCGAGCCGGGCCTTTTAACTGGAGCGCACTTTGGTTAATGTGACGAGTTGCTTTCACGCGCACAATGATCGCACCCCAGACGCCAGCTGACCAGTGCCGGACAGGATGCGGAGAGGATTAACTGGCAGCGTCGCCCGGGGCCAAAGCACACAACAGCACAGCCACTCAACAGCAGAGATTAGGAAACCATGGGATTTTTAGCAGACAAGCGCTTTTTGATCACCGGCGTCGCCAGCAACCGCTCCATTGCCTGGGGCGTGGCCCAGGCAATGCACCGCGAGGGCGCGCGACTGGCCTTCAGCTACCAGGGCGAGAAGCTGCGCGGACGCGTCGAGGACCTGGCCGCCAAGTGTGATTCTTCCATCGTGCTGCCGCTCGATGTCGCCAGCGATACCGAAATCGACACCTGCTTCGAGCAGCTCGCGGGCCATTGGGATGGCCTGGACGGCATTGTGCATTCCATCGCTTTCGCACCCAAGGAGGAACTCGAAGGCAGCTATATCGACGCCGTCACCCGCTCGGGCTTTAACACCGCCCATGAAATCAGCGCCTACAGCCTGGCCGC
The DNA here is from genome assembly GCF_036208045.1 of Thiorhodovibrio winogradskyi. Lineage (NCBI taxonomy): Bacteria > Pseudomonadati > Pseudomonadota > Gammaproteobacteria > Chromatiales > Chromatiaceae > Thiorhodovibrio > Thiorhodovibrio winogradskyi. The sequence continues at coordinate 590,221 of NZ_CP121472.1, read as the reverse complement.
GCTGGCCAAGGCCGGCCGGGCGCTGATGGCCGGGCGCAATGGCGCATTGGTCACCATGAGCTACCTGGGCGCGGTGCGCGCGGTGCCGAATTACAACGTGATGGGAGTGGCCAAGGCCAGCCTGGAGGCCAATGTGCGCTATCTGGCGGCCTCTCTTGGCCCAGAAGGCACCAGGGTCAATGCCGTCTCCGCCGGACCGATTCGCACCCTGGCGGCGGCTGGCATCGCGGATTTTCGCTCCATGCTCAAGCAGGTGGAGGAACGCACTCCGCTGAGGCGCAACGTCACCATTGATGAAGTCGGCAACGCGGCGGCTTTTCTGTGCTCCGATCTGGCATCGGGGATCACGGGGGATGTGCTTTACGTCGATACCGGGTATCACATCCTGGGGCTTGGATGACGCCATTAGGCCCTTGTTTCCAGGCTGTCGAGCCTGGAAACATCGCCTGGGATACTCCGCATTCCAAGCGCCTGACTGCCACTATTCCTCTGAGTCTGACCCCAGCGCCTTGCGTTCGATCTTGGCGCCAGCCTCCAAACCCGCCACCAAGTGACTGAAATCCGAACGCCCCAAACTCTGCGCGAGCACTCGCGCCTCGGCCGCGCGAGTGCCAGGCTCCAGGTCATCCATGTCGCCATCACGCACCTCTGATACGACAATCACAAAGGCATCCCCCTCGCCATCGCTGGTCGTCCCGACACTGAAACGCCCGGCGGCGGGACGTGGCAGAACAAAGGCCTCGCGCACCACGGCAGCCGGGAGCTTGCCCGACTGACGCTCAATCATACCGGGATCCTCCAGTTTGTAGGCGTCACCGGCAACCGCGGACAGGGTTTCTCCCTGCTTCACACGCGCGGCCAGCCTCTCGGCCGCCTCACGCGCGGACGCCGCGGCCTTGCGCGAGCTAAGTAATTCGACAATCTCCTCGCGGACCTCATCGAAGGGGCGGAGGGCCTCCGGGCGATGCTCTTCGACCCGCAACACCAGGGCTTCCATGCGTTGCGGATCAGGCTCGATCAGTTCGCTATTGTTACCCATCTCAAGCACTTCGGCGCTGAAGGCAGCGTTGACAACCTTAGGGCTCGCCAGATGTCCACTGCCGCCATCGCGGTCGATCCAGTCACTGGTCTGTATTTCCAGCCCCAACTCCTCGGCGGCCGGCAACAGACTGTCGGGGACCTCGTAGGTCAGTGTGGCGAGTCGCTCGGCATAATCATAAAAAGCACCCTCGGCGGAGCGACTCCGCAGCTCCTTGCGCAACTCATCGGCGACTGCCTCGAAGGGCGGCACCACGCTTGGCTCGACAGCCGTCACCTCAAGCAGGTGATATCCGAAGCGGCTGCGCACCGGTTCGCTCACTTCGCCAGGGCTAAGGCTGAAAGCAGCCTGTTCGAGAACGGGATCGAGCGTGCCGCGCTCAATCTCACCGAGATCGCCGCCGGCTTCGGCCGAGACGGGATCATCCGATTCCTCACCTGCGACACTGGCGAATGCCTCACCGGCTAGAAGCCGTTCGCGCAAGGCCGTGATGTGCGTACGCGCGGCTTCAATACTGGCGTCATCGGCTGTGGTCGGCACCGCGATCAAAATATGGCGCAACGCCCGCCTTTCAGGCGTCTTGAGCGTCCCGATACGCTCTTCGTATAACGCCCGGACATCGGCCTGGCTGACTGGTTGCTCGGCGCCAAGGTGATCGGTGGACAAGAGGATATAGCTTAACCTGACCTCTTCCCGCGACTTGAAGCGCCCCGGATTGTCGTCATAAAAGGCGCGCAACTCCTGGTCATCTGGTGCTTGCTCAGGCGCGAAATCCACCCTAGGAAGCTGGATGTAATGGAGTTCGCGCTGCTGACGGATCAGGCGAATGCTGTGATCAACCTCGCTTTGGGGAGCAAAGGCCGTGTTCTGCACCGCGCGCTCAAGCTGGGTTTCGAGCAGCTGCAGTCGCAGACCCTCTTCAAAAGCGGCGGGCGTCAGCCCTTGGTATTGCAGCACCTGTGCGTAGGTCGCCTTATCGAAGCGGCCGTCTTTCTGAAAGGCCGGTTCTTGGGCAATGGCCGAGCGCAGCACCACATCGGCAACGCGCAACCCCAAGGCCCGCGATGCATCAAGCACCACCTGCGCCTGTATCATCTGCTCGAGCACCCGCTCGCGCAGGCCCGCACCTTCAAACAGGGCCGGGTCGTAGGCCTCGCCCAAGCGCTCGCGCATGTCAATGCGCGTGCGTTGAAGATTTTGTGTCAGCTGACGTTCAAAAATATCAGTGCCATTCACCGACGCCACCGCCGGCTCGGCGCCTACGCCCAGATAAGACTGAATACCCCACAGAGCAAAGGGAATGCTGATTAGGATCACTATGGCCCAGGCGACCCAGCCCTGCGCGCGTTCACGAATCTCGAGAAGCATGGCGTGATGATTGGCTCTTGCGATGCGCTGAAAGCTCAGCGCGGAAGACAAAACTGGCCGAAACGGCGATGACCAGGCACTGGTTTAACGGCCAATTACCGGGCCACAACAAACAGCAGGCAGCAATCAAGCTGCAGTTGTCAGCTGAACTGCCAGCGTCCCGACCAATTCAACGAAGTAAGACTGTTATGTCACGGGAAACTCCTGAAACTGAAACAAAAACGGGGTACCCAACTGGATACCCCGCAGATTTTCGCGTCCAGCGGATCATTTGTGTTGATCCGCTGAGGCGGCTTTGTTGGCGGAGTGGACGGGACTCGAACCCGCGACCCCCGGCGTGACAGGCCGGTATTCTAACCGACTGAACTACCACTCCTAAAATCGTTAACGAAGCACTTGATTGTTCACTTAGCCGCTCTTGCCAAAACTTGCGGCTGCCGACACTCGCGGCTTCGATTTAATTTGCTTCTAGCTGTTATTTGGGTAGCTGTTATTTGGGTAGCAGCCATTTTGGTAGCAGCTAATTTGGGCCTAGGGTCAAGGCTTTCAATCGTGTAACACCATCTTTGGCGTTTGGTACGACTAAAATCACATTGGTGGGTGCTGCAGGGATCGAACCTGCGACCCTCGCCTTGTAAGGGCGATGCTCTCCCAGCTGAGCTAAGCACCCTCTTTACAAGAGACCCTACACCAAGTGCATGGCTACTTGGCCGCCAGATAAAAAATTGAGCTTGAGCCGATACCTAAGCATTAATCTCGCGGATCAGCTCAATCTTGAAGCGGGTTATTTTATCGCATCCTTGAGCGCTTTACCAGCCTTGAATGACGGAGATTTTGAGGCAGCAATCTGAATGGTGGCTCCGGTTTGGGGATTGCGCCCAGTTCTAGCTGCGCGCTCCTTCACCGTGAAATTTCCGAAGCCAATGATGGAGACGGTGTCGCCTTCCTTCAGAGCATTCGCGATGGCGTCGATGAATCCGTCCAACGCCTTGGCGGCTGCTGTTTTTGGGATATCCGCCGCCTCGGCCATGGTATCGACTAGTTCAGATTTGTTCATGCTTCCCCCGCTTGCTGTAGTCGTTTCTTTAACGCCTTCTTGCCATTGCTCGGCTACCGGCCTGGTCGTCCGCTCAGTGGGTCCACGCCAGTTCGTCAAGCGACCAATGCGTCAAGATGGCCAGTTGAACAGGAACGCCCCACGGGTAGTCCTGCTGACGTGGGCGATTGTTGTAGAGATGACCGCAACCTGTCAAGCCGCGCACTCAAGAGAAATAACAGTGCAACAAAGCTCGAAGTGTGACATCAGCCTGCCAAGCTATGCGAAGGCGCGCGGGAAAAGCCGGCCAGTGCTGCACAAAGAATGAACAATTTGAATCATTTCCGTTACCACGGAGCATCGCCTGAACCGGCGATGCAACGCTCTATTATACACAAATTGACAAAGAAACGACTTAATCAGCCAAGGCCTTTGCGCAACAAATAGCTGCGACCAAACACACAACAAGATCTCCGCCCGGCGGATCACCGCGACGAATTTGAACAGGCGCAAGAACCCCGCGCATTTGTCTCCTAGCAGACAGCCATCAGGCCGGACTCAGTGATGCGTACGCGCACCCTCTGGTTGACGCGGCTTTGTCTCGGATTCAGGCGGCCCGATGATTTCAGCCTCGGCATCATCATCGGCGCGCAGAGTCGGACGAGGCACTACGGTCAATGCATGTTCAAATACCTCGTCAATCCAGCGGATTGGACGAATGTCCAGGTGCTGTTTGATGTTCTTGGGAATCTCAACCAGATCGCGCTCGTTTTCGTGCGGGATCAGCACCATTTCGATGCCGCCGCGATGCGCCGCCAGAAGCTTTTCCTTGAGCCCTCCGATCGGCAAGACCTCGCCGCGCAGAGTGATCTCGCCCGTCATGGCCACCGATGACCGCACTGGAACCTTAGTCAAGGCGGACACCATGGCCGTGCACATGGCCACGCCCGCACTGGGACCATCCTTGGGCGTGGCACCCTCGGGCACATGAATGTGCAAATCAAATTTTTGGTGGAAATCGCTATCGATCCCAAGGGATTCAGCACGACTGCGCACCACTGTGAGCGCCGCCTGGATGGACTCCTGCATCACATCACCGAGCTGACCGGTATAGGTGAACTTGCCCTTGCCGGGCACCAGCGCGGACTCAATGCGCAGCAGCTCACCACCCACTTCCGTCCACGCCAGACCCGTTACCTGTCCGATACGATCATGCTCGTCAGCGCGACCAAAGCGGAAACGCTGAACACCCAGATACTTTTCCAAGCTTTTGGGCGTGATCACGATGGCCGAGTCCCGCTTCTTTAGCAAGACTTCCTTCACCACCTTGCGGCAAATCTTTGATACCTCGCGCTCAAGGTTCCGCACTCCAGCCTCGCGAGTGTAGTAACGCACTGTATCTCGCAGGGAGGCTTCACGAATGGACAGTTCACCGCGTTTGACCCCATTGTGTTTCATCTGTTTTGGGAGTAAATAGCGCTCGGCGATATTGACCTTTTCGTCCTCGGTATAACCCGAGAGCCGGATCACCTCCATGCGATCAAGCAGCGCCGGCGGAATGTTCAGCGTATTGGCCGTGGCGACAAACATCACTTCCGACAGATCGAAATCGACCTCCAGGTAATGATCGTTGAAGGTATGGTTTTGCTCGGGATCCAGCACTTCAAGCAGCGCCGAGGCCGGGTCGCCCCGAAAATCCATGGCCATCTTGTCGATCTCATCGAGCAGGAAGAAGGCATTGCGCGATCCCGCCTTGGCCAGGTTCTGGATGATTTTGCCCGGTAAGGCGCCGATATAGGTGCGTCTGTGGCCGCGAATTTCAGCCTCATCACGCACCCCACCCAAGGACATGCGCACGAACTTGCGGTTGGTGGCACGCGCGATCGATTGTCCCAGAGATGTCTTGCCCACCCCAGGCGGCCCGACCAGGCACAGAATTGGCCCCTTAAGCTTGCGCACACGCTGCTGTACCGCAAGATATTCAAGAATGCGCTCCTTGACTTTTTCCAGCCCGAAATGATCGGCATCTAGCACCGATTCCGCGACGCGAATGTCGTTTCGGATTCGAGAGCGCTTCTTCCAGGGCACCGACACCAGGGTGTCGATGTAATTGCGAACGACTGTCGCCTCGGCCGACATGGGCGACATGAGCTTGAGCTTGTTAAGCTCGCCCACGGCTTTCTCATGCACATCCTTGGGCATGCCCGCCTCGTTGATGCGCCTGCCAAGATCCTCGAGTTCGTTGGGTGCGTCTTCAAGCTCACCCAACTCCTTCTGAATGGCCTTCATTTGCTCATTCAGATAGTACTCGCGCTGATTTTTTTCCATCTGCTTTTTAACACGCCCGCGAATCCGCTTTTCCATCTGCAGATTGTCGTTTTCAGACTCCATCAGCCCCATCAGGTGCTCAAGGCGCTCTTGGATATCAACAATTTCAAGCACGCGCTGCTTTTCATCCAATTTGAGCGCCATGTGCGCCGCCATGGTATCGGCCAGGCGACCAGGCTCGTCAATGCTCGCGAGTGATGTCAGCACCTCCGGCGGAACCTTCTTGTTGAGCTTGACATACTGGTCGAACAAGGAGACCGAGGAGCGCATCAGCACCTCCTGCTCGCGCTCGTCAGCCTTGAGTTGCTCGCGCAATGGCAAGGCCATGGCGCCAAAGTAATCCGTGGTGCTAATGAACTTGGTCGCCTCGGCGCGATGATTACCCTCGACCAGCACCTTGACGGTCCCATCGGGTAATTTCAGCAACTGTAGGATGTTGGCCAGGGTACCGATGCGGTACAGATCCTTGATATCTGGATCATCGACATCCGCATGCTTTTGTGCCAGCAGCAGAATCTGCTTGTCGCTGGTCATGGCCGCATCGAGCGCGATAATGGATTTTTCGCGCCCAACGAAGAGTGGAATCACCATATGTGGGTAGACAACCACATCCCGCAGAGGCAGCACGGCAACATCCTGCGGCACCTGGGTGACATATCTTTCCGGGGAGGGGGTCTTCGCCATCAGAGATTCTCGCGGTTATTTGCCCCGCGACTCACGCTTAGGCGCGCCGTCGGGCAAGTGAGTAGAGACTGGGAGACAATGATGGATATCTGGCATCCATATCTGGCAATCCACTTGGCGGGATATCAGGGCAGGCGCGCCCGGCTTCAACGAGCGGACAGGGCTTTGCACATGCGGCACGCCGATCTCTTGCCGGACCGACGACAACCAGCAGTTTGTCGCGGCTGCGTGACTGATCGACGGATCAACCCTCACGCGGACTCATCCGCCATCACCTTTGGTTCGCCGCCTTCATAGAGAATGAACGGCGGGTTTTCGCCAAGAATGACCGAGCGATCAACGGTGATCTTGCTAACATTGTCCATTGACGGCAGGTCATACATGGTATCGAGCAGTGTCTGCTCCATGATGGTCCGCAACCCGCGTGCCCCGGTTTTTCGCTCCATCGCCTTGATGGCAATGGTGCGCAGAGCGTCCTCGCGCAGCTCAAGATCAACACCTTCCATCTCGAACAGGCGCTTGTATTGCCGGTAAAGGGAATGCTTGGGCTCGGTCAGGATACGCACCAGCGCATCTTCATCAAGTTCCTCAAGCGTGGCCATCACCGGCAGGCGCCCGACGAACTCCGGAATCAGGCCGTAGCGAATCAAATCCTCGGGCTCCACGGCGCTCAGAAGCTCGGTCATCTGCTTGTCATCGTCCTGGCTGTGAACCTCGGCCGAGAAACCGATGCCCCCTTTCTTGGAACGCGTGCGGATGATGCGGTCGAGACCGGCAAAGGCCCCTCCCACGATAAACAGAATACTTGAGGTATCCACCTGCAGGAACTCCTGCTGCGGATGCTTACGCCCGCCTTGGGGGGGCACCGAGGCGATAGTTCCCTCGATCAGCTTCAACAGTGCCTGCTGCACACCTTCACCAGACACATCGCGAGTGATGGAAGGGTTGTCCGCCTTACGCGAAATTTTGTCGATTTCATCGATGTAGACGATGCCGGTTTGCGCTTTTTCGACATCGTAGTCGCACTTCTGCAGCAACTTCTGGATGATGTTCTCGACGTCCTCGCCAACATAACCGGCCTCGGTCAGAGTGGTGGCGTCGGCGATGGTGAAGGGGACATTGAGCAGCCGGGCGAGGGTTTCAGCCAGCAGGGTCTTGCCAGAGCCGGTGGGACCAATGAGCAGTATATTGCTCTTGGCGATCTCGACCTCGTCCTTGCCGCCGGAGAGTTCCATGCGCTTGTAGTGATTGTAAACAGCCACCGAAAGCACCTTTTTGGCGTGCTCCTGGCCAATGACGTATTGATCGAGGCTGTCGTTGATCTCGCGCGGCTTTGGCAGCTTGCTGGTCGCCTCATCCGCCGTCTCCTGCATTTCCTCGCGGATGATGTCGTTGCACAGATCAACGCACTCATCGCAGATAAACACCGAGGGGCCGGCAATCAGCTTGCGGACCTCGTGTTGACTCTTACCGCAGAAAGAGCAGTAGAGAAGTTTCCCGTCGTCGTGCTTGCCGTGGCTGTTTCCGCTCATAATTTCCAAACACCGTCTCTAACCAATAGGGCTGGCCAATAGGGCTGGGGCCAATGGGACTGGGGTCGTTGGGGCTTGGAGCCTTACCTGTTGAACTGTCCCACGACCTTGAAGCCGGCGCCGGACGCGCACCGCGCGCGAACCGGCGGATACCTGCCGTTCAGTGACTGATCCCCATCATAGCGACCTTCCGCCCGATAACCAAGGCGGTCAGGACTGGCATCGAATTGAAAGGCTTGGGCGAACATCCCCGGGACAGGGTCGACAAGAACTGTCGTTACCATCCATCTTGCCCTGCAAATCAGGATCTTGTTGACTCAGGATTTTACTGGCATCTCGCGTTTATCGATAACTTTGTCGATCAGACCATAGTCCACCGCCTCGTCGCCGCCGAGAAAGCGATCACGTTCGGTATCATCGGCGATTTTCTCAATCGGCTGTCCAGTATGGTGCGAGAAGATGCGATTGAGTTGCTCGCGAATTTTGAGGATCTCGCGTGCGTGGATGTCGATATCACTGGCCTGCCCCTGAAAGCCTCCCAGTGGCTGATGAATCATCATGCGCGAATGAGGCAAGCAAAAGCGCTTGCCCGCGGTTCCACCGGCAAGCAGCAATGCGCCCATGCTGGCGGCCTGTCCCACGCACATGGTACTGACATCCGGGCGGATGAAACACATGGTGTCGTAAATGGCCAGCCCCGCGGTCACTGACCCGCCAGGCGAGTTGATATAGAAGTGGATATCTTTGTCCGGATTCTCGGACTCAAGAAACAGCATCTGCGCAACCACCAGATTAGCCGTGTGATCATCCACAGGCCCAACCAGAAAGATGACCCGCTCCTTGAGCAGACGGGAGAAGATATCAAAGGAGCGCTCGCCGCGCGCCGTCTGCTCGACAACGATAGGCACCAAGCCAAGTCCCTGGGGATCCCAGGCCCTGCTTGCGTTCCCGCCGTTGACCCCGTTGTTGGTCCCACCGTGAATCAGGCTGCGTTCCATCTTGTACTCTCTCCCGCGAAGGTAAATGGCAATGTCAATCTGGATGAAAAAACCGAGTGGACCACCCTGCTACTGCTCGGTTCCCGTCAACTCGAAAAAGGTCTTGGGCTCATCCTCGACCCGGGCCTCTTCGAGCAGACGCGCAACCACCATCTCCTCGAGCAGGGAGGCGCGAACCTGAGACAAACGTTCCTGATCGGCCAGATAGTAGTTGATCACTTCCCGCGGCTGCTCGTAGCCTGCCGCCAGCGCCTGGAGCTTGGCGCGCACGGCATCGTCACCGATGCTGAGCTCATAGTGCTTGACCGCCTCATTGATCAGCAGGCCAGTTGCCACACGGCGACGTGCGGTCTCAGTAAAAAAGGATTCGGGAAACGGCAACGGCTGGTTGTTGACAGACTTGGTGAGCGACTCACGAATGGCCCGTGCCTCCTGATCGATCAACGACTGAGGCAAGTCGGTGGGGTTTGCCTCGATCAAGGCATCCAACACCCGTGATTTAATGATCTCATCAATGCGCTGGCGGAGTTCCCGTTCCATGGTCTCGCGCACATCAATGCGGAAATCAGCCACCTCACCACTGCTGACGCCCATCTCCTGAATGAAGGCAGCGTCGACCTCGGGGAGCTTGGACTCCTGGACTTTGTGGACCTTTACCTCGAAGTGCACTTGCTTACCGGCCAGATGCTCGGTGCGATAATCCTCTGGAAACCGCAAGTCGAACTCGCGCGCGTCAGCGGCCGCGGCGCCGATGAGCTGATCCTCGAAGCCGGCGAGCATGCGACCAGCACCGATCTCCACCCTATAATCATCGGCCGTGCCACCGTCGAAAGTCTCGCCGTCAATGGTCCCTGTAAATGCGATACTGACTTGGTCGCCTGTGCACGCACCACGTTCAACTGTAACCCACTCGCGTCGCTGCTGGCGTAGCCGCTCGATCATCTGATCGACATCCGCCTCGGCAATCTCGGCCAGCGGCCGTTTGATGGTCGCCCCGGCCAGGGACCGAAGCTCGACGACGGGAAATACCTCAAAACTGGCTGTATACGAATACCGCCGGTTTTTTTGGTCAATATCCGGCTCGATGTTAGGCATGCCAGCGGGCTTGAGCTCTTCCTGCTCCAAAGCGGCCGGAAAGGAGGATTGCACCATCTCGCCAAACACTTCGTTGCGCAGCTGATCGCCATACTGCTGGCGCAACACCCGCACCGGCACTTTTCCCGGACGAAACCCGGGTATCCGCGCCGAGCGTGCAAAGCGTTGCAGACGCTTGTCGATCTCCGCCTCAATCTCATCGGCCGAAAGGTCCACGCGCATCTCACGCTTGAGTCCCTCACCAGCCTGCACAGATACTTGCATGAACCTCTATCTCCTGATTTCCACCATCACGCCCGGGACAGCATTCACCCCGGTCAACGCAAAACCTTGCATTCTAACCGCCATGCGCACTCCACTTCCAGCCATCAATTGCAAATTCGGCAATTCCAAATGTGGGTGTTTCATCTGGTGTAGAAGCGGCTTCTAGCCGCTTCATGACGCGCCAAGATGGCACGCCCCCATGAGGCTTAGATGACTTTCGAGAATCCACCAGCGCCCTGCGTTGCTTCGCGATAGGCATCAAACACCATGCAAATATTGCGAATCAACAGCCGACCCTTGGGCAGCACGCGAATGCCGCTGGCGTCGGTTTCCAGCAGGCCGTCGGCCTCCATGCCCTGAAGCCTGGCGAGGCCGGTGGCGAAATACTCGGCGAACTTGATATCCCACGCACGCTCGACCTCGGCATAGTCGAGCTTGAAGTTGCAGATGAGTCGCGTAATGACGTCGCGGCGCAGTTCATCGTCGCGATTGAGTTCAATGCCGCGAAACACCGCCAGGCGCCCGGCGTCGATGGCCGCGTTGTAGGCGTCCATCTCACGCTGATTCTGGCCATAGGTGTTGGCCACCTTGCCGATGGAAGTGACACCCAAACCGATCAGATCCGCATCGGCGTGAGTGGAATAGCCCTGGAAGTTGCGATACAGGGTGCCATTGCGTTGCGCCAGCGCCAACTCATCGTCCGGGCGGGCGAAGTGGTCCATGCCGATGTAAAGCCAGCCGGCGTCGGTCAGGCGCTCAATGGTCATTTGCAGGATATCGAGCTTGACCTGGGGTGGCGGCAGATCCTCATCCTTGATGCGCCGCTGCGGGCTGAAACGCGAAGGCAGATGGGCGTAATTAAACACCGATACCCGCTCCGGCTCGGCCTCAATGACCTTATCGAGCGTCCGGCTGAACTCCTCGGGATCCTGGAACGGCAGGCCGTAGATCAGATCGATACTAATGGAGCCAAAGCCGACCTTGCGCGCCGCCTCGAGCACCGCCATGGTCTCGGCTTCGGTCTGAATGCGGTTGACGGCTTTCTGCACCTTGGGGTCAAAATCCTGCACCCCCAGGCTCATGCGATTAAAGCCCAGCTCGCGCAGCAGTTGGACGGTGTCGCCGCCGGCCTCGCGCGGGTCGATCTCGATGGAATATTCACCGCTATCGTCATCAAGCAGACGAAAAGACTTGCGCGTCTGCTCCATCAGCTCACGCATCTGCTGCTGACTGATGAAGGTCGGAGTGCCGCCGCCCCAGTGCAACTGCTCGACCACCCGGTCATTATCGAAGAGCGCGCTTTGCATTTCCATCTCGCGGTACAGACGCTCCAGGTAAGGCTGTGCGAGGCTGCGATCCTTGGTGGCCACCTTGTTGCAGGCGCAATAAAAGCACAGGGTGTCGCAGAAGGGAATGTGAAAATACAGTGACAGCGGGCGTTTGCTCGCATTGCTGCGCTCGCAGGTGGCGCGATAGGCGACTTCGTCAAAGCCCTCGTTAAACTCCACCGCGGTGGGGTAGGAGGTGTAACGCGGGCCACTCTGGTCGTAGCGCTTGATAAGATCGAGATCGAAGACGGTGCGCTGATCCGCCATCCGAGCTTGGGTGGTCTGCGGTTGGTCAAGCATGGTTCTTTCGCTAGCTGTTGGAAGTTGAAGCGCGGGCCGCGGCAAGCCCCAGGTGTCAGGGGGCTGCCATAGCCTGTGCGAACTGGTCATGATAGTCGATCAGCTGCTCGCGATGGAGCAGAAAAACGCCCTCGCCGCCATGCTCAAATTCAAGCCAGACAAAAGGCACCCGCGACAAGCGCTCCTGCAACAGGTCCGCTGTGTTGCCAACTTCGAGGATCAGCGCACCCTGTTCGCTCAAATAATCCGGCGCCTGATGCAAAATACGCAGCACCAGATCAAGCCCCTCCGCACCGGCCGCGAAGGCGGCTTCGGGCTCGTGCGCGTACTCTGGGGGCAAGGCGGCCAGTTCGGCGCGCCCGACATAGGGCGGGTTGGACAGGATGAGGTCGTAGCGGCAGCCACCAAGCGCGCTAAATAGGTCCGATTCGATCACCCGGACTCGCTCTTGCAGACCGGCATCATTCATCAGGCGCCGCACATTCTCGCTCGCGACCCGCAGGGCCTCCGCCGAGCGCTCCGCCAGATCCACTCGCGCGCGCGGCAGGTAAGCGGCGGTGGCGATGCCGATACAGCCACTGCCGGCACAAAGATCAAGCACCGCCGTCATCTGATCTAGGTCGAGCCAGGGCTCGAACTGATGTTGGATTAACTCCGCGATGGGCGAGCGCGGAATCATAACCGCCTCATCCACGGCGAATTCAAGCCCGGCAAACCAGGCATACCCCGTCAGATAGGCGGCTGGAATGCGCTCACGCACGCGCCGTTCGAGCAGAGCGATCACCTCGGCTCGCTCGCTCGGCGTCAGACGACAGGGGTACAGATCGGGAGTCAGCGGCAACGAGAGATGCAAGGCAGCGGCAATCAGCCAACAGGCCTCATCCACAGCATTGCCAGTGCCATGACCGAAGAAGAGGCCAGCCTGGTTGAAACGGCTGCTGGCCCAACGGACAAAATCCCCAATGGTGATCAGATCCCGGGTGTCAGCGAGTAAGTCAGGCGAGAGAGGGTCCATAAGCGAGGGACGCGGCCATGATTGAGCAGCTTGAATTGAAAGCCGCAGAATATCACTGCCCGCCCACGGGAGCACAAGCTGCTTGACAAGGAAAGGCTAGCGGCGCCGATACTTGCAGCCCGTCTTATGATAACCCCATGGATTTCCCCTGTTCTAGGCCGCGCGTTTGCTTAAGGGTTCGGCCACCAGACGCGCGCTAGGTTGTAGACGCTGGTCGCGATGGCCGCCGCGCTCGACCAAATCCTGCAGGGATATTTTACTGAGGAAACCGAAGATCTCTTCGCTCAGCTGATCCCAGAGGCTGTGCGTCAGGCATTTTTGCCCGTTGCGACAGTTCTCGCGCCCACCGCAGCGGGTAAATTCGACCCACTCATCGACCGCGCAAATTATATCGGCGATGGAAATCTCGCCCGAGTCCTTGCCCAGATAATAACCTCCACCCGGACCGCGCACGCCGCGGACCAAACTTTTCGCGCGCAAGGCGGCAAAGAGTTGCTCCAGATAAGAGAGGGATATGCCCTGGTTGTCTGAAATATCAGCCAGCGTCACCGGACCCTGGCCGTCGTGGAGCGCCAGATCCAGCATTGCCGTCACTGCGTACCTACCTTTCGTGGAAAGCCTCATGATCTCGTACCCCAATTCCTTATGCCGCACCAGGCGACCCTAATACCCTACGCCTAAGCTTGGTTTTATGGAGGCAATAGTCAAGCATCGCGGTCAGGAATTTTTTCGGGGCGTACCGGGCTGTCAGCACAGGGTCGCAGGGTCCGCGACCCTGGCCCTGGTCGCGTGCTGACGCGCCGGAAAAAAGCGATAGTCCTCGCTAACGCAGTAAGACAGCCACTTGGCAAGAAACCAATTGGCGTTCCATTTCGACTGCAGGGTTGCCAGACGATCATCGCCCAGCAGCGGCAGAGCCGTCTGACGCAGTGCGATCACCTCGACCTGGCGCGCGTCATGGCAGACACGCAATCTCGCATCGGGGTCCGCCTGAAACGCATCTGCCTGAGGAGAGACAGCTGGGACAATCACCCGGCCCGCATCATCACAGGAATGGGCGCACTGTAATCCAGACTGGGTTCCACACTGGGATTCAGACTGGGATTCAAACTGGGGCGGAAAGCGGTAGGTAAGGCGCAGGATGGTGGTATAGCGCGCCTGAGCTATGACATCCAGGTAAAGGTCCGTACCCCGGCCGGGCGCACGATGCGCCCCTGAGAGCCGGCGCAAATCCGGTGCCAGGCACAGGAGCAGACGGTGGTTCTCTTCCATCAGTTCGAGCAAGGCACCGACCGTTGGGCCGCGCAGCCAGGGAATGGCCATGACAGACAGAGCTCCGGGGGCACACAGCCAACCGCTATTAGTCGTTATTGGCCGCCGCCTGCTGCTGGGCCATGTCCGCGCGTACCTTGTCCATGTCGAGCGCGCTGGCCTGAGCGAGCAGATCGCGCAAGGATGACTCCGGCAGCGCGCCAGCCTGGGAAAAAATAATGACTTGGTCGCGGAAGATCATGAGCGTGGGGATGGAGCGAATCTGAAAATGTGCCGCAAGCTGCTGCTCTTCCTCGGTATTGACCTTGGCGAAAACAATGTTGTCGTGATCATTCGAGACTTTTTCATAAACGGGCGCAAATGAACGGCAAGGCCCGCACCAGGGCGCCCAGTAATCAACAACAACAAAAGGGTTTTGCGTGATTGTGGACTCGAAATTTTCACTGGTCAGTTCGACAATAGCCATCGTGGACTCCTATTCGCTTTGATCCGGTTGCAGGATGGCTGCCAGTGTAACAGATTAGAACAAGTCCGACAGACCCTCTCTGATGTTCGCGATTACAATGATCGAACACAGGGCAACAATCAGCGCCGGCTGGATGCCGGCGCCACGGTCTTCAATCCACGTCGCCCAGCGCCTTGAGAATGCGCTCGCGCACTTCATCGACACCCGCCACGCCCTCAACCCGACAGTAAAGCGGGGCGCCTTCACCGCCCGCCTCAGCCCAGCTCGAGTAATACGCGATCAGCGGGCTGGTCTGATCATGGTAGACCTCCAGACGCTTGCGCACCGTCTCCTCCTTGTCATCGTCGCGCTGCACGAGGGGCTCGCCAGTCGCATCGTCCTTGCCCTCCTCTTTGGGCGGGTTGAAAACCACGTGATAGGTGCGCCCCGAGGCCGGATGCACCCGCCGCCCGGACATCCGCTTGATGATTTCCTCGTCCGGCACCGCAATCTCCACCACGGCATCGACAAAGACCTTGCTGGCCTTGAGTCCATCGGCCTGGGCGCGGGTGCGCGGAAAGCCATCGAACAAAAAGCCATTCTGACAGTCATCCTCGGCAATACGCTCCTTGACCATGGCCATGATAATGTCGTCCGACACCAGCCCACCCGCGTCCATGATGGCCTTGGCCGCCTGACCAAGCTCGCTGCCCGACTTGACCTGGGCCCGCAACATATCGCCGGTGGAGATTTGGGGAATCTTGAAGTGCTCTGTAATGAACGCAGCCTGGGTGCCCTTGCCCGCTCCCGGTCCGCCGAGAAGAATCACGCGCATGTTCTTAAGCCCTCATGTTAGTCAAGTGAAGCCGGGCTAGGCTGCCACAGCGGGGCAAGCGGGGCAAGCGGGGCAAACTTTGGCAAACAATAACGACTTTTCGGAAGGGACTCATGCTTGCAATTCTATTGTCAGCCATTCCAAATTTCGTTTTCCAGCGCCCGGTTGTTGGCCCGGTCATCAGTAGACGCGCCATCTTGGCGCGTCATGAAGCGGCTGAAAGCCGCTTCTACGCCAGATGAAACAGCCGAATTTGAAATTGCTGTTCTATTGTTGCCCTGAAGTTGCCATCATGCGGATTGCCATTTTCGCTTTTATAACAGCCCTGTCTGCGTTCTTGCTCGGCGCTGTCGCGCAGACGCAAGCCACTTGTCCAGAGCCGGCACATCGCCAAACTGACTCGGTATTCGTCGTGCGGCAGCACATCCATGCCGCGATGCCAGGCCTGCTTGAGCGCTACCAGGTTCCGGGTGCGGCGGTGGTGTTGGTTCAAGATGGCGAGCCCAACTGGAGCCATGGCTATGGTCTGGCGATTCCGGACCGGCAGATTCCAGTCGATCCCGCGACCACCCTGTTCCAGGCCGCATCGGTGTCGAAACCGGTCACGGCCTTGACTGTGCTGACCTTGGTGCGGCAAGGGCGCGTTGCGCTCGATCAAGCCATACTGCCGCAGTTGCAGGGCAACACTGGCTCCTGGCGGCTTCCCGCCTCGTCATATAGTCGCGATGCCGTGACCCTGGCGCGGGTGTTGAGCCATACCGCCGGGCTTTCCGTGCCAGGTTATGGTGGCTTTCCACCCGGAACACCCGCGCAATCACTGCTTGACTCGCTCCATGGGGCGGCAGACGCAGGCAATACACCGCTCAAAGTAGTCCAGCCGCCTGGCCAGGGGTTTCGCTACTCTGGCGGCGGCTACAGCCTGCTGCAGTTGCTCATTCGAGAATGGGCGGACGAGCCCTTCGCCACCGCCGCGGCGCACCGCATTCTTGAACCTCTGGCGATGACGAACAGCCGTTTTCCGACCCTGCCGTCTGCTTCGCCGCCACTGGCCGCGACCTTCAACGACCAGGGTCAGCGTGCTCCCGCGCGCCATTTCACCGCCTTGGCCGCCGCCGGATTGCAAACCACCGCGACCGATCTGGCGCGGCTGCTCACGCTGCTCATGCCCGGACACCGAGGGGAGGTGCCCGGTCGCGGAGTGCTTCAACCAGCGCTGATTGATCGCCTGCTGACACCCATGCCGCACTCGGACAACGACCTGGTCCTCAGTGGCTCGCGTTATGGACTGGGGATGGCCCTTTACGAACTCGATAGCGGTCGGCGGCTGGCCTATCATCCGGGCGATAATCTGCCCAACTGGCACAATCTGATCGCGGCCATTCCCGAGCGCCGCGTCGGGCTGGTGGTGATGACCAACGCCGCCGGTGGCCGGGCGCTGCGCAAGGATTTGCTGTGCCTATGGCTCGACGCGCTCAATGAAGCCCACCCCGAGGGCCGCATTGGTGGCGGTTGCGCCTCTGTTGAAAGGATCCCCATGCAAGTGATCGGCGAGACATGATCAGCGGCTACAAGCGCCGCCAAAAAATTGAAATTATGCCCGGCGTCATCGACTAGAGACTGCTCAAAAAAACCATAATCCGAGACGCGTGTTAGGTCCGATGCCTACCATGCGCCGACCGCAATGACAAAGGTCAATACTGGCGCCCCCAACCCTCTCCGGAACTGCTATAGTTTGGGAGAAGTCAAACTTTTTCGCCAAGCTTGACGCGCGCGCCCTCTCGCGGCGCTAGCCGCAGGCTTGGCGACAGCAACAATGGAAGGTCGCCCCCGTCTGGCGCCCACCACAGCGGTGGTCATTCCGCCAAGGCCAGTGCATTGCCCCATCCCCCCCAGCAGTCCTCTACCCGGTCTCCCAAACGGTTCCCCAATCAGTCCGCCAACCAATCCCCAAGCACGGCCAAGCTGACTTCATCCCCCGCGCCCAAGCCGGTTCTTCGCAGACTGCTTCCGCCGCTTGCCCTGTTACTAGCATGTCTTCTCGCCGGCGCCATCTGGCTGCCAATCGACCTGCACCGAAGATACCTTGACGCCTCGCTCGAGAATCTTGCGGTCGATGTCATCCACGAACTCGAGCTGTCATTGCGGGAACAAGCAGACGGGCTAGCCATTGCGGGCCAGGTTCTGGCGCGGGACGCGAACCTGCAAGAGGCACTCGCGGCCTTTGATCGGCCCGCCGCTCTAGCCCAATGGGGCCCCCTGTTCGCGAGCCTGAAGCAGAGGCATCAAGTGACACATTTCTACCTGCTTGGGCCCGACCGTCTGTGCCTGCTCAGGCTGCATCAGCCTAACCGCCATTCCGATGTGATCGCACGCTTTACCGCGCGCGAAGCGGAGCGCCGCGGCCAGTCCGTCGCTGGTATCGAGCTCGGACCTTTAGGCTCATTCACTCTGCGCGTGGTCGTTCCTGTTCATGCCGATGGGCGACTGCTTGGCTATGTTGAGCTCGGCAAGGAAATCGAGGATGTTCTAAACGACCTTCGTTACCATCTTAACGTGGAAATCGCCCTGCTGATAGACAAAATCCACCTGAACCGAGAAGGCTGGCGGGAGGGCATGCATATGCTTGGCCGCACGGCCGATTGGGACCAGTTCGCGCGGCAAGCGCCCAACTTCGTCTCCAACCCCGAACTGCTTGACAGACTCACGGCGCCAGCCCTTGAGCAAGCAGACACTCAACTTCCTCCAGTGAGCAAAGCACCAGTGACCAAGGGCGTGCGCTTTCAAGACCAGGAGCGCGGGACTTGGTGGTCCACGCGTCTGCCGCTGCGCGATGCCACTGAGGCCCGGGTCGGTGACCTGCTGGTTTTTCGCGACATCAGCGCCGAGGAGGCAAGGTTTTATCGCCTGCTTGGCATCAGTCTGCTCATCGGGCTCGCCTTGCTGCTGATGGTGGTCGGTCTGGTCATCCTGCTCTTGCGACGGGTGGACGATCAACTCCTCGCGCAGCAGCGTGCTCTGCATGACAGCGACCAACTGCTGCGCGACCTGGCACGCATGGTCCCCGGCTTTTTGTTCCAAATGGAACAACTTTCTGATGGCCGCCTGGCCATTCCCTTTGCCTCCGATGGCATCCGCGATATCTATGCGCTGTCGCCCGATGACGTGCGCGCCGATGCCCAGCCAATACTGACGCCCATTCACCCCAAGGACAGGGAAGCCTTCCTCGCATCCATTCAGGCTTCCGCAAAAGATCTTTCACTCTGGCAACTGGATTTCCGTGTGCTGATGCGCGGGAAGGGCTTGCGCTGGCTGCGCGGACTCTCCCGCCCGGAGCAATTGGCTGACGGGCGCGTGCGCTGGTCTGGCTACATCACCGATATCAGCGCGAGTAAAGCCGACGAAGAACGCCTTAGTGTGACCAATCGCCAGCTGGCCCAAGCCATCTCCAGGGCAGAAGCCGCCAATCACGCGAAGAGTCAATTCCTCGCCAACACCAGCCATGAAATCCGCACCCCACTCAATGGCGTGCTCGGCACCCTGCAACTGCTCGGCGAAAGGGATCTCGACAAGGATCAGCGCCAGCTGCTCGAAACCGGGCTCGAATGCGGCCGCACCCTGCTGCAACTCATTAACGACATCCTGGACTTCTCCAAGATTAACGCCGGCGCCTTCGAACTGCGTCCGAGCACCTTCGCGCCCCGCGAGTTGCTTCATACCATCTGCGCGGTTTTCGCGCTGCAAGCCAAGCCGAAAAACCTGCGGGTTGAATACAGTGTTAGCGCCACGGTTCCCGTCTTAGTGCGCACCGATGCCGGTCGCCTGCGTCAGATTCTGCTTAATCTGATTGGTAACGCCGTTAAATTCACCGATCAGGGGCGAATCGACATCGACCTGCAGGCGGAGCCGGTCGCCAAGACGGCTGACAGCTGCCAGCTAGTGTACACTATCACGGACACAGGCATTGGCATGGACCCCGCGATAATCGATCGGCTGTTCGAGCCCTTCACCCAGGCCGACGCGTCCGACACCCGCCGCCACAAAGGCACTGGCCTCGGGCTATCGATTGTCAAACGCCTGCTTGATCGACTCGGCGGCGACATCCAGATCGACACCAAACCCAATGCCGGCTGCCGCATCCGGTTCACGCTGCCGGTCGGGATCATCAGGCCCACCTCGGACATGGCCTCATCCATCGCCCGCGTGAGCGAGACAACGGCCGCCACAACCGACCTCAATCGCCCAGTCACGCCGCGAAACAACAACCTGTCCCTGTCCATCCTGATCGCCGAGGACGAGCCGGCCAATCGGTTGGTGGTGGATCGATTGCTCACCAAAGTCGGCCACCGAGCAACCTGCGTCGAAAACGGTCAGCAAGCGCTCGACGCGCTGGCTGCCGGACATTTCGATCTGATCCTGATGGATGTTCAGATGCCTGAACTCGACGGTCTCGAGGCCACCCGCCGAATTCGCACCGACCCGCGGGCAACCTGGCCGCGCGATATCCCGATCATCGCCCTGACAGCGCACGCCATGGCGCAGGATGCGGATCGTTTCATCGCTGCTGGCATGACCGATTTTCTGCCCAAGCCGATTGATTTCGCCGCCCTCAAGAAGCTTTTGGCGCGCTACACAGATCGATGAGACTCAGGACGAATTATCACCAACAACGAACTTTTTCCTGTTCGCGCAAAACTTCCAGTTGCAAATTCATGACAAAGGCGTTATTATGCTCAGCTCAGTTGCGGGGTGGAGCAGTCAGGCAGCTCGTCGGGCTCATAACCCGAAGGTCGTAGGTTCAAATCCTGCCCCCGCTACCAACAAGGCATCTTTCGGCATTTGGCCGAATCAAAAAACCGGCTCGCAAAGCCGGTTTTTTTATAAACCACACAATCATAAGATGACCTGGCAAAGGATAACTTGGCTGTAACATGCTCGAGAGTCGCCGATGTTATCGATCACCGCAGAACACCGCTGCAGTCCGCGTCATCAGATCGATTGTCTGATCAAACTGGAGCCTCTTGACGCAGCCGCGGGTCAAGATCCCCGCACCACTTCCACTGCCCCGTCCTGTACAAAGACTGCAGAGATCGGACTGCAAAGCGCCATCGTGCAGGATGCCAGCACCAGTGGTGCACGCATCTGGGCCGACCGCCCTTACGCGCCAAACGAACAACTATTGATTCATTTCGGCTGCGCCAAAGTAGGCTTGATTGAAGAGTGTTCCTGCCGCGCTACCGTGGTCTGGGCCGATCCGGAACCGGTTGAACAACGTTGGCAGATTGGCATCCGCTTTCATAAAGGCGATGCCTCGGATGCCATTGTCCGGGCGCTGGTGCGGGGCTGCCTCTGGTGCGAGAAACTTTGCCCGGATATTGCCGCCCCGCCAAGTGAGATGCCCGCATAAATCCGGCGAGCCCCCCGCGCACCGTTTAGGCACGAACCAGCATGCCCCGCTCCTGAAGCCAGGCCTTGACCGCGGCAATGGGCACCTCCCGACGGTGAAAGATGCCGGCAGCCAGCGCGGCCTCAACATCCACCGCATCAAAGAGCGCGCTAAAGTGTTCGGGACATCCGGCACCGCTTGAAGCAATCACCGGAATACGCACACCGGCACGGACCATGCGCAGGAGTTCGAGATCGAAGCCGCGGCCACTGCCGTCGCGGTCGATGGAGTTGACCAGAATCTCTCCGGCGCCAAGCTGCTCGCAGGCCCGCACCAGTTGCAGCACATCAAGATCCCGCCCTTCACGCCCACCCTTGATGGTGCATTGAAACCAGCAGTAGCGCTCTCCATTGGGGCCGGGCTCGGCGGTCTCGATGCAGTGATGGCTGCTCGCCTCGGGTGAGTCGACATAAACCCGGCGCGGATCGACCGAAATCACCACGGCCTGATTGCCATAAACGCGCGCGATCTGCTCAATGGCGCTCGTCCCATCGCCCTGCCCGCCGCGCGCATGGAAGGCCTCGGCAATGAGCACCGCCTCCGAGCCGATCGAAACCTTGTCGGCTCCGGAGCGAAAATACTCGGTCGCCACCCCCAGTGCCGAGTAATGCCGCCCGTCGCTGTCGGTGAAAGCGCGGATGCCACCGCCAATGGTGAGGGGGACAAAAATCTGCTCGGAGGCGCGCCTGAGCACCTTGAGCATGGGTTGATCGGACAGTGGAAAATCCCTGAACGCGGTGATGTTGAGAAAGGTGATCTCATCGGCGCCTTCATCGTAGTAGCGCTTGGCCAGCTCCACCGGCTTGCCAAGATTGCGCACCTCGCCCTGCTCGCGCACGTCGTACTGATCCCCCTTGGTCACGACCAGATCGCCCTGGTCATTGGTGCGCACGTCCAGACAGGCAATGATGCGTTTCGCCAGGACAGTCGGCTCCTTTGCGCCCCCGATTTCCGAACCACTTTGGGTATCGGTCTCATCACCCTCGGCTGCCCGCGACAGATTCGCTGCCTGGTCCAAAATGCATTGCCCGGCCAAGAAACGCCGCAGCACTTCAAGTCCAGCCGCACCGCTTTTTTCCGGATGGAACTGCACAGCGACAACCTCGCCGCGCTGCACGGCGCTGATGAACGGGCGCCCGTAGTCAGTCTCCGCCAGTATCCAGTCGCGGTTACTCGCATCCGGTTCGGCGAAGTAGGAGTGCACAAAGTAAAAACGCCGCGCCTGCGCATCCTCGAGCAGTTCGCAGTCGCGTTGCAAGCGCAGAGCGTTCCAGCCCATGTGCGGCACTGACAAAGCGCGATTATCGAAGCGTCTGACAAAGCCCGGAATCACCCCAAGGCCCGGCACGCCAGGCGACTCCTCGCTCCCCTCGAACAGCGACTGCAAGCCAATGCAAATACCTAGAAAAGGCCGCCCCGCGCGCAGATACTCCCGCAGCGGCTCCTCGTAACCCAGCGCACGCAGACGCTCCATGGCGGGCCCAAAGGCGCCAACACCAGGAAAGATCAGCCGCTCCGCGCTCAGAATATCTTCCGGCGCATGAATATCGGACAGAGGATAACCAAGTGCGGCAATGGCATTACGCAGGCTGCGCACATTGCCAGCACCATAATCTAGCAAAGCAATCATGAGGGGGGATCTTTGAGCTTAAGATGGGGAAATACAGTTGGGAGCGGGAAGTTTGCAGGCTAGGGACAGAATTTGGAAGCACCCGGGGGCCTGTGCTTGTTGATTTTTCACCTCTAGGGTCGAAGCTTTGTAAGAACCCGCCGCAATGCTTGCCCGCGTTCAATCCAGAACGACCTGGGCGCAAGAATGGCAAACACCAGGACAATCAGAAAGGGTTGATACCACAGGCTACCCACCCAGCTCGGCGTGACACCAAGCTCGAACCAATTCTCGGCCAGTCGCTGCATGTTGTAGAAGGCAAAATAGGTCACGAATACCAACATCAAGCGACCGGTGCCCCTTTGCCGTGGCGATGTGGCCGTTAACGGAATGGCAATCAGGGCAAGCGAAAAGATCGCCAAGGGGCTCGCGATGCGATGCAGGAGCTCTGCCCGATCACCAGGATCATCCGATTCCAGCAAATCAACGCTCTTGCGGGCCGAGCGCTTGTTGCGCGCAAATGCCGCGGAGGCAGGCGCCTCTAGCTGCAATTGGTAGCGATCAAACTCCCCGATACGAAAGTCCGCCAAGCCAGGCGCACCGTCATAGCGCCGCCCTCGCTCCAACACAATATAGCGTTCATTCCCCTCGTTCGTCTCCTGATAGCGGCCTTTGTCAGAGACCACCAAGCGCGTCCTGCTGCCGCGCCTGTCATAGAGAAACACGCCGTCCAGCCGTTTGCCATCATCGAAGCGCGCGGCATAAAAGGTAATATCGCCATCGGCCTGCTGGTAAAAACGTCCCGGCTGCAAGCCGGCAATCTGTGTCGCCTGATCACCCTGCTGTTTGCGCATCTCCTGGATTTTCGCCGAGGCATCGGGCTGCACCACCAAGGCCAGCCAGGCTGTGAACAAAGCAAGCGGCAGCGCCAAATACAGCAGCGCCCGATACATCCGCACTGGACCGATACCACAGGCCTGCAATGCAATCAACTCGCTGTCGCGCGCCATGCGCCCGAGCGCCACCAGCGCCGCCAGGAAAAAGGCCGGTGGCATCAGATAGCCGCTGTCACGCTGCAATTGATAGTTCAGGTAGCCCAAGGCGAAGTCAATGCCGAGGGCGCCAATATTGACCTCCTCGAGGCTGCGCAGAAAAAACATGCTCGCCGTGATGAGCAGCAGGGTCAGGATGATGGCGGTAAAGACTTTTGCCACCTCCAGCAGCACATATCGATCAATCACCGTCAGCATCGGTTTGAGTCACCCTCACAAAATCCCAGCCAGTCGCGGAGCGGCATTGTGAAATCCCCCGGCACATCCGACAAGCACGAGCACAAGGCTCCGCCATTGATCCGGATGCATCCCGGATGCGCGCAATGTCTGGATTAGGCTAAGTGCGGCGGGATGTCACATCAGCCCGAACGCATGGGCGCGGTGCGAAAGACCTCATCAAAACTGGTCAAGCCCGCCGCGATTTTGTGCGCGCCACTGATGCGCAACGGGCGCATGCCATGCTCGAGCGCCTGGGCGCGCAGCCGCGGCTCATCCACCTCCCGGGTCATCGACTCGCGCAGCCCTGGTGTCAAGCGTAGCAACTCATAGAGTCCGGCACGGCCATAATAGCCGGTGTTCCGACACTCCACGCAGCCCACGGGCTTTGCAATGCGCGCAGGCACTGGAAGTTGCCAGGGAGTTACAAGCGATGCCCACAGATCCGCATCCGCCGCCACGGTCGCTTTGCAATGCGGGCACAGGGTACGCACCAGGCGCTGCGCCAGCACGCCGATCAGGGTGGCATTGATCAGGTAGTGCGGCACGCCCAGATCGAGCAACCGGGTGATGGCCGAGGGAGCATCGTTGGTGTGCAGGGTAGAGAGCACCAGATGACCGGTCAGAGCAGCCTGCACCGCCATCTCTGCGGTTTCGAGATCGCGAATCTCGCCCACCATGATGATGTCTGGGTCTTGACGCAAGAGGGTGCGCACGCCGCTGGCGAAATCGAGACCAATGCCGTGATTGACCTGCATTTGGTTGAGCGCCGGGACAAGATTTTCAATCGGATCCTCGACAGTGCAGATATTGACATCCGGCGTTGCCAGTCTACTCAGCGTCGAGTAAAGGGTGGTTGTTTTACCCGACCCTGTTGGTCCAGTGACCAGGATAATGCCATGCGCCTGGCTGGTCATCTCGCTCCAGGCGGCGGCTTCTTCCGCCTCGAAACCGAGCAGACCCAAGTCCTGCTGCAAAGCCTCTGGGTTAAAAATTCGAATCACCAGCTTCTCGCCAAAGGCGGTTGGCATGGTCGACAGGCGCATTTCCGCCTCGGAGCCCTCGGTGGTGCGGGTCTTGATGCGGCCATCCTGCGGGCGGCGCTTCTCGGCCACGTCCATGCGCCCGAGAATCTTGATGCGACTGGTGACAGCCGCCATCACAACAGGTGGAATCTGACAAACCGAATGCATTACCCCATCAATGCGAAAACGGATGTTGCCAGCGTCGCGGCGCGGCTCCAAGTGAATATCGCTGGCGCGCTGTTCAAAGGCATATTGCAGCAGCCAGTCGACCAAGTAAACGATGTGGCTATCCGATGCGTCCAGGGAACCGCCCTTGCCGAGTTCGACCAGAGCCTCGAGATTTTGCAGACCAAGGCTTGCGCCGTCGTGAACGGCACGGGCGCCACGCATGGATCGCGACACGCCGAAAAATTCCCGACGATAGCGGTCGATATCGCGCGGATTGGCCACCACCCGCTCGATCTGGCGCTTCAGCACCTGCTGCAACTCACTCACCCATTCGTCCAAATAGGGTTCGCAGGTGGCAAAGACCGCTTTTTGCGGGGTCAAAGCCACCGGCAGAATCCTGTTCCATTTGGCATAGGCAGCTGTGACCAGTTCGCCAATGCTGGCAACGTCTACTTTCAGCGGATCAATACGCAAATAGGGCAAGCCGCAACGCTCCGCCAACCAGGCGGTCAGATCCTCGATTCCCAGCACCCGATGCGGTGGGCGAGCCGAGACCAATTCAGCCTTGGCGATGGTCTCAAGCACATGAGGCTGGCGTGCATCCTCGGTCGGGGCGCGGCGCAGCAACTCATCGGCAGGCGCGCGCGCGACCAGTCCAGCGGCCACCAGATCGTCCAGCACGCCACGCAATGTAAGAACACGGTTTCCACCCGAGACATCAAAGTCTGGCTTGCGCCGGGAGGCGAGCGCCCGTGCTGGCCGCACCTGCGTCGAATTGGCCGGAATCTCCTCCAGGCCGAAGCGATCACTGGAACTCATTGAGCACCCGCATGACTTGGGATTCTTGCAAGCCGAGCAACCGCAAGCCCTCATGGACAGATGTTGGGCCACCATTGAGTAAAGGGTTGCGCATTTCGATTGAAGTCTTGCTTGATATGTGACAGAAAGAAGCAGAAGAGTCATCATACAGAAACCGAAGCGATCCCTGCCCGCTCCCATGCCCTCTGATCACGCCTGATCACGCCTGATGAGTACTGGTCACTGCTGATCACTGCCGGTCACTGCTGATCATTTCTGGGAACCCGCCGATGGACGAACGACGCCAACAACCCAGATTCCGCTGCAAACTCAGAACTGGCGTCCTCTTTCCCGATGGGCATACAGAGCTCCTATGGGCCGAGGACATCTCCCACAATGGTCTCAGCATCCATGCCGACAAACCGCAGCGCGTTGGCGTGCCACTGCGAGTTCTGGTGTTTATGTTCAACCATCGCCATGGCAAGAACGTCCAGGCCGAGGCAGCGACTCGAGTCGCAAGCTGCGTGCTCGACACGAGAACCCAGGATTTTCGCCTTGGCCTGATTGTCGATGAATTTATCGGCGCGGCTGAATCCATGTTCCGGGCCCAGATCGATTATCTGGCCGCACCGCTCGCAATCGAAACCAAGATCCAGTACAGCGAACAACCCAGGATGCCTCAGTGCTTGAGCTTTCCTCTGCACAGGCGCATCAAGCTTGCCCTCGCCGACGGCGGCAACCTCACAGGCTGGACCGAAGATGTCACACCGCAACAAATGCGTATTGCACTATCGCAAAAACTTGAACATGATTCCGTTCATCACCTGAAGATCCCAGTGGTTTTAGCAGAAGAACCGGACATTTTTTCCGTTCAAGCCAAGGCGCGTGTCAAAGGGGTCATCTTTCGAACCATGGGAGCCTTTGCAACCCATTTTTCGGTGTTCGACTACCAAGCCGATGGTCTTACCCTGTTGCGTAAGGAGTTGCGCGAGCGCTTCCCTGAAATTGCGCAGGAAACGACAGCACTCACAGACAATAGCTCGCAGCCCGCGCGAGAAGAAGACACCGAGGCGCTGCCATCCCTGGACGAACTGGGTTTGTTTTAACCCTGCCGTGCTTTCCCTTTTCGAAACTTTATTACCCTCAGGCCATCACGCCCTGAAATTGTCATGACGCTAACCGCTGAGTGTCTCAAGCATCTGCAGTTGCACGCGCAACCCTTCGCCCCAGGTGCGCGGGAAGACTTTCTTTACAAGGACACGCTGCTTGATACCCAGATCGAGCGCATGCTAAACGCACTGATAAAACCCGGCGCCATATTGCTGCTGAGCGCCAACAGCGGTGCCGGCCGTAGCACCCAACTCATGCGACTGCTTGGTTCCGTGCCAAGATATTTCGAGATCGTCGCCTTTCGCGGTCGCGGCAATACGACCTTTGCCTCGGTCGATGTGACCATTCGCAAGCACCTGGCCTCCCGCGGAGAGGATGATCGCGCCCGGTCACTTAACGACTTGCTGATCGAACGAGGCAAACGCGGCATCGACATGCTCATCGCTGTCGACGATGCCCATCTCCTAGGTTCCGGAATTTTGCGTCAGTTGCTCAGGCTCGGCGGGGATGTCAGCGCGGCCAGTCCCATCGGACCTCGCCTGCTACTGATGGGAGATGCCGTCCTCGGTCGCAATTATCAGCGGATTCTGGATACTGAAGATGATCGCCAGGTGCGGCACATCAGCCTGGCTCCTTTTAATCAGGAGCAAACCGCTGCCTACCTGCATCACCGCCTTACGGTCGCCGGGAATGCCAGCCTGGGAAAGCTGTTCAAGCCCGAGATCATCGCCAATCTGTACCAACGCAGCCGCGGGCTACCCGGTGATCTCAACGCAATGGCCGAGGAATGGCTTAGAGATTATTGCAACGCACTGGAGCAAAAGTCCAAAACCAGTGTAACGCGGCCGGAGGACGCCGATGATCCGGTCGAGGAATCACTGGTCGAGGACGAAGCTGAAACCAGCGAGGAACCCGCGCCACTCCAGACTCAGGAGAACATCCAGACTCAGGAGAACATCCCCGCGAGCGACGAAGCGGATGCGAGCTCAGCAGAAGATCAGCCGTTCAGTGAACCCAAGCCGAGTGCGCGATCATCAGATCCCGAGGACACCGGCCAGGAGTCAAAGCGCCAAAAGCTCGGCTTGGCTTTGTGGAAACGACCCTGGTTCATGCCGACAACGGCCGGTGTCGGACTTGCCGTGTCAATCCTGAGCATCGCGCTCACACTGCCCGAGACTGACCCAGATGCTTCGCCCTTGCGATTGCAGGCAACACCACCTAAGCATCAGGACGCAAACCAGAGCGCGGGGCAAGAAAGCACGGCCGAGGTTTCGATCCCTGCTGAGGGGCTCAATAACCAGCAAGCAACAGATGCGGCAAGCGACACGGACGCCGACACCGCGCAGGATCCGCGAGTTGACGCCGCTGGTGAACTGACCCTTTCCGCTCAGGAACCAGGAACCCAGCCTAACAACCAAGCACCCTTGCCAACAAGAACCCTGAAAGAACCGCCGCCCCCTCAGTCTCGAGATGGAACATCACAACAGACGGAGGATGATCAGGACCAGAAAACCAATCCAAGTCAAGCACTAGCCCCGACTGAACCGCAAGAACCAAGGGAGCAAGCGGCGACAACTCATAAAGAAGATCAGCCAGAAGAAGATCAGCCAGAGGAATATCACAAGGCCCAAACCCGCGACGACCTTGTGTGGCTCTCGGAACAAAACCCAGAGCACCTGACCATTCAGTTGATTGCGCTAAAGAGGTTCGCCGCTGTCGAAGAGTACCTGCGCACCCATGAGATCAAGGGCGCGCACATTCTCCCCAACGGCCCGCTCGTGATCGCGGTCCATGGCAGTTATCCGGATATGGAGAGCGCCATGACCGGATTATCCAGTTTGCCAATCGAAGTAGTGTCCCAGGGATACTGGATCCGCGCCATTGGCGATGTACAAAAAGATGCGCGGCGTTAAAGGCGCCACTATCACGCCAGGCAAAACTCAGGGCCGGTCGTCGAGCACTTCCCCTTCCTTCACCGTTGGCAAGAGATCGACGCGGCTGATGCCGAGCCAGATCACCATGGCGGTCGCCACGTAAATCGTCGAGTAGGTCCCCACCAGCACTCCGATAATGAGCGCCAGTGAAAAACCGCTGATGGCGGCGCCGCCAAGAAAGTAGAGCGCCAGCAACACCAGCAGCGTGGTGCCCGAGGTCACGATGGTGCGCGAGAGCGTCTGGTTAATCGAGCGGTTGGTGATTTCGATCACTGTTCCCTTGCGCATCTTGCGGAAGTTTTCACGCATCCGGTCGAAAATGACAATGGTGTCATTGAGGGAGTAGCCGATGACCGCCAGCACGGCCGCCAGTACGGTCAAGTCAAAAGGAATCGCGAACACGGAGAAAATCCCAATGGTGAAGAGCACATCATGGATGATGGCGACCACGGCACCGGCGGCAAAACGCCACTCAAAGCGCAGCGCGACATAGATCAGGATGCCGATCAGCGAGAAGAGCACGGCCAGCCCGCCCTGCTCGCGCAATTCCTCGCCCACCTGCGGCCCGACAAACTCCACCCGCCGTAACTCCACCGCGCCATCGGCCTGGGCGCTCAGCGCCTGGAAAATCTGATCGCTGAGTTCAGCATTGACCTCTTCATCATCACGCGGCGCCAGCCGGATGAGCACGTCCTGACGCGAGCCAAAATACTGCACCACGGCATCCTTGAAGCCTTCATCGGCCAAGGCCTGGGTCACGGCCGCCAGCTCCGCCGGCTGCTCATAGCCCACCTCAATGACAGTGCCGCCAGTGAAATCCAGGCCAAAATTGAATCCGCGCACGAGTATTGCCAGCAAAAACAGCGCCATCAGCACAGCGGAAATGGCCACCGCGATGCGGCGCTTGCCGATGAAGTCAATATTGAGTTCTTTAATCAATTGGGCATGCGCCATGCTGTTCTCCGCCGGTGCAGATTCGGGAAAGGTCCTATCACAAAAGCCCTGGAATCAAGGCAAGCTCAGATCGCCAGGGTTTTCACCCGCCGCCCGCCATAGATCAGATTGATCAGCGCGCGCGAGCCCAGAATGGCCGTGAACATGGAGGTGATAATGCCAATGAAGAGCGTGACCGCGAAGCCCTTGATGGGACCAGTGCCAAAGCTGAACAACACCACGGCGGCAATCAATGTGGTGACATTGGCATCGACAATGGTTGAGAGCGCCTTGTCGTAGCCCGCATGGATACTTGCCTGGGGCGAGTTGCCATTGCGAATCTCCTCGCGGATACGCTCGAAAATCAGCACATTCGCATCCACCGCCATGCCCACGGTCAGCACAATGCCGGCAATGCCCGGCAAGGTTAGCGTCGCCTGCAACAGCGACAGCACCGCGACGATCATCACCAGATTGATCACCAGCACCAGATCCGCCACCAGACCAAAGAGGCGATAATAGACCGCCATGAAAATCACCACCGCCATCAGGCCAATCACCACCGACAGGAAACCCTGATCGATGTTGTCCTGTCCCAGACTCGGGCCCACGGTGCGCTCCTCGATGATTTCGATTGGCGCGGCCAGGGCGCCAGCACGCAGCAACAAGGCCAGATTAGCCGCCTCGTCGCTGCTGTCGAGCCCGGTGGTCTGAAAGCGACGCCCGAAAGGCTCCAGAATATTGGCGACACTAATGACCTCTTCGGTGCGCTCGCGCGCCTTCACCGGCTCGCCATCGACCATGCGGGTGACGGCGCGACTGTCGATAAAGACCACTGCCATGGGTTTGCCGACGTTCTCGGTGGTGACATTGCGCATGCGCCGCGCGCCGGGTCCATCCAGGCTGACAAAGACCGCCGGCGAGCCCGACTGCTGATCAAATCCGGCCGAGGCGTCGGTGATTTGATCGCCGGTCACAATCACCCGACGCTTGAGCAGTATGGGTTGACCGTTGCGTTCACGATAAAGAGCCGCCCCCACTGGCACCCGACCCTCGAGTGCATCCTGCACGCTATTTTCCGTGTCAACCAGGCGGTACTCCAGGGTCGCGGTGGCGCCCAACAAATCCTTTAACCGACCGGGATCCTGTGCCCCGGGCAGCTGGACCACAATACGCCGTTCGCCCTGGCGTTGAATAATGGGTTCGGCAACACCCAGGGCATTGACGCGATTGCGCAGGGTTGTAATGTTCTGCTGCAGCGCGAAGCGCTTCACCTCCTCGCGCTGCGCCGGTGGCAAACTGCCAGTCAGATAAAAATCCCCATCGCGCGTGGAAGTTTCAACCGCGAGATTGGAAAATTCGCGCCGGATCCTTTGGGCTGCTTCATCGCGGGTGGCCTCATCCTTGAAGCGCACCTCCACCCGCTCGCCCTCGCGCAACACCGTCAGATAGCGAATCTTCGCCTTGCGCAACTCCGAGCGAATATCGCCGGTATAGCGCTCCAGCGCTTGGGCCACGGCAGCGTCCATATCCACATCAATCAGCACATGGATGCCACCGCGCAGATCCAGGCCCAGGAACATTGGCTGCAAGCCCATGGCATCCAACCATCCTGGCAGATCGGGCGAAAGCGTCAGGGCACTGCGGTAGCGGTCCGCCAGAGTCGCCTGCATCACCTCCAGCGCGCGCAACTGCTCACCCGATGTG
The DNA here is from genome assembly GCF_036208045.1 of Thiorhodovibrio winogradskyi. Classification (NCBI taxonomy): domain Bacteria; kingdom Pseudomonadati; phylum Pseudomonadota; class Gammaproteobacteria; order Chromatiales; family Chromatiaceae; genus Thiorhodovibrio; species Thiorhodovibrio winogradskyi. The sequence continues at coordinate 558,687 of NZ_CP121472.1, read as the reverse complement.
CGAAAACGCGCGAGCAGGCGATCTCCCTCCAAGGACTCGATATCCTTGACCGTGACATCGGCATTTTCAAACACCGCGCGAATCTCGGCGATGCTGCCATCATTGATCTCGGCGCCCCGCTCGGCGGTGATTTCAATCGAGGGATCCTGGGAGAACAAATTGGGCAGCGCAAGCACCACCCCGACCAGGACCACGCCCAGAATCAGCAGGTTTTTCCACAGTGGATAATGATTCATCGCAGACTCAGCGCAGATTCAGTCGGTCATTTGTCGAAAAGGAGGCGAAACAGGACAGGCCAGCCACCGCCACTTGCGCAGCCGGGCTCGCTTGCTGACGCTTCGGCAGGACTTGCTTTTGGCGAGAGTGCTTTATCGCTAGAGTTCTTTTAACGAACCTTTCGGCAGCACGGCCTCGACCGAGGGGCGGCGAATTTTGATGGTGACACCATCAGCCACCTCCAACTGGGCAAAGTTGTCCCCGATATCAACAATACGGCCAGCAACACCGCCCATGGTAACCACTTCATCTCCCTTGCTCAGCCCATCGACCAGCGCCTTGTGCTCCTTTTGGCGTTTAATCTGAGGACGGATCATCAGAAAGTAGAGAATGATGATCAGACCAATGGGAAACAGCAGCCCAAGAAAGGGATCAGCCGGACCTGCCCCGCCCTCGACCTGGGCCATGGCATCGGAAATAAAAAAGCTCATGTTCATCGCTCCCCGGCGCGGCGCGCCAGTCAGTAAAAATCAGCCCGCGACTATACCACAGGTTCCTGGACTCCCGGCAGACCCCAAGCCCGCCTGACGCCAAAGCCAAACCGGCATGTGCGCATCGGATTGAGCGACCGATCAAGTCACCAGCATCTTCGACCGCTGCCTGGAACTCGACCCTACCAATGCCTCCCCCTCCGGTCCTCGGCTCTGTGCAGGCTGTTGAAAGTGAAGCATCGGGAGCTCCTCGTTCGGGAATACTGGGATCCCGCGCTTTAACGAATCCCCAGCAGCTTGTGCAACTGCAGGCTCAGCCGCCAGCGCGGGTGAGCCTTGCAGTAGGTCAAGGCTGCCGTGATGTTGGCCGCGCGTTCAGGTCCATCGCAGGGTTGCAAGAAAAACTCATGAAATTCAAGCCGCGCGAACGCATCCAATACCTCGGGCGTCAGTCCAGGCTGCGGAAATACTAGCTTGAGCTCATCGCCGCGCGTCACCACCAAGGGCGCTCCTGCTTTCGGGCTAACGCACAGCCAATCAATCCCGGCTGGCGGTTCGATGGTTCCATTGGTCTCGACCGCGATTTCGCTGCCGCGGGCATGCAGGGCATCCATCAGGGGCCCGTCGAGTTGCAGCAGCGGTTCCCCGCCGGTGCAGACAATGTAAGGCCGTCCATCCCCGCCTGTTTCCGACTGCCAAATGCTGTGCAGATGATCAGCCAGGGCAGCAGCCGAGGCAAAGACACCCCCACCGCGGCCATGAGTGCCACGAAATTCGGTATCGCAGAAGCGACAAATGGCTAGCGCGCGATCCTGCTCGCGCCCGGACCAGAGATTGCAGCCGGCGAAGCGACAGAAAAGCGCCGAGCGCCCACTGCGTGCGCCCTCGCCTTGCAGGCTATGGAACATTTCGTGAATGCTATATGCCATGGGCTAGACACATCACTAGACAGATTGCTTGACCGCAGCGCTGAATCACAGTGCTGAATCACAGCGATGGCAGCGCCAAACCGAGGTCCAGGCTGGCACTCGGGTTGGACTCAAGACGAGCGGAATCTGGCATGGACAAAGTCAACACAGCACCGCGGCCCGGAGTCGGGTTCAGCTCCAGACCATCAAGCTGAGGCAACACACCTGCGACCTGCCCGGCAATCCAGCGCAACAGCTCGCCCACTCCGGGGTGCTCCAGCCCCGGCAAGGCGCTCAGATCATGGTGGTCAAGCCGCGCATACACGGGTTTAAAGAGGGCTTTGACATCGCCGAAATCGACCGTCCAACCCAGCACCTCATCCAGCGGCGCGCCGAGCATCAAACGCAGTCCATAACTGTGGCCGTGCAGACCATGCCATGGGTCCGCCTCGGGCAGCTCGGCAAAACGCAGCGCGCTCTCGAACAACAGGTCCTTCCAGATGCGAAAGCCCTGCCCGTCGTAACAGCAACCCGCCGTGCGCGTTTCGCGCACCACCACCTGACGCAGCCCGGCCAGTTCTGGCGCAAGGCGCTGCCACAGCCACAGGCACAGCAGCTCGCTGGTTGGATTCTCTAGCCCCGGCAGCGCATTCAGGCAGCCATGGTGCAATTGGCCCGCCAGTGGCGCCCAGGCCACATCAAGGCGGTCGTAACAAGACAGAGCCGTGACATCATCCGGCGCGAGATCGGCATGCAGCAGCACCTCGAAGCCATGCCCATGCATGCGCCCACAGGGATGTCCTTCAGGCACATTCGGCAGCCGATGCGCGGCCTCGAAGCGATAGCGCCGCCAGCCGCGTGGCCGCATTCCCGCAATACTGGTCACCCCCTGCCAGGCAGTGCTGCTCAAACCCAGGGCACCAAGTCGGCCCGGGCGCAGGGACTCGGCCAGGCGCTCGCCCAGCCAGGTGGCGATACCCAGATCGCCGGGCTCCGCGATCAGCAGGTTCAGATCCTGATAATCCAGCGCCGCGCTGGCCTGTCGCAGCGCATCGCCCAGGGCACGCGTTTCGGTTCCCGCCCGCGCATCGCGGCGAGCGGTCAGATCGGCATGGACCTTGACGCCAAAACCATGCCCGTGCACCCCGGTCGCGCGATGCCCCGTCGGCAGGCTGGCGAGTCGACGCGCGGCATGAAAGGTCTCGGCGGCGGTGAAAAGCAATGTATCCATGGTGGCGGCCCGGCTGACAGTCAGTGCCTGCGACGTAACGGCAGGCGAGGCGAGGCGAAGCGCACAGGATCGCATAGCGCAGCCGGTTTCGCCTTGCGAGCGCGCAACGGGCCAGCTGGAGGAGCGTTGAGCAGAAACTCGCCTCTAGTGGACGAATACCTTCGCTGCTACAGGGTCATCCACCCCCGCCTCGGCAAATCCCTTGGCCCGCAGCAAGCAGGCATCGCAGCCACCGCAGGGCTGGCCGTTGGCGGTTGGGTCGTAACAACTGAAGGTCAGCCCATAGTCCACCCCAAGCGCCAGACCGCTGCGAATGATCTGGGCCTTGGTCAGTTCAATCAGCGGGGTGTGCAGTCGCAGGCGCTCGCGTCCCTCGACACCAGCACGGGTGGCCAGGTTGGCCATGCGCTCGAACGCGACGATGAATTCAGGTCGGCAGTCGGGATAGCCCGAATAGTCCAGCGCGTTGACGCCGATGAAAAGATCGGACGCGCCCAGCACTTCGGCCCAGGCCAGCGCCATGGATAGAAACACAGTGTTGCGCGCCGGCACATAGGTGGTTGGAATGCCGGCGCCAATCTCGCCGACATCGCGATGCTTGGGTACCTCCATGTCTGCCGTCAGCGCCGAACCGCCAAAGTTGGCCAGGTCGACCGCCACAATGCGGTGCTCCGCTGCTCCAAGCGCCTCGGCCACCCGGGCCGCCGCCTGGAGCTCAATCAGATGCCGCTGCCCGTAGCGAAAGGACAGCGCATGGGGCGCGAAGCCCTGATCCTTGGCAATGGCCAGCAGCGTGGCCGAGTCCAGCCCGCCGCTCAGCAGCACCACGGCGGGACGGGGAGTATCAGTCATCATCAACCTCGTTATGCTCGTCGAAATCTCTCTGCCTTGGCGCTGCGCCACCGGGTCAATTCCAGTGCGGCAATGCCAAATTTGGGTCTTTCATCTGGTGTATCACCGGGCCAACAACCGGGCGCTGGAAAACGAAATTGTGAATTGCTGATTCCAATGCGGACTCTGCTCAAATATCCAAGCTGAGAGACTCATCCGCCCCAACACGGTTGTCGCCATGGCGCTCGGACTTGGTTGGCGCCCGGGTTTTGCCGCTCGCGCCGATCGGCGGTAGCGTCCGCCACAGCAACGGCTGGGACACCGCCTGCCAGCCCCAGCGCAGCCAGGCGAGCAAACGCAGCGCCAGCCACAGTGCCCAGGCCAGCATCAGCAGCCGGTAGGCCAGCATGGGCACCGAGACCACCAGCACCTCGCCCAGTTCCGGGCCGCTACGGTCCAGGTACCAGCGCAGCAACTCGGCGTTGGAGCCATTGCCGGCAATCTGCATGCGCGGTGACCCGAGCAGTCCCTGCTGGATGGCGGCCAGGAGTCCCAGTAACGCCAGCAGGGTCCAGCCGACCAGGGCGATCTGCGCCAAATCGAAACGCCAGGCTGGCATGGTCTCCAGTCGCTGGGGTTCTAGTCGCTGCCGCCAACCAAGCGCCAGCAGCCAGCCGGCCACCAGCAGGCTGACCCAGATGTCCGCCTGACTGAGGCCGATACCGAGCAGCAGCCAGTCGTGCCAGCGCAGGGGTGTGAGGCGCCAGCGCGCCAGCCCCCAGGCAAGCAGCGCCAGTACGGCGAGCACGCTCCAGAAGAGCACCGCCGGCCCGACACCGGCGCCCTGGGTCCAGAGCACCCAGCGGTCGGCGCCGAGCGAAACTTCGGTGATGGCATTGACACTGCCAAGGCCCAGATCCACCGATGCTGGGCGATAGCCCAGAGCGAGCCCGGTCGGCTGATGCCATCCAAGCTCCACCTGCTGCACCCCGGGGACCAGCGGCAAGTCGAGCTGTCGATCCTTGAGCGCCAGCCCGCGTGCCTGGCCATTGATGCGCACGTCCAGCCGCTCGGCGCCGTCTGGCAACAGAATCTGGTGCTGCCCGCCCTGGCTGCTGCGGACTGTTAGATTCAGCCGCGCTTCGCTCGCGCGCCGTCCGGGCTCGAGCCGATAGCGCGTCTGATCCAGCGTCAGTGTCGGGCCAGCCACTGCCAGTGGTCGGACCAGATTCAGCGCCAGTATCTCGCCGGGCCAGGGCCGCCACAGTCTGGCGGGAGCCGCCGCGCCCGCCGCCGTGCCGCCCAGGTCGCAGCGGCCAACCGGAGCGATGCCGGTGGTCTCCAGATGCCAGAAAGGGCTGACACCCAGACACCAGGTCTCGACCAGTCGCGGGTCACCGCTGGCCTGCAATGCCAGGATGTCCGCGGGCGCCAGTCGGGACGCCCATTCCATCTGGCGCTGACCGGGTGCCAGGGATAGCAGCAAGCGATCATCCACCACCTGCGCCTCGGCGCTAGTCACGGCCTCCCCTGGCAACAGGGGCAGCCACAGGCTGATTGAGGTCTCGGCCGGCGACAGGCGTTGCACGCGCGAGCGCAGTTCCCAGGTGAGTCCCAAATGCAGGCTGCGTTCAAGGCGCAGCAGCGGGGTCAGCGCGGGTGCGCTAGAGGCCGAGGGCGCGGGAGCCTCGGTGGCCAAGTCCGGTTTCACTCCAGCATCCGCACCCGCGTTAACGCCAGGCTCGGCGCCAACTTCCGCGCCAGCATCCGTGTCAGCATCCACACCAGCGCTGGTGTCCGGCACAGACACCAGCCGCAGTTGCGAGCCGACCTGACCGTTGGCACGCCGACCCTCGAGTCGCCAATTCGGGTCAAGCTCGGTGGTAACCAGGCGCGGGGCCAGCGGCAGCGGCAGTTCGATGCGCCCGGTGGCGGGAAGCGGCCCGGACAAGTCCAGTTGATGATCGCCCTCGGGCACCGGCACCAGCAGGTGACCCTCCTTGGTGCGGCGCGCCTGCCGCAGCTCGACACCATCGAGCATCAGCTGCCGCGGTGACCAGGTGGACTCACCGCCAGGCAGCGGCAGCGCCCCGGCGGCGCCAGCCGCGACCTCCAGGCGCAGGCGCAATTGGCCGTCGCTGAGCCGCACATGCAGGCGAGTCAGGCTCATGCAGTCCGGCCAGCACTCAGGCGCCGCGAGCAGATGCTCGCGCAGGGCGTCGAGCAGGTTCTGGGGCGGAAAGCTCACGGCGGCTTGCGACATCTCGGCCAGCGGAATGGACGCGGGCACCGCAGGGAGAGGGGTGGCTTGCGATTGGGCTGGCTGCGTCGCCTTGGCCGGCGCGGGCTCGGGCGCGCTCACCGCCCGCACTGGAGAGGGCAACAGCCAGGCGGAGAGGCCAAGCACGGCGATCAAGCCCACAACGCCCAAAGCGGATCCGTGCTGCCGCGAGGACCGACTCGGGGATGATTGGCCCGGGGATGGCTGGCCCGGATGCAGCCCTTGACGCCAAGTCCGTCCGGCATCGACCACCGCCGGCCAGCCACCAGCCAGGCGCAGTGCCAGCAGGGGCAATAGCAGCAACTGCAGACAGGCCAGCAGCAGCCCGACCAGCGGCGGGCGCAGCCATAGACGAATTTGATGATCGGGCGCCACCGGACCCTTGCATTCCAGCCGGAAGGCGTTCCAGGTCCAGTCCGGCACGCCGGCGCCGGTTTGCAAGACCGCGCCAGGGGGTGGCGCGTTCCATGCCGGCGCGGCGGATTTGGCCTTTGCGGACGAATCCGCATAGCGACTGAGATAACCCTCGGCCTCTGGCAGGGGGAGCGCCGATTGAGCGGGCGCCAGCTCCGCCCTTTCGTCCATGACCTGATTCGCCACAACCGCGCCCGCGCCCAGCCGGCTGCCCGGCTCAATGCTCAATTGCGGATAAAGCCCGTCGCGCATCTGCTGCAGCAAAAAGGGCAGCGCGATCAGGACCAGCACCAGCAGAGAGGCGCGGAAGTACCATTGCACCAAGGCGCGTGCACGCCGCGGGGCCTGCTGCTCCGCATCCAAGGGCAAGACCCGCAGCAGCGCGGCGGCGCCCAGCAGATGCAGCCAGACCGCGCGCGGCGCCTCCGCTTCCTGCCAGATCAGTGTCAGGGTGACCAGCGCCAGCAGTCCCCAGCGCCAGCCCCACAGGCGAGCGCAGGCGAGCGCGGCAATGAGCACCAAAAACAAGTCCAGCAGCGACCAACGCGCCAGCCAGGTCTGGGGCAGATTATCGACGCCAGTGACCGCGAGCAGATCCCAACCCGGGGGCAGATAAAGACTGGTCTGAATGCGCTCGAAAGGCACCGTCCAACCGGATGCGGGCAAGCGCGTGCGCAACGCCTCCAGCCGACCATCGGCCACCAGGGACAGGCGCTCGCCGCGCACTTCGATGCCAGTGGGCGCCTGGCTGGTTGCTTCCGGGCTTGCTCGATCGTCTGTTTCGGCGTGGCCATCGGAGTCTCCCTCAAGCTTCTCCGGTCCCGCGGCCTCGTCCGTGCCCGGCAGCCGGGTGATCAGACGCGGCGCGTCATCCACGCGCACTTGCCCCAAGCGCAGCGGCGCCCGGGCATCCAAACGACTCAGGCCGGCCAGTTCACCCTCGATGCGGTCGCGCACACTGTAGCCGCGACCACTGAAATCCAGCCACAGATCGCGCCGCAGGCGCAGCCGCTCGCGCCCGGCGCGCACCGCTGGCAGGGGTTGCAGGACCAGCGCATCTCCAGCCTCCAAGCCATAAGCGGGTAGGCTCTGCCAGTCGGCGGGCAGGCGCGTCTGGCGCGCATCCACCGCCGGCACACCGCCGACCTCGACCTGACGCAGCGGCGAATCTGCGCGAAACGCCCAGACTTCGCGTTCAGGCCAGGGCGCCTCGGCAACAGGCAAGTCGAACCGCGTCGGTTGTCCCGGATACCTCGCCTCGACCTGCACCACCCAACGCCCCGGTCGCAGCTGCAATTGCAGCCGTCCGCGCCGGTCAAGATGCGCCGGCAGCGGGCTGTCGACGCGCAGCGGCAAGGCACCTGGCAGCACGACGCCGTCCAGCCGCAACTCGCGCGGTCGGCCCGATACCTCCAAATCCAGCCGGGTGGTCAGGCGCACCGGCACGCCATCGGCCAGCAGGCGGGTCACATCCAGCGCCAGGGTGTCGGCGCGCGTGGCGGCGCTGTCCGCCGGTCCACTCCCCTCGTCGGGCGTGGCATCGGTCACCACATCCTTGGCGACATCAGGCGCCGCGCCCAGCCACAGCCGCCCGGCGGCATCGATGCGCGGCGCGGCGGTGTCCACCAGCCCAGAGCGCAGCCGCACCTGCGCGCGAACCTCCGGCAACTGCAGCCCGTCGGGCAACCGCGACCAGAGGAAAGTCCCGGCGAGCGCATAGTCACCGGGCGGCAGAAACACAGCGGGGCGTCCCTCGCGCGCCAGCACCGGACGCGGCTCACCATTGACCCGCACTTGCTGCGGCCAGGCTTGCTCATCGCCTGGCAGTGGCACCCAACCGGGGGCATAGAGCCGCCAATCCTGGGTGAAACGCCCACCCTCGGCATCCGCCTCCAGCCGCAAAGTACCCGGCCAGAGACACAGTCGCCCCTGGCTTCCTAGCGCCGATTTAGCGGAAGATGCCGGCGCCAGGGGACAGTCACGCCACTCGGCATCGCGCAGCACCCAGGGCGCCCAAGGGGTGAGTGCCGGGGGGATGGCAAGGCCATCCTGCTGCTCGGCCGCAAGCGCTGGAACCACTTGCAGCGTCGACACCAACCACCCAAGCAGCAGCAGCCTCGGCCAGGTACTCCACTCACGGCGACCATCATGCTTGCTCATGCGAGCGCCCTCTTTGATTCGTTGCCAGGTCCACGACCAGGGACAAAGTGCGAGACTATACTGGGCAGCACCCAGCTTCAACGGCCAATACCGCCCGAATCCCCCGCGCTTGCCACCCGGGGGCAGGCCGATCAGCCATCCGACCGCGAAGGCCGGCATAATAGACCAACATTTCCCAAACAGCCCCCTTGAGGCTCGCGATGAACGAATCACTGGCGGAATTCAACCTCTCCCCTGGCCTGCTGCACCTCAACCACGCCGCCGTCGGCCCCTGGCCCAGGCGCACCACTGAGGCCGTGCGTCGCTTTGCCGAGGAAAACGCCACCCTGGGCTCTAGCCACTATCCACAGTGGCAAGCCACCGAGCAGCGCCTGCGCGAGCGCCTGGCGCGGCTGATCAAGGCGCCGTCAGCCGATGACATCGCCCTGGCCAAAAGCACTTCGGAAGCCCTGTCGGTCATCGCTTATGGAATCGACTGGCAGCCGGGGGACTCTGTTGTCGGCATCGCCGAGGAATTCCCCTCCAACCGCATCGTCTGGCAGTCCCTGGCCGACCGAGGGGTGGAATGGCGCGCGCTCAAGCTCGCCGGCTCCCAGGCGCCCGAGGATGACCTGCTCGCGCTCTGTGACAACAGCACACGGCTTTTGGCATTGAGTTGGGTGCAATATGCGCGTGGCCGACGGCTAAACCTCGAGCACCTCGGTCGCGCCTGTCGCGAACGCGGCATCCTGCTGTGCGTCGACGCCATTCAGGGTCTGGGCGCCCTGCCCTTCGACCTCGAGCGCACGCCGGCCGACTTCGTTGTCGCCGACGCGCATAAATGGATGCTCGGCCCCGAGGGCATCGCGCTCTTTTACTGCCGCCCGGAATTGCGCCCCAGGCTCAGGCTGCGGCAGTTCGGCTGGCACATGGTGGAGCAGATGGGCGACTTCGACCGCGACGACTGGCAAGCGGCCAGCTCCGCGCGCCGCTTTGAATGCGGCAGCCCCAATATGCTCGGCATTCACGCCTTCGAGGCCAGCCTGTCACTGCTCGAAGACATCGGACTGGAGCGCATCGAACAAGGCATCCAAGAGCGCATCGACCATCTGATCGAGCTAATCGATGCCCAGGGCTTCGAACTGCTGTCCCCGCGCGCGCCCGAGCAACGCGCCGGCATCCTGACTTTTCGCGTTCCGGGCGTCGCGGATCACCAGGGGCTATGGCGCGCCCTGATGGCGAACAACCTGCTGTGCGCCGCGCGCGGGGGCGGCATTCGTTTCTCGCCGCATTTCCACACGCCCATGGAGCAGCTCGGGCAGGCGGTCACACTGACCGCCGGGCAGGCATCAAACACCCAGGCGGCCTAGCCCTTCACTCCCCGGCCGCACAGCGCAGATGAGGCGAGCAGGCCCAAAAACCCGACGATTCTGGTACGCTTTCTGGCCGGATCATACCCACGACCCGCACGCGCTCCAGATGAGCACCTATTAAGTATCCGATGAAGCCAGCTCCAGCCTCACACTCCCGGACTGCCACGCGCGCAAGCCGCTTCGCCGCCACCTTGCTCTTCGCCGTCGCGACCCTGAGCGCCAACCCGGCCCCCGATGCCGAAAGGCCCGTGCGTCTGTGCATCGATCCGGACTGGGCCCCCTTCGAGTATCTCGATGACCAAGACCGCTTTCGCGGCATGTCCGCTGACTACTGGCAGCGCATGAGCGAACGCGCCGGACTCGCGACCGAGCTGGTGGTGACCAAGTCCTGGCAGGAGTCGCTCGACAAGGCCAAGGCGCGGGAATGCGATCTGTTGACCCTAGCGATGAAAACACCGGAGCGCACTCAGCACTGGCTATTTACCACGCCTTATGTCAGCTATCCCTTTGTGCTGGTCACACGCAGCGAAATTCCGGCGGTCGACAGTCTGGAGGCGGTTGCCGACAAGACTCTGGCCGCGGTCTCTGGCTATGCCTACACCGAGCTGGTCCGGACACGTTATCCGAGCATTGGCTTCATCGAAGTCAGCAATGTCGCCGAGGGGCTGGAAAAGGTTCGCCGCGGCGAGGCCTATGGCATGCTCGATTCCCTAGCCACTGTCGCCACCGCCATCCGCGCGGCCAAGCTGCACGAGCTGAAAATCGCCGGGCGTTTTACCGAGAATTGGGAACTGGCCATCGCCGTGCGCAATGATCGTCCCGACTGGCTGCCATTTTTCGAGACCATGGTCGATTCCCTGACGGAGGAAGACCATCGCGAGATCGAGAACCGCTGGCTCGCCGCCTGGATAGAGGCACCCGCGGACCTGCGCTGGTTGAAAGCCGCCCTGGCGATTGTGCTGGCGTTCGGTCTGATCGCGGGCTTCTTCATCTGGCGCCAGGCGGTGATGCGCCGCCAGGCCAAAGCCCTGGAACAAATCAACACAGCGCTCCGGCAAGCCCGCGATCGCGCCGAGAAATCCGAGCAGCGCTATGCCGAGCTGGCGCGCCAAAGCCGCAGTATTGCCTGGGATGTCGACCTTGATGGCTCCTATACCGACGTGTCGGAGTCGGTTGAAACCGTGCTGGGTTACCGGCCAGAGCAGCTCATCGGCCGCCCCTTCTGGGACATCATGCCCGCGGCCAACCAGGAACGCATGCGCCGGCTCGGTCTGACCTTTATCCGCGAGGGACGCTCGATCGCGGGCTTTGAGAATCAACTGCTCGACAATCACGGGCGGGCCTTGTGGGTGACCTCCAGCGGCATCCCCCTCCACGACGATCAGGGACAAATCATCGGCTTTCGCGGCATCGACATGGACATCGACGAGCGCTACCGCCAGCGCGATCTGCTGCAACGCTACGCCTTCTTTGACGGTCTGACCGAGGTCGCCAACCGCCGGCTGTTTCTTGACCGTTTGAGCGATGCCATTGCTCGCTATGAGCGTCATGGCGCAGGCTTTGCGCTGCTGAGCTTTGACCTCGACCACTTCAAGGAGATCAATGACAACCATGGCCATGCCGCCGGGGATGCCGTGCTGCGCGGCTTTGCCGAGCAGGCCAGCGGCTGCCTGCGCCAGGGCGATCTGCTCGCGCGCCTGGGCGGCGAGGAATTCGCCGCACTCCTGTTGGAGGCAGACCTAGAGGGTGCCTTACAGACCGCCACTCGCATTCGCCAACGGATCGAAGCCACGCCTGTCACTTTCGGCAACAAAGCGATCACCGTCACCGTCAGCATTGGCGCGACCCTGATGCAACCAGGCGACGATTCCGACTCCCTGCTCGCCCGCGTCGACAGCGCGCTTTACCAGGCCAAGCGGACCGGGCGCAACCGAGTGGTCATCCGCGAAATCGAGCCACCCCAATCACCAGCCCAGGCACCAGACCAACCAGGCTAGGCAGACCAACATGAAGCACAGCCCCCAACAACCCGAGGTCATTCTTCTTGGCGCATCCGAAAAGCCGGAGCGCTTCGCCCACCAGGCGCTCGTGATGCTGCGCCAAAACGGCTATGCAGTCATCCCCGTGCACCCGCGACTCAGCTCAATCGAGGACATCCCGGTCATCGCCGCGCTTGACCAGGCACCCCGGAATGCCTCCAGCTTAACGCTTTATGTGAACCCCGCTCGCGCGCTTGCCGCCGCCGACACAATCATCGCCATCCGACCACAGCGGGTCATCTTCAACCCAGGCACCGAATCCCCGCGACTCCAGCGTATCCTGACCAACGCCGGCATCGACTGGCTGGAAGACTGCACTCTGGAAATGCTGCGCGAGGGCCGCTTCGATTCCGCGCCGCCCGCCTGACCACTGAGCGACCCGAACTGGCTTGGCAATGGCCCAGCACAGGTGATTTCGCGCCAAGCGGAGCCATTTCCTAGAAAAATCAAGCATCAAGGAGCAGCTGTCCAGTCCCAGGCAAGTCTCCCCATTAAACAAGAGGTAGCAAAAAGAATCATGGAATTCATACCCGCGGGCGAAATTATCGGCGAACGCCATCAAGTCCGCTCCGTGCGAATCGAGCAAAGCCCGCAATTACCCGATGGGGAATACGCGTTCATCGATATGTATTGCTCAGACCCCAACTGCGATTGCCGCAAGACCATGATCCATGTGCTCCACAACGGACAACATGTATCAACAATCAATTACGGCTGGGAATCGAAAAGCTTCTATGCAAAATGGATGAACGACAGCAAAGAGAACAGCCCGTTTCCACCAATGCATGGCGCTTCAATCGACCTCACGAGCCCGAATCGCGTTAGCGCGGATGGAATACTGGGCCTGTTCAATCATTTGCTATCCGACGTTTGGATTGCGAAATTCAAGCAGCACGACAAAGCCGTTAAGGCCGCATTTCCCGCCAAAGCGACCTAGTCTCACAATACGCCAGAGTCCAGTGCATCTGGAGATTGTTGAGAATTAAATCGACCTTGGCCCCATTTTCTTTACCACCCTGATGCAACCGGGTGACGATTCCGATTCCCTGCTCGCCCGCGTCGACAGCGCGCTTTACGAGGCCAAGCGGAACGGACGCAATCGGTTGGTCATTCGCGCAACCGATCCAGCCCAAACACCAGCCAAACACCAGCCCAATCAGGCTAGCGGCCTACCCGATCTTATTGTCAACCAACTAACACACCCGAATGCGCGTCACCTCTTCCGCCTTGGGATCAAACAAGTGCACGGCGCAAGCGATACACGGGTCGAAGCTATGCACGGTGCGTAGGATTTCGATCGGCTGATGGGCGTCATGCACGGCATGCCCCTTGAGGGCAGCTTCATAGGGGCCGGGTTGGTCGGCGCTGTCACGCGGGCCGGCATTCCAGGTACTGGGCACCACGGCCTGATAATTGGCCGTCTTGCCGTTCTCGATCACAATCCAATGACCCAAGGCACCGCGCGGGGCTTCCATATGGCCGACGCCCCGGGCCTTGGCTGGCCAGGTGGACGGGTCCCACAGGCTGTCGTTGAAGGTCTTGTGATCCCCAGCACGGATGTTGGTCAGGAGCTGATCGAACCAGCCGCTCATGGCGTCGCCGATGACCTTGGTCTCCAGGGTGCGCGCGGCGGTGCGGCCCATGGTCGAATAGAGCGCGTCCACCGGCAACTCCAAGCGCGCCAGCGTGCGATCCACCAGTTCCCGGGTTTGCTCGTGGCCCGTGGTGTAGAGCATCAGCACGCGTGCCAGTGGCCCCACCTCCACTGGCTGGCCGCGCCAGCGCGGTGATTTGAGCCAGGAGTACTGATTGGCAACATCGAGTTGCTGGTAGGGTGGCTCTGGCCCCGAGAAGGCAAAGTCCGTCTCCCCCGCGTAGGGGTGCAGGCCAGCATCCTTGCCGTCACCATAGGCATACCAGGAACGCGCGACGAATTCCTGAATCTGGTCATCGGCATCCAGATCGACCGGCTCGATGTGCGACAAATCGCGATTCATGATCACCCCGCCCGGCACCAGATAGGAGCTGGGGTCGCCATAGCCCTTGGCGGGAAAGTCGCCATAGCACATGAAATTGCCGATGCCCTCGCCATGACCGGGGCCGAACCAGTCCTTATAGAAGCCCGCGATGGCCAGGGTGTCCGGGATGTAGACCTGATCGACGAAACTCTGCATTTTGCCGATGATGTTTCTGACCCGCTCCAGTCCGGACACATCCACCGAGGTGCCCGCCTGACCGCCGGAGTCCAGGCTGATGGCACAGGGCATGCCGCCGACCACCATGTTGGGATGGGGATTCTTACCACCAAAGACCGCGTGTAGCTCGGCAACCTCCCGCTGCCACTCGAGCGCGTCCAGATAGTGCGCGACGGCCATGAGATTTGCCTCTGGCGGCAGCTTGTAGGCCGGATGGCCCCAGTATCCATTGGCAAAGATGCCGAGTTGGCCACCGTCGACGAAGGTCTTGAGTTTTTTTTGCACATCGGCGAAATAGCCCGGGGATGAACGCGGATAGCTGCTCAGGGATTGCGCCAGCTCGGAGGTGGCCTTGGGATCGGCCTGCAGCGCCGAGACCACATCCACCCAGTCCAGGGCGTGCAGGTGGTAGAAGTGCATAACATGATCATGCACATATTGCGCACCCACCATGAGGTTGCGGATTAACTCCGCATTGGGCGGAATCTTGTAGTCGAGCGCATTCTCGACCGCGCGCACACTGGCCAGGCCATGCACCAGGGTGCAAACTCCGCAAATACGCTGCACAAAAGCCCAGAGATCACGCGGATCGCGTCCCTGGCAAATGGTCTCGATGCCGCGCACCATGGTGCCGGATGAGTAGGCGCTGGCGATCCGCCCGTCCTCCACCCGCGCCTCGATGCGCAAGTGGCCCTCAATGCGGGTGACGGGGTCGACGACGATTCTTTGGTTCATGCGGTCGCCTCCTCCTCAACACCCGTGGTCCGTTCACGCGATTCCCCACTTTGCCTGGGGCTCTCGCCTTCATCAAGCTGCTGGGCGACCAGCTCGACCAAACTCTCCACACGCTTGTTCCAGCGGTTCTTGACCCGTCCAGCCTCGAAGTTCAGCCGGCAACTCGCGCAACTAACCACCACCGCCTCGGCGCCGGTCTGCTCCACTTGCTGAAGCTTGATGCGGAAGGATTCATCGCGCAGCCGGGTCGCGTCCCCGAGCAGAAAGATCCCCGCCCCGCCGCCGCAGCACCAGTTGAACTCCTTGTTGGCCGGCATTTCCACCACATCGGCCTGCATGGCGCGCAGTACCGCGCGCGGTTCCTCGAAGGCGCCGCCGCGACGGCCGGTCTTGCAAGGGTCGTGATAGGTCACGCGCCCCTTGAGCGGGCGCAGTTTGAGCTTGCCCTGCTGCGCCTGGCGACCGAGAAACTCGGAGATGTACATCATCTCGAACGGCAGGTCGCCGCCCTTGACCATGGGGTTCCAACGCAAAGCCGGGTAGGCATGACCGCACTCGGCGATGACCAGGGTCTTGGCGCCGAGCCGGATGGCCGCCGCGACGATGGGCGCCGAGAGTTTTTCCCACAGCGCCATGTCACCCGAGAGCAGACCGAAATTGGCACTCTCGAAAGCATCCGAGCACAGGGTCCAGTCGACACCGAGATGGTTCATGACCTTGGCGGTGGCGAGCAGACCATTACCATTGCCAACCAGGTCCACCGCCGAGCTGAGCACCAGCACATCGGCCTGGGGCTTGTCCAGAGGCACATCCATCTCATAGTGATCGCGAATGCGCTGAACCAGCTCGATGAATTTCTCACCCGAGGCACCGAACACCGTGCGCCTGTACTTTTGTTCATGATGCAGGGTCGCAAGCTCGGGCGGCACCAGCTCGGCGGCAACCAGGGCACTGCGCAGGTGATGCACCAGGGAGGCAGTGTCTATACCCATGGGGCAGACCATGGTGCAACGTCCGCACTCGGAGCAGGAGTCATAGGCCAGCTCCTGGACTTGTTCAAGATCGGCAAGATTGATCTCCGGCGTGGTCAGCTTGTACCAGGATCGGAAGGGACCGATCTCGCGCTGATAAATGCGCCGATACAGCTCCATTTTGCGCATGGGCGCGTACTTGGCCTCGCCGGTGGCCTGAAAATAGTGGCAGGCATTGGTGCACTGACCGCAATGGATGCAGCTCTCCAGCCACACGGCCTCATCGGCGTTGGTCTCCTCGATCAAGACATTGATGGCGCGGCGCACGCGCTCGGTATCCGGTAATGTCGGCTTGGGCGCCATCTCGCGCAATTGGCCAATTTGTCCCGCGAGGCCCTGAAAGACCTGCTCAAAAGTCGGGAACAGGGGGGCCTGTGTCGATGTCGTGGTGGCTGTCATATCCGTACCCCCTTGTGCGCGTAGACGATGCCGCTTTGCGCCCTGGAGAACACGAACCAGAAGGCATGCATCAATTTACTGAACGGGAACCAGACAAAGAGCGCACAGACGCTGAGAATATGAAGCGCCAGGAGTGTCTCGTAACGTCCACCTAGATGACCAAAAGCGAGAAGGCCAGTGATGAGCGGCAGGGCCACCAGCACCCAGGTGATGTAATCGCCCACATTCGAGCAATAAACGGCGGGCTTACTGAGCCGGCGCAGAATCAGCGCCAGCAACGACCCAAGGGCCGCCACGCCAAAGCCAACCCCGACAGCATTCGGCAATCCAGGCCAGGCCAGTCCGGTCAGGCCGGTGATGAACTCAATATGCGGGGTCACGCCAAAGACCACAATCAGCGTGGAGAGATGAAACACATAAGCCACACTGGTTTGAAACATGGTCGCGGTGGTGAACTCATCCGACGGCCAGGAGCGGCTAAAGACCGTGCGGTAACCCTTGAAATTGCCAAAGGCGTCGCGCGGACGGGAAAGATCCGCGCCTCGTGTCAACGCCAGGACACCCAGCAGCCGCCAAAGAATGCCGACAACCAAAATAATCAGCGACCAGTGGATTGCTGGACCGCGAGCAAACTCTAGGAGACTCATCGGAACCATCCTCCCTTAAAGGGACTTATCCGCCATCAGGCGTTGTTTGGTGGAATAGGGATCTTTATTGTTATGGTTTTCGCACAAGACTTCGGCAATCAAGGCGACGAAGGCCGAATCCGGTCAAAGATACTGGCGCCTCCGTCTAATCTTCATTTTTACTGTGTTCGGCGTGCTCGGCCGCGAGTTGTTTCTTCTTGCGTTGCGCCAGCACCGCGGCTGCAGCGCCCGCCGCCGCGCCTCCAGCCGCGGCCAGGCCAAGCTTGGAGCCGGTCTCGAAACGCCCGCGCGCGACTGACTCATAAAAGCCGCCGGCATCCCAGAAGCGCGGCTCGGAACAACCCAGGCAACCATGCCCGGACTGAATCGGGAAACTGGTACCCTGGTTCCACTTCAGATGCGCGCAAGCGTTGTAAGTGACCGGCGCCTTGCAGCCGAGTTTGTACAGACACCAGCCCTTGCGCGCGCCCTCATCGTCGAAGGACTCGGCGAACTGGCCGCGATCATAGAAAGGCCGGCGATAGCAGCGGTCGTGAATATTCTCGCCAAAGAAGGCCAGCGGACGGCCAAGATGATCCGTGGGCGGCAACTGGCCAAGCGTCAGGTAGTGGGCGATCACGCCGGTGATGGCCAGCGGCATGGGGGGACAACCGGGAACATTCACAATGGGCTTGTCGGTGATGATCTCGCCCACAGGCACGGCGCCGGTTGGATTGGGCTTCGCCATCGGCAGTCCGCCATAAGCCGAGCAGGTACCGACATTGATAATGGCCGCCGCGCCCGCCGCCGAGGTCTTGAGCATCTCGATATTGCTGATGCCGGCAATGGTCGAACAGTAGGCCTTGGTCGGTACCGAGCCGTCCACCAATACCAGATACTGCCCGGCATTGGCCTCCTCCGCCTGCTCGCGCGCATGTTCCGCCGCGTCGCCGGAAGCGGCCTGTAAAGTATGGTGATAATCGAGCGAGATAAAGTTGAAGATCAGCGATTCGATACTGGGCGCCGCCGACCGCGTCAAGGCCTCGGTACAGCCGGTACATTCTTGAAAAGACAACCAAATCACCGAGGGTCGCTTGGCTCCGGCAAGAGCCTCGGCCATGGTCGGCGCGATACTCGCGGGCAAGGCCATGACCGAAGCAGCCGCGGTGCAAAACTTGAGGAAATCCCGCCGGCTGTAACCCTGACTGTCGAGCATTGCTCCCAGATTGGGCGAATTTGACGTGGACGAATTTAGTCTGGGCAGATTTAGTCTGGGCAGATTAGGGCTGGTTAGACTTGTCATGGGCACCTCCTGTAGCGAGTTGAGATTAGCCATGGGCGCGAATCGCCCGGCCAAATGATTAAGGACCGACTGTCAATCGAATCAGACGCACCCGAGCAAGAAGCTTACAAAGAAGCTAGCCATCATCATGGAATATCGCAACGTGCCATTATCATTCAAATGATGCCGATCAAAACATCACCAAAATGACCCTGAAAACCCGCCTCCTTCATCATTAAAAAAGTGAATATAAATATGGTTAGATAAGCAGATTATTATATGCAATGATCCCTCCATGAAGATCCAATCCAAGGGGAACAACAATATTTGCCGTCATCCTCGAAATAGATTAGTATTTAAGCAAATTATGAATACGAAATTGTAACTTTCCTTTACAGTACTCGCCGGTCAGGCAAATGGAACCAGCCGAACAGGGCTTGATCAAACTCTCCTATGAGAGAGTAGCCGGTCCATGGCTCCAACTCGCTTCCATCGGCAATTTTCAACACTTCATGGCCACACAGGGAATCAGGCTATTGCGTGCCGACGAAGATTAACACTTGGTTGCATCACACTCAGAAGGCTGGTCAGGCGCAAGAGATCGGAGAGCGAGGCAACCTCATAGCGCTCGGCCATCAGTAGGGCACCGTCAAGCAAGTTCGCGCCATCCCAATCCGGCCAAATGATTCTTCTAAGCCGCTCGCGAATTTGCTCTTTTGGTGCGCAATACCGCAGTCTGTAACGCCCCACTCCATGGGGCTCGACAACACAGTCCACACAGATGACCTCACCAGGCGCCTCATCAAAAGTCAGCTGAACTGTCTGCCCGCAACCTATACAGGTATCCATCATCATGATCCCGCTTGCAAGGCCAACATCAAGCACTTTTTGGATTATTGGTTGGTCGGAACCAGAGATGCGAACACCAACTTTCAGCCTCCGCGAGGCCTTATCCTCGTCATCGCCGATATTCATTGAATCCTCCGGTTTATCTTGGTGGTTGACTCCTCGATTGGCGCCCCCTTATCCAGAAAATGCTAATTTAACTATTCTATAATACTTTGTTAAAACTAGAATTTTCAGAGGCGCAAAGCTAGCTTGGCGGCCATTGCCCAGGTTGTCAAGTTCCAATTCACTGGCAACAGCGTCCATACATGGCCGCAAATGGAGAAAGCAATGAATACGTTCGTCGAGAAACTGCGTTTAAAAGAAATGGCGGAAGAGGATATCTACTTCGCCAAGCGTGATCTGGAACTAATCGAGGCTTTGCACCAACGCCAACTCACCCAGCACGCACCTTGCAACAGCGTTACCGCGCACCAGCAAGCCAAGGTCTTTGAAGACCGCTATGCGGCCTTATCAAAGGCTCCAGACAATGATGCGGACAAGGCAATGGAACATGGTGACAATGGCAGGAAACACTTAAAGAGCCTGCGTAAACTTATCGACGATATTTGGCATGCTTGTCAAAAACAGCACCAGTAAACCCAACCCAGCTGAACCCAACCCAGCCGCTTGGCAGCCGGCAACCCGTTGGCGCACGAGCCATCCGCGCCAACAGGAATAGGTTGTGGATCCGTTCAGGACCAGGCGAGAATAAAAACAGTCCCTGTCAGCGCGCTGCGATTCTGGCGGACCGGGTCCGAACGCGTCCACCTTCCAAGGCGCCAATTTCAACCGCTTTCGGGAACAAAACATGTTCCTCATGATCAAGCCGCTGATAAATCATCTCCAGGAGCTGATAGGTTTCGCCCAGAAAGTCGTCCGTGAAATTGAACTCACAGTTCCTCAGCCAGCGTTTGTAGTAGTCCTCAAAGCTCTTGCGCAGCGGCTTTTCGCCAAGGATGGAGCCCCAAGCGATGGACTTGGTCAGCGGATCTTCGTGAATCAGCAGACTTGGATAGAGTTCCTTGTCCTCCTCGGCGAGATGACGTTTCACTCGCTGACCCAGATCACAAAGCATCTGATAAGCGACCTTGGCATTGGGACTGACTGTCAGCTTCTCCGGGCTCATCAGCGACTGCAGCTCATCGATCATCTCCCGCAGCTCCGCATGGCTGTCCCGATAGCTATCGAGCGTATTCATTACCCCATCCTCCTCTTCTGTTAATTGGTGCGAGGCGTCTTCTTGTTTGCTCCCCCATGGAAAACCGAGCGGCGGCGGGCCATGACAACTAGCGTAATCTTCGATCCTAGGTATAACCCGCGAACTCGGACGGCCGTCCGCATCGCATCGGATATGCCTCCGCCACTTTCACGCATAGGTGCCCGGGATGATCCAGACTCGCCTGCTTATTGCTTCTAGTCCAAAAAACCCGGATAGTCAACAAGCCATTGATTATATTAGCTTATAGCGATATACAATCAGATGGGCAGGCGCTACTGCAGTCGCGACAAAGAGTTCTTTGGCTTGCCGCGATCCTGTTCCTGTTGCAACTCGAAAAACCAGCACGGCTCACGGCCGAGCAAAGGGGAGCAACGCCTTCAGGAGAAGGCCAAGAAGAAGATCCGCGAGCGTCGGTCCTTGGGCGGACGGTTACCCGAAGAAATTGGCTAGGGATAAGGAAAAATGAGGAAGGGGACAGAGGAAGGGGACAGAGGAAGGAGAGGAGAAAAAAACGTCACCTAGGGTGAGACCATCAAAGCGCGGTGAGCCAAATCAGCCACCTTTGATTCGCCGGGATGCCAGAACACTGGCAACCCGGGCAAGGGAAATCGCGCAATCAGGCGAGAAGCGCGTAAAGCAACAGTACTGGCACCATGGCGACAACCGCGATTGAGACGATCTCACCAAAGGTCAACTGACGAATCACTGCGATAGCTTTCATGACAGACTCCGGAAACTGGCTAGGGTTTACACAAGCACCTGGACAAAAACTGCATCCAGCGGCTAGTCGAAGGGCTTTGAAAACTGCAAGGAGCCACACAACAACTTAACCTATTACTAATATTAGTATATCACCATATGCCTGTAAATTATTTTGGTTCGCACTTCTGGACTGACAAGTCCTCGACGCCGGAAACGGGCACTTTGGAAGGCAGCCATTGACCGAGCGACCGACTTTCGTGGCTCGGCGTGACCTCTCGCTCTGCATCGAATATGCTGTCGGATTATGTCTTGCACGGGGACGAAATATCATGTTCGAGGCCACGAAAGTCGGTCGCTCGGTCAGTAAAGAGGAATTCAAGGAGCAGCGCGATGAGTTGCGCACCCAGTTGCTGGAGGTGCAACGCCAACTGCGCGAAACCCATATTCCGGTGGTTGTGATCGTGGCTGGGGTGGAGGCCGCCGGCAAGGGTGAGGTGGTCAATCGGCTGAACGAGTGGCTCGACAGCCGCGGGCTGCAAACCTTTGCTTACTGGGACCTGAGCGACGAGGAGCGCGAGCGCCCGCGTTACTGGCGCTTTTGGCGCAGTCTGCCGCCGCGTGGGGAGTTGGCGGTGCTGTTTGGCGGCTGGTATCTGGCGCCCATTGAGCATCGTTTTCGTGGCTTGTGCGACGATGCCGCCTTGGATGCCGAGCTTTCGCGCATTGTTGACTTTGAGCGCATGCTGACGCAAGACGGCGCGCTGGTGGTGAAATTCTGGTTCCATCTGAGCGAAAAGGATCAGAAACGGCGGCTCAAGGAACTCTCGCGCGATGATCGCAGCCGCTGGAAGATGCTGCCGGAAAAGTCCAAATTCTCCGAGCAATATCAACTGTTTGAGCATGTCGCCGAGCGCGTCATCCGCCAGACCGACCGCGGCATCGCGCCCTGGTATCTGATTGAGGCGACCGACAACCGTTATCGCGATCTAACGGTGGGCAAGACGCTGTTGCAAGCCATTCGCGCACGCATTGCCCAGCCGTTACCGATGGAACCGCCGCCCACCGCCGACCCGCTCGACCTGCCCGACAGCGCGCCAGCACAAATCACCTTGCTCGATCAGCTCGATCTGACGCAGAAGCTCGAGCGCGACCTTTACAAGTCGGAACTCAAACGCCTGCAGGCGGAAATCAACGAGCTAACCTGGACGGCCTACAAAAAGCAACGGACCACTGTGCTGGTGTTCGAGGGGATGGATGCCGGCGGCAAAGGCGGTGCCATTCGGCGCATTACCAGCGCGGTGGATGCCAGGCTCTATCGCGCCATTCCGGTGGCGGCGCCGACGGACGAGGAGAAAGCCCATCATTATCTGTGGCGCTTCTGGCGCCATATCCCACGCGCGGGCTATATGATTATTTATGATCGCTCCTGGTACGGTCGGGTTCTGGTCGAGCGGGTCGAGGGCTTTGCCAGCGAGGCCGAATGGCGCCGCGCCTATAGCGAAATCAACGACTTTGAAGAGCAACTGGTTGAACAGGGCGCCATTTTGCTGAAGTTCTGGCTACAGGTCAGCGACGAGGAGCAACTCGCACGCTTCCACGACCGCGAGAAAACCCCCTACAAGCAGTACAAGATTACCGACGAGGATTGGCGTAATCGGGAGAAGGCGCCTCAGTACAAGGCGGCCGTCAATGAGATGGTCGCGCGCACCAGCACCGAGTACGCACCCTGGACTTTGGTGGAGGGCGATGACAAGCCCTTTGCCCGCATCAAGGTGTTATCCACCATTTGCGAGCGACTGCGCGCGGCTCTGGCGGAGGATGTTCTGACCTCCATGCGCACCGTGAAGCGCTGTGGTGATCATCCCGAGCGCCTTGCCGAGACCGAATCGGGCGACTGAGACCCCCGGATAGGCCGAGACTTGATCAGAGGCTGGAGCCGGCGGCGGCAAAACGCCGGCTCCAGCTTGACTCAGGCCACCTGGCGAGGAATGCGGATTTTCTGCCCGACGAAAATCAGATCCGGATCTTTGATCACCTCGCGGTTGGCCTCGAAGATCCTCGGGTAGGCGTTGGCGTCTCCATAGAAGGTCTTGGCAATTTTCGACAGGGTATCGCCGGATTTGATCAGGTAATACTCGACCTCCTCCACCGGGGCTGGCGCCGTGACAGCGCTGGCGTCCACCGCCTCGATACCTTGCACATTGCCGGCCATCAGCACCGCCTTTTCCATCGCCACGGCATCGGTCGCGGTGCCGGAAATGGCGACCCGCCCATTCTCGACTTTCACATCCAAATCCTGGATACCCGGATTGTCGGCTTCCAGCATTGCGCGGATTTTCTCATCGGCCTCGGACTCCTTGCCGAATACCCGGCGGCCGACATCTTTGGCGAATCCAAACAAGTCCATAGGTTTCTCCCGTGGTTTCGATGCTGTTTGTGCGTGATCAGTATTTGACCGAGCAGCCGTAGGGCCGGGTCACGGACACCGAGATCGGCTCCTTTGCCGCCAACTCGGCCAGTACCAGGTCGACATAATTGGTCGCACCCTCGATATCGGCCAGATCGGTGCTTGCGCGGTCATCAATGCCGCCCATGTAAATCAGCTTACCCTCGGCATCGATGATGAACATGTGCGGCGTGGTGCTAGCGCCATAGGCACGCCCCATGTCACCGCTCTCGTCGAGCAGCACGGCTGTAGGCGCCGCATCGCGCGAGGCGGTCAGCTCATCGGCCTGCTTCGGGGTCACATGTCCCTGCTTGCCGGGCGCCGAGGAAATCACCGACAACCAGACCACTTCTTGATCCGCGGCCTTGCGCTGCAGGCGCTGCATGTTGTCGGCGTCATAATGCTTGCGCACATAGGGGCAATCATGATTGGTCCATTCAAGGATCGCGGGCTGTCCCTTGAGATGATCGAGCGTCCAAATCTCGCCCTTGGTATCCACCACTGAGAAATCCGGTGCTAGCGCGCCAACCTCGGGCGCGGCGGCGAGATTCATCCCGAACAATAAAGCGATAAGGGCCAGACTAGCCGTGATTGAAGATTGTTTGCTGATTGGCTTCATGAGGGTCTTCCTTTGGTTGCCGGCTTTGGTTGTCGGCTTTGGTTGTCGGCTTTGGTATTCAGTACCGGTCCTCTGGGCTCTGGCTTTCAGGGCTCAGAGCCCAGTCGCTGAGGTTGTTGTTAGCGCATCCACGACCAACCCAGGGGTTAACAACTGCGGCAGCACCTCGGGTTTGGCGCCCGGTGCATAATAAACATAGAGCGGCACGCCGTCGCGACCAAAGGCGTTCAGGTAGGCCGAGATGGCTGGATCATGGTTGGTCCAGTCGCCTTTTAGATAGAGGACCTCCCGCTCGGCAAAGGCGCGCGCGACCTGGGCGGTGCCGAGCGCGACCCGCTCGTTGACCAGACAGGTGATGCACCAGGCAGCGGTCATGTTGACGAACACCGGCCGGCCCTGATCCAGCGCGGACTCAAGGGCAGCGGCGGAATAAGGCGCGGCGGACAGTTGATGGCTTGATTCCGCAGCCTGCCCCGTCCCCGCGGCCGGCGCCGCCGGGTTGGCAAGGGGGCTCAGTTGAATGATCAGCCCAAGGGCTGCCAACACGCTGGCGAGCGCCAGCAGACGCAGACCGAGTGACCATCCACGCCGCCAACCATGTCCGTCCTGACGCGCTGTCTCGAGCAGCCAGAGACCAAAGACCAGCGCCAGCAGAGCGGTCAGCACCAGCGCGAGACCGCTTGGACCCGACTGTTGGGCCAGCACCCACAGCAGCCAGGCGGTGGTGGCAAAAAGCGGAAAGGCCAGCAGCTGCTTCAGCCGCTCCATCCACACGCCAGGTCGCGGCAGGCTCCGAGCCCAGGCGGGGAACACACTGAGCAGCGCAAAGGGCAGCGCCATGCCGAGACCGAGCGTCAGGATCACCGCCAGCGCGGCGAACCAGGGCTGGGTCAGGGCATAGCCGAGCGCGGCGCCCATAAAAGGCGCGGTACAGGGCGCGGCGACCAGGGCCGCCAGGGCGCCAGTGCCAAAGGCGGCCAGCGCGGCACGGTCCAGGCGCACCTGGCCGGGCGCATTCTCCGCCAGCAGACGCCCGCCGCCGCCGAGTCCCATCAGGCTGGTGCCAAGGGTGAAGGCGCCGAACAACCCGAGCCCGAGCACCAAAAAGAGTCCGGCCATCAGAGCGACGAACACGGGTGATTGCAACTGAAAGCCCCAGCCCGCTGCCGCGCCGGCAGCGCGCAGCACCAGCAACGCGACACCGAGCAGCGTGAAAAACACCAGCACGCCAGCGCTGTAGAGCAAGGCATGCCAGGCGCGCGCGGCCCGGCCGAGGTCGCGCTGTTCGGCCAACCCAAGCAGTTTGATGGCCAGCACTGGAAAGACGCAGGGCATGAGATTCAGCACCAGGCCGCCGAGCAGCGCGAACGCCAGTGCCAGCGGCAGACCCAGCGCGGGCGCATCGGCATCGGCCAGCGGGAGGAGTGGTTGCACGCTGGCGGAGAACTCCCAGGCGCGCACTCCCTCGGCCGTGGTCGCCACCAGCACGCCCGAGGGGGCGACACTCGCGGGCGTGGCACCCGGGGTAAGTTCCAGCTCCAGCCAGTCCCCTCGCAAGCGCCATGGCTGCTCGGCGGCATGTTCAATCAGGCCCCAGGCATCGGCGAAAAATTCAAGCTCCTGAATCCCGGCGGGCAGTCCCTCCCGCGATAGGCGCAACAACAGCGGATCTCCGCTAGGATCCATCAGTGCATCGGCGGGCAAGACTTTGGGCAGAGCGGCGCGAGCCTGCTCGAAGAGCACAGCGGTCATGGGATCGCCAGGCATGGCCGAGGCTTCGGAGGCGACTGCCGCCGTTGCCAGATTCAGCGCGAACTGACCGGACTCAGGGATACAGTGCTCCTCGCACACCAGCCAGCGAACATCAAGCTCAACCGGGATATCGCGCCCGGCTGGCCAGTCCGGGTCAACGCTCAACGAGACCAGATGCAGCGCCTGGTCGAAATAGCCGTAGTTCGCCAGCGGCCCGACCGGAATGCGGCTGGGATAGGGCCACTGGATGGGACCGGCGGTGACGCCCTCGGGCAAGGTCCAGCTCAGGCGCGGCGGCTCGCCGGAATCCCCTGGGTTGCGCCAGTAGGTGTGCCATCCGGGTTGCAGATCGAACACCAGCAGCAGATCGATCTGATCGCCCGGTACCACCCGGGATTGCTCCGGCAGCAGCCGGGCGGTCAAGTGCGGGGTGACCACTTCAGCCCCAGACAGCGCGGCTCCAGACGGCGTGGGCGCCAGCCCGTCCGCCGGTGCCCGCGCCAAAGCCACCGCCGGCGCGAACAGAATCAGCAACCAGATCAGCAACCAGATCAGCAACTGGTTCAGCAACCGGTTCAGAAATGGCACGGGGCCCGACCACTGGCCGACCCGACAACAATCAGGCGGATTGGACTTCAGCAATGACATGCCCCCTGCCCGCAGGCCACGCCTGCTGGCGATTTCACTCCGCCCCCGGCTTGGCCTCCATGTTCGCCGCATCGCGGAAATAGCCTTCGAGTTCCAAACCGTAGTCGATGGCACGCCCGAGTTCGGCGGTGTATTTTTCGACCGCGCCAGCGGAAGTCGCCAGGGCCAGTTCATGCGCGGTTGAATCCACGCCGCTTGCCGCGCGCTCGGTATAGGTCTTGGTCAGTCCGGTCGAATCGAGCTGGAAGGGGCCGGTCAACTGGCGCGGATCGACGCGGTTGAGAATGGCCAGATTGCGATTCAGATCGGCAATGGCCTCGATCAGCTCTTGCTTCACCCGCAGATAGCGCGACAGATACTCGGTGAAGGTGGCATAGGCATTGAGGTTGCCGATGTTCTTCGGATCTGTCAGATACTCGGGCGTCCACTGCACGTCGAGCACATTGAAGTAGTTCTGGAACTCAAACAGATCAACCTCGGTATCGGCACGCCCAAGCATCTGGTAAGCGCCGGCCAGGGCCTCGCTGACCCAACGCTCGCGGTCGGCCCAGTTCTTTTTGTTGCCCTGCATGTCGGCCGGATTAAAGTCACTGCCACCGAAGTCAAAGGCGCTGAATTTTTTTAAGAAATCACCGATGCTGCTGGCCTGCGCGGGCACCGCCAAGCCGAGACCGAAGGACAGTGACAAGGCCAAGGCCATGGCGAGACCGGGTTGGGTTTGAGCGGGTCGTGTCATTCAGGTTCTCCGTTGATTGATGGCATCTGTGCGTGAAACAGCCCTGTTATCTTCCCGTCGTCTCGCGAGGGGTGAGTCGGGACCATGCGCATTAGAGGCGCGGCCCGCTAGGATCGCCCAGCTCGTCATAGGTTTCGATCAGCGCTTTGATCACAGCGCCATTCTGCCGCGGGATCAGCACCTGGGAGGCTTTGATCAGGTCTGGAATCAGGCCGTTTTCCTCAACAAAATCACCAAAGACCTGGTTCATTTCCTCGTTGGTGATTTCGGTACTGACGGGACGGAAGCCTTCTTTTTGCAATGCGAGCAATTGCATGTCGCGGGTGAGCAGATAGTCCTTGAAGCGCCTGGCCGCCTCGACCTGCTCGCGCGAGTTGCCGTGACGCAGCACATAGTAGGGATGATCGGTGACCAGATTGTATTTTGGATAACGGATGATGGGCTTGGCGCCGTCTGGATCATTGGCATCGCGGATAAAGGCCAGTTTGACCGCCAGGTTTTCATAGATGTAAACCGTCGAGAGAGGCTGGCCGCCATAGCCGGCCTGCATCAGCGGCTCGGCCAGTTTTCCGGTGCTGGTCTTGCTCTGATCGGACATGAACTTCATGAAGGCCAGATAGGCTTGGAAGCTGGGGTTTTCCAAGTCTTCCATGCGCAGTTTATAGCGTCCGCGATCCTTGGCGAAGAACTCAAATGCCATGGTGACCAGCGCCACCGCGCCCGAATTGGAGCTGGATGGACGGGTAAAACCAAACTGATACAGGCGGCCATTGGGATCGATGAAATCGCCATTGAGTTCGCGGCGGAAGATCTCGGTGACAGTATCGAAGCTCATCGACTTCTGGATTTTGTCATCGACAGCAAGCTGCACCGGCGCCCAGGTGACAAACACCATGGGGCTGCGCGCGACGGATTCATCGGTCTCAAACAACTGACCGCCGCTGAAGGCCTCCTCCACCACGCCACGGAAGATGCTCGAGGCCGGAGCCCAGACCTGATACTCGTTGCGCCCGTCGTGCATGGACTTGCCATCGCGAATCAGAGTGCCGGATTTGATGGAGCCGATTTTGTCGATGGTGAGGCGGATAGGCTTACCATTGATGCTGTTGCGATCCGGATCGGCCATGAAACGCTGCGCGGCTTCCTCGAACCAGCCGCGTTTCTCGGAACCGGCGGCGATTTTCACCTCAATGACATCGCGGCTCTCGGGCACCGGGTATTGGACTTGCTGCCTGCCTGCGGTGCTCGGCGCGACCTTGACCGGCGCGACCTTGAGCTGCTCCTCGGCGACGATGGTGTCGATTGAGGCTTCATCGTCCTTCGGCAACACCTTGGGTGCCGGGCTTTGCGGCGTGCTCTCAAGCTGCTGGCTGGGACTTTGCTTGGCCGGCACCGGCGCCGACTCGGGCTTGGCCTGCACCTTGGACAGATCGACATTCAACTCGCCGAAGTCGAAGAGTTTATCAGCCGCCAGAGAGCCGGATGACAGGGACGACAGACCCAACACGAGCGTCAGTAGAGTCGCCAGCACCGGGTAGCGATGGCGCATGGATTTGTCATTCATTTCGTGAACCTATCTACTACTGAAGTTGGCGTATAACAAGCTGCATGAATCGCGGGTCTTTCGGCCGGACTTGCAAGATCGCTGATACCAAGATCGCTTATGCCAAAATCGCTTATGCCAAAATCGCTTATACAGGGAACAATACAATCTTTCAGTCATGGAGTCAGCTGTAAATATCATGCGGCTGAGCATCTCGTCGCTTGTGTATCACTGCAAGAATTTCTACATCCGGCGATTTGATGTTGTAAATGACGCGATATGAATACTGAGGGATTTCCCGCACGCTGTCGTCATTCAATTCCGGCACCATTTTTCCCTTGCGCGGGAGTTCGTCGAGACCGGTTGTTCGCTTCACCAGACCCTCGGCAACCCGCCTGGCATAAATGGGTGAATCCTGCGCAATCCAGTCATGAATTTGCCGAACCTGTCTTACCGCGTGATCGGTCCAGCTGACCATCCACGAATCTCCTCGAGAACATCCTGCTGCGTCTTGGTGGCACCCCTTTCAGCGTCTTTACGACCTTGTCGGATGCTTTCCAGAACATAGAGCCGATACATGATGTCTTCCGTATTGGCTTCTTCAGGAAGCCCTTGTATGGCATCTATTGCTTCCTGTTTGATGGCGATCGCTGTCATGAATTGACCTTTCACAAATCCACATTAAGGCAGGCAACGCACACTCCGGGCACTCACAGCAAATCGCTAAAGCGCTCGAAAATGGCGCGAATCTCACCCGAGTCGCCGCGCCGGGTCTCGCCACCAGCGGCCTCGGTGATGGCGCTCAGGTCGCGGTCATCGGCCCCCTCGCCAAAGGCCACGCCAAACACCGGAATGCGGCATTGGGGGTCGCCGTGGTAGCCGCCCTGGCCGTCCGCCTGGTTGTAGCCAATCTTCTCGATCAACGCCTCGGTCGAGATTTTTGACGCATTGTCCTTGCCATCCGTCAACACCACGATGATACGGATGGCCGCCTTGTCCGGATTGGCTTTGTGGTCGGCGCAGATATCCTCCCAGGCCTCGGCAATGGCGCCGCGCATCGCGGTGCCGCCTTTGGGCCGTGCGCGTTGCAGTGCCTCGGCCAGCTTCTGCTTGCCGGCGGCATCCATGGTCAGCGGCTGGCCCTTGGGCGTCAGATCCGAATAGTCCACGGCGTAGTCATAGAACAGCAGCGCGAGCTGATCCTTATCCTGCATGCGACTGGCGAGCAGATCGGCGCTCTCCACCGCCATCTCCATGCGCGTGCGCATCTCCCCACGCTCGGCATCAAGGACTTTCGCGTCCATGCTGCCGGAGCGGTCGATGATCAGATAGGCAATGGCGTCGTTCTTGATACCGCGAAAGGCATCGCGCGCGGCCTTGACCACGGCGCCACTGGGCGCGGCGAGAAAACGATGCACGGTATCGAAAGGCTGCACGCCATTCTCGGCATTCCAGACCTTGCCATAGATACCCTGATCGATATCCAGCGCCACGCCGGGGCGGAAACCGTATTGCAGCGCCTGAGCCTGCACCGGCGGCGACATCAGGTACTCGAAATAGCGCTTGGCGCCTTCCTGCTCCTCGGCATCCACCCAGTCGCGCTTGACGATGGCGAAGGGATGATTGCTAACAAATGAACCCTCGCTCGGATAGACCGCGAGCAGTCGCGGATAGCCCAGATTGTCCTTGCGAATCGCGTTGTTGGCCTGGATCACGTCGCTCTCGTAGAGCACGGCGGCATCGGCATACTGGGGGCCGCCCTGGGTCATTTTCGTGGCATAGAAGCCGGTCGATGCACCGTAGTGGATAACATGCTCGTGTACTTTCTCGACAAACTCGCGCACCTTGGGATCATCGACGGCGCTCATCGACAGGCGCGCGACCGGCTGCCCCCCGACCACCTCGGCCCCGGCGAAGAACTGGGCGATCAGTGCCGAGAGCCCGCTGTTGGAGCGCTCCGGACTGGTCTGGCCGTAGCGAATGTCATCCGCCCCGGCCAGCTCGAACAGGCTTTTCCAACCGACGGCATCAGCCCCACCAAGTCGCTCGACCACCGGCTCCCAGGCGGCGATGACCACTGGGGAGGACACCAGAAAGCCCTCGCTCGCCAGCAGCTCGCCATCACCAGCCTCGCTGGTCTCGAAGTTGACCAGATTCACATAGAGATCGGACGCCGGACTGGTGGCATGGACTTCCTCCGGGCCGGCGGTGCCGTCTTTGATTTCATTGACACTGTCACCCGAACCCTTGGGAATGGCATTGACACAGATGCGCTGGCCCGAGGCGGTCTCGAAGCCCTCGGCATTGAAGGCCTCGGTCGCCTCATAGATCCAGGCGGCTTTCTCGGAGCCGTAAGTAAAGCGCACCACGACCTGGTCGACAGCGGGATCGGCAGCGGATGCGCAGGTATTGGCCTGTTTGGCGGCGACCAATGATGGCAGACTCAGGGTCGACAGACTGAGCGCGAGTAACAGCGTTGGAGAAACTTTCAGGCTTGAATCACGCATGGCGGCTCCGCGGACATGGGGTCTGATTTTGGTGAGGGACATGAGACAGATAATGCCAGAATCCGTAGCCGCCGACAAAACCTGAAAGCACCTTTAAGTCACCGAAATCGCGACATTTTTAGTGACCGCGACTAGCCCCGATTAAAAATTCGCAATTGCCATGAAACCGTCATCAAAACCCTGTAGGCTATATCGGTTTGCTCCCGCTCCAAGCCGCCACTTGCCGCCGCCTTGCGGCCCAGAGTATTCCAATGCCCCCAAAAACCCCCGCGACTCTTGGTGATCGCGTCGACCAAAAGGTCTTCGACGCCATTTACTCCCGCGCACTGGTCTACAACACCTGCTGGGAGGACCCGGCCATCGACCGTCAGGCGCTGGCCATCAATGCCAGGGATCACATGCTGGTCATCACCAGCGCCGGCTGCAATGTGCTGGACTATGCCCTGGTCGGCCCGGAGCGCATTCATGCCGTCGATGCCAACCCGCGCCAGAACGCGCTGCTGGAGCTAAAACTCGCCGCCATCCGAGCGCTGGAGTTCGAGGACTTTTTCGCCGCCTTCGGCCATGGCTATCACCCGCGCATGCAGACCCTCTATGAGCGTGAACTGCGCGCCAGGCTCAGCGACTTTGCCCGCGTCTTCTGGGACAAACGCATCCGCTGGTTTGGCCATCCGCGCGGGAGTTTTTATTTTCACGGCCTCTCTGGCACGGTCGCGCGCGCCTTCCATGCGTATTTAAAGATTCGCCCGCGCCTGGCGACCAGCATCGAGGACCTTTTCGCCACCCGCTCGCTGGAAGAACAGCGCCACATCTACGACACCCGGGTCGATCCGCTGATCTGGACCAAGGGCCTGAACTGGACCCTGTCGCGCCAGTTCACCATGAGCATGCTGGGCGTGCCCCATCCGCAGCGCAAGGAGGTGCAGCAGCAACACGACAGCGGCGTGGCCGGCTTTGTGCGCGAGGCCATTGGCTATGTGTTCCGCCAACTGCCAGTCTGGACCAATTATTTTTGGTCGGTCTATATTCGTGGCCGCTACACCGAGCACTGTTGTCCCGAATATCTGAAAGCGGACAACTTCGCGCGGCTCAAGGCTGGCGCGGCCGACTGCATTGCATTGCATACCTCGACCGTCGCGGATTTTCTCAAGCATCACCAGACACCCATTTCCAAATTCGTGCTGCTCGATCACATGGACTGGATGAGTTCCTACGAGCCCGAAGCCTTGGCCGATGAATGGGAGTGGATTCTGGCTCGCGCCCGCCAGGACGCCCGCATCATTTTCCGCAGCGCCCACGCCGCGCCCAAGTATCTGGAATCCCTTGAGATAGGGCCCGAGCGCAAGCATCTGCCCGAGCGCCTGCAATTCCATCCCGAACTGGCGGCGGAGCTTCAGGCCCATGATCGGGTGCATACCTACGCCGGATTTCACATCGCCGATGTCCGGGCCTGATTGCCCACGACCTGATTTTTTTGGAGCCCCGGTCTTTTTGGAGCCCCGGTCTTTTTGGAGCCCCGGTCTTTTTGGAGCCCCGGTTTTTTTTGGAGCATTGGAATTGCCTAGTTTGGAGTCACCAGAACCCAAAAGCCCAGCGCCGCGCCGAGGTCTGGGCGCGGATCTGCGCATCCTCTTGCATTTGCTGCGCGGCCAGCCCAAGGACGGCGATCAGCGCGCGCGATTGGAGGCTTTTTATGGCCCCCAGGCCGGACACTACGATGCCTTTCGTGACCGCCTGCTGCATGGGCGCGAAGCGCTGATCGGGGACATTCAAACCGCTCTCGGAAATGCCCTGCCTGGCGCCCACCTGATCGAGCTCGGCGGCGGCACCGGACGCAATCTAGAGTTTTTCGGTTCGCGGCTTGCTGACTTTGGGCAAGTCACCCTGGTCGACCTCTGCCCGGCGCTGCTCGCCCAAGCGCGGGAGAAATTCGCCGGGCGCAAGCAGATCCAGCTCATCGAGGCCGACGCGACGCGCTGGCAGCCCGAACAACCGGCAGATGCCGTCTATTGCGCTTATTCCCTGACCATGATCCCGGACTGGCGCGCGGCGCTGGCCAATGCCATCACCATGCTGAAACCCGGTGGAGTCTTTGGCGTGGTGGACTTTTATGTTTCAGCCGCCCGCCCGCCGGCCGATCAAATCCGCCACAACACCCTGACCCGCGCCTTCTGGCCACGCTGGTTCGCGCACGACGGCGTGCATCCCGACCCCGCCCACCTCGCCGCGCTGCGCGAGCACTTTTCCGACCACCAAGTCACCGAGTCGCGCGCGCCCGTGCCCTATCTGCCTGGGCTGGCGGTACCCTACTATCGCTTTATTGGGCGCAAGATCTGAGCCCCCTTCCCTCGCGGAAATCTTTTCGCTACAGGTTTTCTTGCGAGAAGCAGCCGGAAGGGTTCGCGCACGATGAACAACTCATGTCGCCGACAAGAATCCGCTTTAGCCTAAAGCGGGCGCTTGCTTGGATGAGCTTGTGCCCTTGCTCGGTCAGCTCGCCCGGCGGACCTTGGATGCTTTTCATCCTCGTGGCCGCATCGGATGCGGTAGGGGTCAGGGGATCAGCAAGCGCCGCCCCGGCCAGCAGGCCCGATAGACTTGGCAGGACTAGGTAACCCGTTATCAGGACGGGCATCAGGACGGGCATTAGTCGCATGCCTATCTCCATTGTTCTCTGATATCGATCTCGGGGGTGTCGATCTCGGGTGAACCCTGCTCCACCACTGGACGCATCGCGTCAGGCCAAGCGGCTACAAGCGCGCGGACGACTTTCCCGCCGCGTTCTTAGCTTAGCCGCACCTTGCGCGTCAGCTCCGCGCCGCCCGCGAGCAGCGCCGCATCCGTCGGTCAAGCGGCTTCGGCGTCCCTGTCGTTCGCTTTGAGCACGGGGGCCAGGCCGCGCGCACCAACATCAGGGGATAGCGCGGATAGCTGGCGCGCTTCCGCTATTCATGGAAGACCGCGACGCTCGGCTCCACATGGGCCTCTTGCCATACCATTATTGCGCCAGGCAAAACCAGGAAGAGAAGAAAGAAGCGGCAGAATGCGCACGCTGTCATCCAACCGAGCGGCTTCGCTGGCAGCGGCAAACTTAATGGACTGGCGGGGATAATCGAGGATGAAGTTATTGATGTTCTAATCGTGGCTCATGGTTGCCCCTGGCAGCGCGCGCCGGTATCGGGCATTTGGGTGTCGGCTGTCGTGGGGGGAGTTTCGCCGATTTGGTAGCGTGGTGAGAGTGGGAGCGGCTTTCGCCGCGAATGGCGCGCCACGCATACCCCAAACACGAAAAACCCCGCCCCAAATGAACGGGAGCGGGGTTGGAAAAGGGTGTGGGCATCCGTGCCATTCAGGTCAGGGGCGCCGGGCTTGGCATGTGCCGCGCCCGCCAAATGGCTCGAAAATTAATTTTAGCACTGACCCCTTTAAGTCGCTTTAAGTCGCTTTAAGTCGAAAATTAATTCGAACCAGGCCCCTTTAAGTCGAAGATGGTCTCTGGGGTCTCGGCGCTGAGGATGCGTTTCGACCATTGCAGCAGTTCTTTAGGGTCGGCGCCAGAGATGCGCTCGCGATGGGCGTCGAGTGAATCTGCACCGAATTTTTCTTGCAGCTGAGCCATCAAGATGGTGGCTTCACCCTGCTGCACTCCCTGGTCAATAAAGCGATCAGCAAAGGCGCTCATGGTTTCTGTCTCCTCGGCATAGTGTTGTTGGTAGCGCTGGCGTTCATTGTCATTGAGCTTGGCATAGATGTCGACAAAGTCGAGGTATTTGATCTGACGCTCGTGGTCGGGTTCCAGGGTGCGCAGTCCGCGCACCGCTTGGGCGTAGACTTCGACCTTCTCCTCGGGCGCATAGCGCATATTGGGCAGGTTCAGCCGTGCGACCAGGTTGGGGCTGTCGAAATAGGCTCTTGCCTGGAGTCTGAATAACGGCCAGGCAAGATAGCTGAACTGAAGATAATCGCGCGTGTCACTGCCCAGAGTGAGTGTTTCATCGAAGGTGCCGGGGTGAAGGAAGATCACCACCGGCACCACGCGCTCGGTGTGGTAGAGCTCGGCCAAGTCCAGGCAATAGTGTGCCAGGCGATGGATCGAGAAGCGCTTGGGCTCGGTTTCTTCCTCGAAGACAAACAGCAGCGCCTGGCGGCGTCCATCGGGCCATTCCAGCAGCAGCGGCACATCCAACTCGCGAAAGCGATCACCCAAGCGTTCCTTCAGCTGCTCCTCACGCAGCGGCAGAATGCGCACGCTGTCATCCAATTTTGCGGCCTCGCTGGCAGCGGCAAATTCAATGGCCTGGCGTGGGTAGTCGAGGATGAGATTTTTGAAGTTCTGATCGTGGCTCATGGTTGCCCCTGGCAGCACGCGCCGGTATCGGGCATTGGGTGTCGGCTGTCTTGGGCGGAGTTTCGCCGATTTGGTGGCGTGGGTGAGAGTGGCAGCGGCTTTCGCCGCGAATGGCGCGCCACGCATACCCCCAAACACCAACAACCCCGCCCCGAATGGCCGGGAGCGGGGTTGGAAAAAGGTGTGGGCATCCGTGCCCTTCAGGTCAGGGTGACGGGCTTGGCATGTGCCACGCCCGGTGGGTGGCTTGAAAATGAATTCGAACCAGGCCCCTTTAAGTCTTCTTTAAGTCTTACACTCAGTGGAAGATGGTCTCGGGGCTGTCGGCGCTGAGGATACGACCCAACCAAGTGTCGAGCTGCTCAAGCTCCGCCTGCTCGATGCGCTCGCGATGGGCTTGCACGGCCGCGGGGCCAAATTTTTGATCAAGCTGGCGCAGCAATGTTCTGGCTTCACCCTGCTGCACTCCCTGGTCAATAAAGCGATCAGCAAAGGCGCTCATGGTTTCTGTCTCCTCGGCATAGTGTTGTTGGTAGCGCTGGCGTTCATTGTCATTGAGCTTGGCATAGATGTCGACAAAGTCGAGGTATTTGATCTGACGCTCGCGGTCGGGTTCCAGGGTGCGCAGTCCGCGCACCGCTTGGGCGTAGACTTCGACCTTCTCCTCGGGCGCATAGCGCATGTTGGGCAGGTTCAGCCGTGCGACCAGGTTAGGGCTGTCGAAATAGGCTCTTGCCTGGAGTCTGAATAACGGCCATGCGAGATAGCTGAACTGAAGATAATCGCGCGTGTCACTGCCCAGAGTGAGTGTTTCATCGAAGGTGCCGGAGTGAAGGAAGATCACCACCGGCACCACGCGCTCGGTGTGGTAGAGCTCGGCCAAGTCCAGACAATAGTGTGCCAGGCGATGCATCGAGAAGCGCTTCGGCTCGGTTTCTTCCTCGAAGACAAAAAGCAGCGCCTGGCGGCGTCCATCGGGCCATTCCAGCAGCAGCGGCACATCCAACTCGCGAAAACGATCACCCAAGCGTTCCTTCAGCTGCTCCTCGCGCAGCGGCAGAATGCGCACGCTGTCATCCAACCTAGCCGCTTCGCTGGCAGCGGCAAATTCAATGGCCTGGCGTGGGTAGTCGAGGATGAGATTTTTGAAGTTCTGATCGTGGCTCATGGTTGCCCCTGGCAGCACGCGCCGGTATCGGGCATTTTGATGTCGGCTGTCGTGGGGGAAGTTTAGCCGATTTGGTGGCGTGGGTGAGAGTGGGAGCGGCTTTCGCCGCGAACGGCGCGCCACGCATACCCCCAAACACCAACAACCCCGCCCCGAATGGCCGGGAGCGGGGTTTGAAAAAGGTGTGGGCATCCGTGCCCTTCAGGTCAAGGGGTGCCGGGCTTGGCATGTGCCGCGCCCGGTGCGTAGCTCGAAAATGTATTCGGACATGGCCCCTTTAAGTCCACTTTAAATCCTATGTCCCCGGAATTCCGGTAGCCAGCGAGATCATTGAGGAGAATTAAGTATACTGTCCCAGCAATTCAATTCGAACCGTGCCCCTTTAAGTCGAAGATGGTCTCTGGGGTCTCGGCGCTGAGGATGCGTTTCGACCATTGCAGCAGTTCTTTAGGGTCGGCGCCAGAGATGCGCTCGCGATGGGCGTCGAGTGAATCTGCACCGAATTTTTCTTGCAGCTGAGCCATCAAGATGGTGGCTTCACCCTGCTGCACTCCCTGCTGCACTCCCTGGTCAATAAAGCGATCAGCAAAGGCGCTCATGGTTTCTGTCTCCTCGGCATAGTGTTGTTGGTAGCGCTGGCGTTCATTGTCATTGAGCTTGGCATAGATGTCGACAAAGTCGAGGTATTTGATCTGACGCTCGCGGTCGGGTTCAAGGGTGCGCAGTCCGCGCACCGCTTGGGCGTAGACTTCGACCTTCTCCTCGGGCGCATAGCGCATGTTGGGCAGGTTCAGCCGTGCGACCAGGTTAGGGCTGTCGAAATAGGCTCTTGCCTGGAGTCTGAATAACGGCCATGCGAGATAGCTGAACTGAAGATAATCGCGCGTGTCACTGCCCAGGGTGAGTGTTTCATCGAAGGTGCCAGGGTGAAGGAAGATCGCCACCGGCACCACGCGCTCGGTGTGGTAGAGCTCGGCCAAGTCCAGGCAATAGTGTGCCAGGCGATGCATCGAGAAGCGCTTCGGCTCGGTTTCTTCCTCGAAGACAAACAGCAGCGCCTGGCGGCGTCCATCGGGCCATTCCAGCAGCAGCGGCACATCCAACTCGCGAAAGCGATCACCCAAGCGTTCCTTCAGCTGCTCCTCACGCAGCGGCAGAATGCGCACGCTGTCATCCAATTTTGCGGCCTCGCTGGCAGCGGCAAATTCAATGGCCTGGCGTGGGTAGTCGAGGATGAGATTTTTGAAGTTCTGATCGTGGCTCATGGTTGCCCCTGGCAGCACGCGCCGGTATCGGGCATTGGGTGTCGGCTGCCATGGGGGAAGTTTAGCCGATTTGGTGGTGTGGGTGAGAGTCGGAGCGGCTGTCGCCGCGAACGGCGCGCCACGCCAACTCCAAACACGAAAAACCCCGCCCCGAATGAACGGGAGCGGGGTTGGAAAAGGGTGCGGGCATCCGTGCCCTTCAGGTCAAGGGGTGCCGGGCTTGGCATGTGCCGCGCCCGGTGATTGGCTCAAAAATTTACTCAAACTTTACCCCTTTACTTTCACCGGCCACCAGCCAAGACAACTCATGGGACAGGCTAGATCAGCCGAAGAAAGGAGCTCCCATCGCCGGACCAAGCTCTCCGAAGTCACCCATGCCGGTTATTATGACCAAGTTGTCCATTGTAAACTGAGAGTTAGTTGCGCCAAGACCCGCATCAGTGCCCCCTGAACTCGTCATGAGGACTTGATCCAGATTCGTGAATTCTTCACCCTCGAATTGAGCAAAATCGATCTCTTGTGGATCCTGTGGATTGAGCACTAGGTTGGCGTTGCCAACCTCGACTCCATCGCGAAACGCTTGTACTAGCAAGTCTAGACCATTGTTCCAGGCAGCGGCGAAAAAACCTGACGAGAGACCAAAGGTCTCGTTGTCAGGCGCCGAGAGGAGCATCGGCTCTTCGAAGCGGTTGTACGCAGAAGCAGTGCCAGATTCAACAAATTTTATCAGTTCCATATACCCGCTGTCGTCGTACTTGCGGCCGTCGTCAGCGTCGATAGTAGGGTTGATTACCCAGCTGAGCTCCCCCCAATTCAGGCCACCATAACCGTCTGGAATGGCGTCCGTGTTTTCTTCAATCTCTAGCAAGTCCTCAAAATCCAGAAGCACCAGAGTTTCCCCAATTTGAACAAGCCAAGGCCAGGGATCTCCTGCTGCTGGGGAACTTCCGTTCACTGGGGAGCCGGGCTCGGCGTCATTTCCAGTGAGTCCATCCCCGGTTGCGGCCAAATCACCAAAGAAGCTGCTGCCAGCGCTTTTTTCCAGCGAGTTTCTAACAAATTTATAGTTGACGTCATCTGGGGAAAAAACCAACTGGTAGTCAAAACGGCCATCGCCGCCATCGTCCGCACCGCTAAGGAAATTGGTCACAACCACCGTTAAACGGCCAGAATCCGGAGAGGTTACCATGACCCATGGGTCACCGAATGGGCCAGGATGATTAATTTCATCATCACCAGAAGCAAGGAAATTGATAGTAGCTCCTGTCAAGTTATCTGCCACACCAAGCGTCCCGCTAGCTTGGAAATCGCCAAAGGAATTGAACTCCGCGAACACCCACATTCTTGGATCGAGATCGAACTCCAAGCGGTTCGCGCTGATACTATAATCTGTGTTCGGCGATACACTCACAAAGTGATAGCCACTTAAGGCATCATCGGCAGAACTCGAACCGCCCTGCGCGGAGACCGATCCCCGCTCACCATTGCCCGCCCCGCCGAGCAGGTTCGTGCCTTGCTCTTTCATTGTCGTGATGGCGCTGCCAGTTGAGGACGCACCACCGAAGAAACCGCTGCCGCCGCCACGGCCAGAGCCGCCGAAGGCACTACCAGTCGTTGGGGTGGAACCAAAAAAAGCCATAATAACGCTCCTATAAGATGCAACCCGACCCTAAGGCCTACAGGGATGTGAAGATGCGAACCTCTGCCATGGCCATCACAGGATAAGCTAGCTATCGTAAAGCTATGACGTCTGCTCGGACCGGACACTTAAACGCTGAATGCCAAGGCTGCGAATCAGCGCCAGGAGGGCCCCGCAACCGGCTTAGTCCTACCTGGGAAAAAGCCACCGCCATGACCCTGCGAGCACCCATGCAGCATTAAGAATACCATGATTTCGGTGTCGGCAACACAGCTCATCCTCTGTTCCCTCCTGCCTACCAGCTTCCCCTTGGTCCGCCACCCTGCCCCACGTGAGTAATGGCTCAACCATGAACTATCCTATTGCATAAGCACCTATTTCTCCCAAGGACACAATTCCTGTGACCTCATATTGCTTTCCCATATTTCCGCGGCTTTGCGTAAAGTGGAGCGACCTGTTCACTTTAAGATAATTGAGGTGTTAATACGTGAAAAAACGCGGAATTGCATCGCGGCTGTCCTGTGATGAGCAACCGAGACCTAAGAGAATCCTCCGCAAGAGAGCGCGGATCTGGGGTGCTGGAGAGTGAAAATCCTGGATCCAGCAAATACAGTCACTGGACAAGCATTGTTACCCGAGTGGGAGTGGCTTGGATCATTCATCGGCCGGTATAAAAGAGCACGAGTTCTTTTAAAAGCGGGGTTTGATGGGTTGCATCTTGTAGAGGTCAGAGGTAGAGCTATCAATTAATTCGAGCCTGACCACTATTGGCTTGAGACGTGAACGCAGAGTACTGGAAGCCTGCGATCTCGCATTACCAGTGATGAGGTGGACGTCCTTGCCTAGGTGGTTCCAATAGTAATTTGAGCCGGAGAGTAAGCCGGGAACTTGTCCGCGTTTAGGTCAAGGTTTGTTTTCTCTGTTTCCGCCTGGTTTCCCGGCGGTGCCACAATATTATGACCATGCGCAGCTTTGTTACCCGGCTCCTCGCAGAACCGGACTTGGAGTGTTACACCATCCGGCTCCCAGTCTGAGTCATCCACCAAGGGACGGGGTAAAGGTTGTGGCGAATTTCTGCCTTGGGCAGGAGGCGGCGTATGTAGGCCGAGAATTGCTTCCAGTTAAGCGAGCGCTTCTGGCTTCGCCTGTTTAGCCACGTAAACAGCAGCCGTTGGGCAAAGTAGATGTAGCTCGACAGCCCGCGACTGTTACCGCTGACACCATAGTACTGAATGTGTCCTTGCAGATGCCTCGCAAGAAACGCCACCATGGCGTTCCCTCCCTCAGTACGCATCTCCCGCAGGCGGTCGTTGAGGGCCTTGAGCTTCTTGCGCAGGCGCTTGCCGTCGGTTTTGCGACCAACAACGAAGCGCCCCGTCCGACTCCGACCCACATAATGGGTGAAGTCGAGGAAGCTGAAGGTGCGTGGTCCTTGGTATTGCACCCGCGAGCGTCCAAGCCCTCTTGATGTCAACAGGGCACTGCCAAATTGCAGCAGCGCCGTCTTGCTCGGCTCGATCTCCAGATCGAACTCGGCCAAGCGCTTTTGCATTTCGGTGAGAAAGGCGCGGGCGTCGACCTCGTGCGTGAAGCAGGCCACATAGTCATCGGCGTAGCGAATCAGGTAGGCCTTGCCCGCGCACTGCTTTGCAAAACGCTTCTCGAACCAAAGGTCGAGCACGTAGTGCAGGTAGATATTACTCAGTACGGGCGAGACCAATCCGCCTTGCGGCGTCCCTTCGACGCTGGCTGCAAATACGCCATCTTCCATGATGCCGGCTTTCAGAAACCGCTCGATGATCCGTGGAAGGTTCGGATCGCCGATGCGATGTTCTAGAAAGCGCAGCAGGTGGGCATGGGAGACGTGGTCGAAGAAGCCTTTGATGTCAGCTTCAACCACCCCGCAACGTCCGTTCGTTGGTGATGACCTCCGCGACCCGACGTAGCGCATCATGCGCACTGCGCCCAGGGCGAAAGCCATAGGAGCAGTCCAGAAACTCCGGCTCCCAGATGGCCTGCAAGATTTGGCTGAGGCGATCCTGCACCAGACGGTCCTCAAAACTCGGAACACCCAGCGGACGCATGCGTCCGTCCCCTTTCGGGATGTAGGTTCGCCGCACCGGTTGCGGCCGATAGCCCAGTCGGCGTATCCGTGCCGACAAGTCCTCCAAGCGAGCCAATAGGCCCTTGGCATAGTCCTCCTTTCTTACCCCATCAACTCCGGGCGCCCTGTGCCCAATCGGGGCGTCCGTCTTGGCGTCCGAAGCTCATCAAGCAACCCCTCGGGATCAAACAACAACCCCATCAGGGAGGTGAACCGCGTGCGCAGTTCCTCGCGCGCCTTCAGTGTGAAACGTTTCAGTTTGGTTGTCACGCTCTTAGTCCTCTCAGCGTAGGGACGTGTGTCACTGTCACGTTATCTCAGACCGCCACCCCTTATGCTCGACCCGCATTACCGGGCGTCATCGCTCTTACGAGTGGCTCCGACTTCCGTGCACCACCGCCGGCGTCCTCGCTTTTTACACTTGTTCGCCGGTGCCCGCCTCCAGCGGACCGATGCACGGATCTCCCTGGTTACCACGTGCTCTCAATATAAGGCTCGACACGGCCTCGGACCCCGGGGAGTATCCATGCCACTGACCAGTGACGCGACATGCATTGTTGCCTGCCGGGGGGCCAAACCCGTCGGCACTCTCCAACGTAATTTTCGGGGCTCTACACCTTCAGGGTCGGCTTCACCCGTTACCTTTGCACCTCGCCTGTTTTCACGCCTACGCATCGTCGCGTCAGTTACCCTTCGCGCCGCAAGACTTGATACTGGGCTCGCGGCTCACGATGACCCAGGCGGGACTCTAACCCGCTAGAACACGCGGCCTTGCCAGGCCGCACTGGCCCTATTAATTCGTATTAATTCGTATGACCTTATTGATTCGTAGCCAGCGAGATCATTTTAGAGAATTAAGTATACTGTCCCTGCAATTCCCGAATGAACGGGAGCGGGGTTTGAAAAAGGTGTGGGCATCCGTGCCCTTCAGGTCAGGGGTGACGGGCTTGGCATGTGCCGCGCCCGGTGGGTGGCTTAAAAATGAATTCGAACCTGGCTCCTTTAAGCCCAAACCCATCCTACCTTGCTATTAATTCGCTATTAATTCTTATGATCATATTGATTCGTAGCCAGCGAGAACATTGAAGAGAATTAAGTATACTGTCCCTGCAATTCCCTGCAATTCCTCCCTTGCTACGGGAGCTGGGCATGTTGTCGGGAAATAACGGATGGGAGGGAGATGCCATGACGAATTATCGGCGGATGCGGGTGGCGGGCGGGACGTATTTTTTCACGGTGAAGTTGCGCGATCCGGAAAGTCGGTTGCTGGTGGAACAGGTCGGCGCGTTACGCGCGGTGTTTCGCGCGGTGATGACGGCGCATCCGTTCGCCATCGACGCCATTGTGATCATGCCCAATCATTTGCATGCGTTGTGGACGTTGCCGCCGGGGGATTGGGATTACAGTACCCGTTGGCGGCTAATCAAGGCGGCGTTTTCGCGCACAATCCCCCCGGGCGAACGGTTGTCGGCCAGCCGTCAAGCCAAGGGCGAGCGCGGGATTTGGCAGCGGCGGTTTTGGGAACATAGCGTCCGCGACCAACGGGGATTCAACAACCGATTCCATTACATCCATTTCAACCCGGTGCGGCACGGATACGTCAAGCAACCGGGCAAGTGGCCGCATTCGTCATTCCATCGCGCCGTGCGCCAAGGCATTTATCCCCCCAATTGGTGTGCCGACACCATCGGACCATTCACGCTCCCCCCCGACGAAGACGATTGACCCCGTCACCGTAGGATGGGTAGAGCGAAGCGAAACCCATCATTCCCGCCCGATGGCACCAAATCAGCACGAAAAAAAAACGCCCCAGTGTTTCCACAGGGGCGTTTGAGTTGTGCTCAGGCTTGGGGTGTGATGGGTTTCGCTCGCGCTCAACCCATCCTACCTTGCTACCTTGCTATTAATTCGTATGACCATATTGATTCGTAGCCAGCGAGAACATTGAAGAGAATTAAGTATACTGTCCCTGCAATTCCCAATTGGTGTGCCGACACCATCGAACCATTCACGCTCCCCCCCGACGAAGACGATTGACCCCGTCACCGTAGGATGGGTAGAGCGAAGCGAAACCCATCATTCCCGCCCGATGGCACCAAATCAGCACGCAAAAAAAAACGCCCCGGTGTTTCCACATGGGCGTTTGAGTTGTGCTCAGGCTTGGGGTGTGATGGGTTTCGCTCGCGCTCAACCCATCTTACCTTGCTACCTTGCTATTAATTCGTATGACCATATTGATTCGTAGCCAGCGAGAACATTGAAGAGA
This sequence comes from Thiorhodovibrio winogradskyi, assembly GCF_036208045.1. NCBI lineage: Bacteria > Pseudomonadati > Pseudomonadota > Gammaproteobacteria > Chromatiales > Chromatiaceae > Thiorhodovibrio > Thiorhodovibrio winogradskyi. Next base: position 514,646 of record NZ_CP121472.1, on the reverse strand, counting down.
ATTAAGTATACTGTCCCTGCAATTCCCAAGGCATTTATCCCCCCAATTGGTGTGCCGACACCATCGGACCATTCACGCTCCCCCCCCGACGAAGACGATTGACCCCGTCACCGTAGGATGGGTAGAGCGAAGCGAAACCCATCATTCCCGCCCGATGGCACCAAATCAGCACGAAAAAAAAACGCCCCGGTGTTTCCACAGGGGCGTTTGAGTTGTGCTCAGGCTTGGGGTGTGATGGGTTTCGCTCGCGCTCAACCCATCCTACCTTGCTATTAATTCGTATGACCATATTGATTCGTAGCCAGCGAGAACATTGAAGAGAATTAAGTATACTGTCCCTGCAATTCCAGCGCGCGCCGTTATCGGGCATTTGGGTGTCAGCTGTCATGAGGGGAGTTTAGCCGATTTGGTGGCGTGGGTGAGAGTGGGAGCGGCTTTCGCCGCGAACGGCGCGCCACGCCAACTCCAAACACGAAAAACCCCGCCCCGAATGAACGGGAGCGGGGTTGGAAAAGGGTGCGGGCATCCGTGCCCTTCAGGTCAAGGGGTGCCGGGCTTGGCATGTGCCGCGCCCGGTGAGTAGCTCGAAAATGTATTCGGACATGGCCCCTTTAAGTCCACTTTAAATCCTATGTCCCCGGAATTCCGGTAGCCAGCGAGATCATTGAGGAGAATTAAGTATACTGTCCCTGCAATTCCCGTCCCTGCAATTCCCAAATGAAAAACCCCGCCCCGAGGATTCGGGAGCGGGGTTGTTTTGCCAATGGGTATCGTGACCAGCCGGGGTGCTTACCCGGTCTTCACCGTTTTACAACGATCACTTTACCCATTTCCCTTGCTCAAAGCAGTTGGATTAAGCGATCGCAAAGTTTCCGTCAACAAAGCTTGCCACACCCACCGCTTCAATTGTAGCTACCGATGACAATTCTCCATCTTGAACTACACCATCACCACCAACGCTGTCTTCCCAGAGATAGACATCAGTGTTGCCAGCGGCGTCCTCGGCCATGAAGATCCTTGTACCATCGAAGCCGAAATTAGCTGTGACGCCATCGACAAAAACGCCGCCATCCGTCAGAGCTGTAGCTAGCTGAGCTGCGCTATCAACCGTCTGAAGGGCTCCTCCATCCTCGATAGCCAGCACAACGATACTGTTGGAGCCTGTCTGATTGACGGTACTAATCAATGATTCCAACTTCGTCATGTCATGATCAGCGCCTTCAGGCAGTGCTGCGGAGAAGTTCAGGATGTCTTGCGCCGTAGCGGAATCTGCCGTGAAGTTCTGGATGGTTACAAGTTCAGTACCGGCTTGATCGGTAAACGTCATCTCGTAGTTCACGTTTTCGAACGCGATATCGGTATCGACTGTCACCACGGCAGCGCCAAGGTCGTTCACCTCCAGCCTGCCTTCGCCCGCATCAACTGCGGCAGCGACACCACCAACGTTTAACCTCTCTGCAGTCACGGATACGGTCGCGTTTTCTCCGATCTCAATCGAACCGCCGGTTGTTAGCTCTTCGTTCTCTTCCGTCACTGTGCCAGTGCCGCTGATGTCCAACCATCTCGTCCCGTGGCCCAGTAACGCACCAAAGTCAGCGCCATTGAGGTGCTGGTCACCGGTGGAATCCAGCTCAAACACAACCTCTTCATCCGTCGCGGGGTCGTCGTCATCAAACAGATCGACCGTGAGGTTGGAGAAGTCCGCATCGATATCTCCTTCGTTGGCTTCGCCTTCTGCGATAACAACGTCTTCGACACCTGAGACGGTCAGGACGCCAAGCGCGGCCCCTTGAACTGTCATGGTGATACCACTGATTGCCGTCGCGGCAAGGGTCAGTTCCGTTTCCGCATCGCCTGCTTGGACGATCAGATCTCCACCGACATCAACACCAGTGAGGTCGGTATCTGCCGTCACTTCGGTCAGAGTGAGATTGAAGTTACCCGTCACCTCCCTGCCAGAGACTTGCTCACCCGTCAAGGTCGCATCACCTGAGAGTACCAATTCGTCTGCCTGGGTGAGATCCAGATCCTCGTCTAGATCCTCATTGGCGGCGGTCAGGTCTCCGTTGACACCCGTGACAGTAATCACGGCCTCGGTTTCACCCTCACCCTCATCGAAGGGCTGCTTGGTGAAGGTCACGCCGGCCTCGTTCAAATCGTTGAGCTGCTCAGCGGTCAAGGACAGCTGGGTATCGGGAGCCAGTTCGATGGTGGTGTCGGAGCTGAAATTCAGCAAGGAATTGCCATCAACATCGACCAAGCCCGTCAGGTCAACCTCATTGCCGTCGCCGTCGAAGACCACAGTGCCCGCCCCAGCGATGGCCAGTGCACCGGAATTGAAGGTGCTGCCGCTCAGGGTTAAGGTCGTGTTGGCACCAACATTCAGCGACCAGCCCGGCTCTGCCGGATCGGCATCCGGATCAGCCTCGAGGATGGCACTGAGGGTGGCCGTGGTAGTGCCGGTGCCCGTTGTGAAGGTAAAGTCAGTCTCGGAGACAGACTCGATCACGCTCAGGGTCAGGCTGCCGGTGTGCTCGCTTGCGTCGATGCTCGTGAGGTCGTCACCTTCGATTCCGTTATTCCCCGCGCCGTCATCGGTGTCGAGCACGATGTCGCCGCTGCCCGAGAACACTAGTGAAGCCGCATCGCCCATCTCAATGGCATCGGAGCCGCCGGTCAGGGTCAGGGTACCGGTGTAACCCGCGGTATCGAAAGTCACGGCGGCGACATTGAACCCTGCATCGACCGACTTCATGGTCACATCGGCATCGCCTGCGACTTTGAGCGTCGCTTCGCCGCCTGCCTCAAGCGCGCTGAAGATCAGGCTACCGCTCATCACGAGATCCACCGCCGCGTTGATGGTTGCTGTCAGCAGGTCACCATCGTTGCCAGCGCCATCGTCGCCTTCGCTGTAGATGTCACCGTTGATGGTCACAGGATCGGCAGCCGCTCCATCGGTATCAACCGTGTGAATCGTGAGCAGGGTGAAGTTCTCTTCAACAAGACCGTCGTTGACCAACAGGTCTCCGTCGATGCTAGCGGAGTTGTCGGCGTCGGCTTCCAGGGTGAGATCAATCGAACGTACATAATCCGCCAGTGCCCCTTCGGCACTGAATTCAATACCTTCAGGAACCGCGTTGGATTCAACCACGACATCCCGATCACGCGGATCAAGTTCTTCATCCACCTCATCGCGGTAGATGTTGAGGATGTTCGCACTCTCCAAGTTCTCGAGCAAATCTTCGATGGATTGACTATTTTCGTCGGCCCCTTCAATGCCGTTATTGTCGGCGTCGATCCAGAAATTATTCAGCAGACTATCCTGGATGCGAAGGTCAACAGCAGGCCCGGGCCCGTCTTCAGGCTGGGTTCCATAGCCGGCCACATCGATCGTGTCATTGAAGCGCGCGTCGTTATCGAGCGGGCTGTCAAAGCTGAAGTTCACCAACGGCGTGGTGGCCGCGCCGTCCTCACCCGTCACCTGCAGACCATCGGCCAAGGCGAATGAGCTAACGTCGAGGGTCTCGCCATCGGCCATGGCAAAGGTCAGGTTGGCACGATCCAGCCCGTTGAGCATGGTGGCCAGGTCATCCGCGCCAATCTCTAGGTCGCCGTCGAGATCGACGGTCACCGTGCCTTGGTCATCATCGCCAGGAACTCCTTCGGTGACGATGGTCGCGCCACCCTCTACCAATTGCTTGAATTGCACGGCGGAGATCACGACGTTGGTGCCTTCTGGCACAACCAGCACATCAATGCCGGTGAAGTCTGTGGTGGCATCCACCGTGATATCCATGTCCGCAACAAAGGTGACAGTATCGACCTCAATGCCATCCATCTCCAGGCTGCTGAAGTCGAAGGCCGAGCCATCGTACTCGCCAATGTTCAGGGTCGCTTCGTCGTCTTCATTCTCGACCATGATATTGGCCACGCCAATGTCGTTGATCTGGGCGATGGTCATGGTGACGGTCACGCCATCTTCCAGAACCACGGACTCAATGCCAGTCAATTCGGTGCCGCTGAAGTCGACGTCACCTTCCACATGCAAGGTCATGGTTCCATCAACCGCGCTCGCGTCGATGCTATCGAACCAGTCACCATCGGGGTCGTTCGCGCGTTCCTGCCCATCCAGGTGCAGGGTCACGTCAGCGCCACTGATGATGGTGACGTCCTCGAGGCCCTCGCCGCTGCCATTATCGGTCAGGTTGTAGATGATGCCGTTGCCATCCTCTATGGTGATCTCGACGCTTTTGGCATTGTCCAGCGTGATGCTGTCAACCGCGATGGGCCGCGGCTCGCCGGTGCTGGTCTGGCCTGGAGCGTTGCCCTGATTGTTCATCAGTACCCTGGCCGGTGCACCATCAAAGAAGTATTCAGTAACAATGGTGCCGACGTTTGACTCATCCGGGTTGCCGGCTGCCTTGGGCAGTTCGTCCCAGTTACCGTAACCGTCGCCCTCGAACAGGATGGTCGGGTTGACCGCGCCCCAAGGAACATTGGTGAAGGTCAGGGTCTTACCCATGTTGCCCTGCAAGCCGATCGTGGTGACACCTTGGGTGTTGTCGCACAAGTGGAAGCTGACGGTATCCTCGTCATCGTCGCCATCGTCGTTCTCGGAGTCGTCGATATCCACGACGACATAGGTCGCGACACCGGAAGTGAGCAGACCGGTGTCCGCTCCCTCCTCCGCGACATCGCCTTCGAGCATGACGTCAATGCGCTCACCAGCACCGTTGCCGATGACTTCCGCAACGTTGTTGAACTTATCAATGGTGAGATCGTTCAGCCCGCCGGTCAGTTCGGAGAAGTCGAGGCTGAATCCGTCCGCCAGCATCTCGACCGGCACATTGAAGGTAATGTCGTCGCTGCCCTTGATCACAACGGTCTCGGCGAGAGTGGAGAATTCGTCCTCGTCGTCGACTATGTCTTGCAGGTCGTTTGCGTTAACGGTTACCCCACCGGTATCCGTGGTGTCAATGAGCAGAATGTCGGTGTCTGCCGCGGCGACTGGACGCTCGAATCCATCCGCCGTTCGGGTAACGTTAAGGGTTCCTTCAAAGTCAGGATCGATCGTACCGACGCCCTCGCCGATGACAATACCGGCTACGTTCTCAGGATCGAAGCCAAGTCCAACCTCGGTCAGATTGACCACACCCTCGCCCACGATTCCATTGTTCGCGACATAGGTATGGAGTTCTTCCGCGGTCAGGTCGAGGCTGGCACCCGCCAGAACGTTAAAGGCCAGCTTGACGTCGCTGTCGAGCGCGGTCAGATCGATCAGGTCGGACAAGACGGTGCCCGCCTCGCTGACTTCGATCGAAAGGACCGGAATGTCGTTGTGATCGGCGGCGAAAACTGCCGCTCCCAGCGCTTGGACCTGCGCCTGTGTCAGCAGCAAGCCACCATCGGCGGAAATGACGAAGCGCGCGACGCCGCTGATGTCCGCCAGACGAAGATCGGCATCGGCCTCGACCGTGACAGTCAGGTTTTCGCCAGTCAGTACGGAGCCAGCACCGGCGCTGAGACCCTCGGTAATCGTCAGGCGATCATTACCAGTATTGGTGTTGATGTTGACCAGCGCACCATCGTTTACGCCTTCAAGCTCAATGGCGTCATTGGCCTGAGAGCCCATGATGACAACGGTATCCAAGCCATCGTCACCCAGGTCGGCGACGTTCACTCGCAGACCGCCCGTGTTTTCGGACGCATCAATGTAGGCTTCGCCCCAGGCGAAATTCAGGTCTCCCTCGATCGCCAGCAAGGCCGTGCCTGTCACGGTCAGTTGCTGGAAGTAGGTGCCGAAGTTCACATTCTCGAGGACGTTGGAACGGCCCTCGGAGAAGATTTCCAGGGCACCCACGTTGTGGGCGATACCAATGACCCCGGTTGAGGTGACATTGGCCATCTCGAGCTGGAGTTCGTCGCCTTGCCCAGCGCCGTAGTGGAGGGTGACGTCCTGCTCGAAGTTACCCTCGAAACGGGCGGTGGCATAATTTTGCACACCGAGCAGGGTCAGCGCGCCGTCCGAGCCAGATTCGGTGATCACGAGCCTCACGAGATCGCGCGCGCGCGAGACATCGAAAATACTGTCGACCGCGCCATCGAATACATTGATCAGCAGGTTGTCGTAGTCGTCGCCATCGACATCGTAGTAGTTGGTGAGGTTCTGGACGCGGATTTCCTGGATGTTGTAGAGCTGCTTGGGCTGGGCAAATGGACCTTTCATGTCCACTTCCAGCACGTTGTAGCCGCCACCACCGTTGATGTAGGCCTGATGCAGCGGGTAGGGGGTGCCGGCGATGATGATGTTGTCCATGTCGCCGGTCAGACCAGCTTCCATGACCGCTTCGTTGGCACGGCTGGTCGTCAGGTGAGCGGGCAGGAAGTTGACGGTGTTGATGATGCCGTCGTCAGCGGTATCGGAATTGCCGCCGATGGCTGTGTCGACGTCTTCAGCCAGCTGTTCAATCTGCCACAGGAATTCGGTATCAAAACAGCAGGCCACGTCCTCGTCAACGTTGATATTGAGGCCGCCCGCGGCGCTTTCTGGCTGGTCTTGGGCGGTCAGGTTCCGGTATTCCGCCGCGTAGGCCAGCATTTCCTGCAGGCTGGTGAAGTCGATCCCGTCGAGGGCGTAGGTTGAGGAGGTGACCACCTTCTCGGTCAGGGTGAAGGTGTTTTGATTGGGCACTTCCTTGCCGGGGTCGAGCGATGGGTTGCCGACCAGCCAGTCATCCGGGGTTTCTCCCGCGTTGGTGGCCGCGATAAAGCTGTCAGCGCTGTCGACGAACTGCTGATTGGCGAAATTTGCCTGATTTTCTGGCGAGAAGGCGAAGTCGGTCAGGATCTCGCCGCGCGAGCGACCGGCGGCAAGCTGCTCGGTCCAGAAATCCAGACCTCCTTCCTCGGGCTCGCGGCCAAGCATGTTGCGGTAAAGCTGGGAGACAAAGTCGGCGTCGGTCAGGTTGCTACCGTATCTTTGCGCGAACTCCGTCGATGCGACGAAGGCGGAAGCGATTGCATCGTAATCCTGGTAGTAAATGCTGGCTGGATTGAACCACTGTTCGGTCCAAAACTCCAAGCCAGTGGGATCGTTGAAAGCCGGGTTGGACGAGGGGGTGGGTGGACGCAGGAAGGCGCCGATGTAGATCCAGGAGATGTTTTGGGCAACGACGGTGTCAAGTGCCATGATGCTATCCTCTTTGCTTAAGCGTGGAAATCACAAACTAAACTGGGTTAACCATCGATTATACACCAGTGCGCTTGCGCTGGTGATGATCTTGGAAACTAAGATTGTCAAGGGGGGGTGGCCGCGGACCGCGCGGTCGGGTTGCAAGAAAATGCGATTCGCGGGGGAGGCGCGGATCGCAACCTGCCGCCGGGCGCGGCGTGATTGTTTGGGCGGAGCCTGATCGACTGGAGCGTGATCGGCTGAGGCCTGCCTTGATGTTGCCGGCATGATGCATCCAGCATGAAGCGGCCTGACCGGACGAGGTGAGGCACAACCGTAAAGAATTCGAGCTGATAGATAACACGGGTATCGGGAATCTGGTTGCTGGTCGCGCTGAAATGATGGCTCGACTTGTTCGACTGGGCTGGGTTGGCTCGACTCGTTTGACTTGGCTGGGTTGGCTCGGCTTGTTTGACTGGGCTTGTTTGACTGGGTTTGTTTGACTGGGCTGGGTTGGCGTGATGAGGGCACGGGTTTAAGACCGGTAAAGCCGGGGCGCGACTTTCTCGCCCAATGTTCCGCGCTAGGGTATAGCGCACCTAATAAGGCTGTCAACACCGTCTCTGAAATATTTGTGCTTTTCGTCACAAACACAGAAATTTGTCGCTCAAAAGCAACAGGCGTGTTTGACATCCTAGCCTGGGTTGATCACGCCGGAGAGGGCTAGGCCATAGTCGGCGGCAATACGCCGCCAGTCTCCCCGCTCGCGAGCGCGGGCTCGGGCGCGCTCGGCACGTCTGGCGCGTTCGACAGCGGCGGTTGGCGACAGCAGTTCCCGCAAGGCGGCGGAAAACTCCGCCAAGGGTGCCTGAACGAAGTGCTCCCCAGCTTGCAGGATGCCGCCGCGCGCGCCAAAGGCCGTGCTGAGAATGGGCAGTCCCGCGGCGGCATATTCCAGCAGCTTGAGGTTGGTGCCCGAGCCGGTCTCCACGGGGTTGATGCCGACACTGGCCGCGGCAAGCCAGACGCGCAGTTCCTGGTCGCTCACTCGCCCGATCAGACAGAGGTTGGCGGGTGGGGGCGCGAGATCGGCAGCCTCGCACACGCTACCAAGGACGACGAAGAGCAGGTCCGGCAGATCCTTGGCGATGGGATAGAGCGCGCGCAGGGCCGCGATGTTGGGGCCGTGCAGGCTACCGACAAAGAGCGCCACCTGGGTGTCGCCAAGTCCAAGACGCTGGCGCAGAGCCTGGCTGGCCTGGTGTGAGGGCGACGCATAACTGCCGGCATCGACGCCGTTGGGCACGACAATCGGCGGGGTCGCCAGCCCGTAAAGCTGGGCCATGCGCGAGGCGTCCTGCTCACTGCAACAGGTGACGAGCGGGGCCTGGCGGGCGCAGTCTCCCTCGATGCGTTCGATCTGTTCGAGGACAGCGGCGGCCTCGGGGTAGATCGCGCGCTTGAGGTCGAGTTCGACATTCAGGGATTCATAGACCACGGGTCCATCCCAAAGGCGGCGTATTGCCGGGTAGGCATAGGGATGGCAGGCAATGACGCAGTCGGCCCAGGCGCAGCCATCGGCGATGGCCGCGAGCCAGGCGGGGGTCAGCTCCGGATGCAGCAGGGCGGCGATATCTCCGCAGGATGCACCAAGCTGGCCTTGCAGGGCGCGCTCGGCACGCGCGTGGGCGGGGCTCATGGGAATGACATGCTCGACCAGGCCGGGAGCGAGCGCGCGTTGACCTGGTAGGGCATTGGCGTGGCATAGATTAACCAGGCGCAGGTCGGCGCCCCGGCCAGCACCCCGGTCGGCACCCCGGCCAGCACCCCGGTCGGCTCCGGCGGCAAGCTGGCGATAGAGCTGGAACATGCGCAATTGACCGCCATTACGCGGCGGATGAATGCTGAAGGTGTTGACCACCAGGATGCGCGGCTGGGGATGGACGAAGGCGCGGGCCAATCCTGGCCAGGAGATGTGGGCGACGCTGGGCGCGGCGGCGGCGGCGAGGCGCTCGCGCAGGGAGCTGTCCGCGCCGAGCCGGCTCATGGCGGTGGCCAGGGATTTTTCGTTGGGCGCGGCAATCAGGCCGTTGTGGCCGTCGCGGATGAGTTCCGTGGTGCCGCCGCTGTCGCTCAGGGTGATCACGGGCTTGCCGGCCTGCAGCGCCTCCAGGGTGATGAGGCCGTAGTCCTCGCGGTCCGGCACAAAGACCACGTAGGCACAGTCGCGGTAGGCGGCGGCAAGCTGGGCGTCGGTCAGGCGCCCGAGCAAGCGAATGCCGGGATGCTGACCGGCCAGCTGGAACAAAGCCTGCCGCTGGGGACCGTCGCCGGCGATGGCGAGCGGCCGCTCGAGCCCGGCCTTGAGATAGGCGCGGATAATCCAGTCGATGCGCTTGGGCGCGTCAAGCCGGCTGGCGGTGAAGATCGCCCCCGGGGGCATGTCCGGATGCGGCTCGGCCAGCGGACGCGGCAGACTGGGATGATGATGAATGGCCACATCCCGACTGGGGTCGACCTCGGGCGGGAAGTAGTCCGCGCGCGCGGCCACGGTGGCGGAGATGGCGGCGTAGCGGCGAATGGCGGTCTTGGACAGACCGATGGCATCGAGTTCATGCACCAGGGTGCGGATGAGCGCGCCGGGGAGATGGAACAGCGCTGGAGGCAGCGCGGGCGCGACGGCGCGAAGATCGTCAAGCGCGGCGAACATGTCGGCCAGGGCCGCGCGACGCCCGCGCGCGCTGGCCAGCAGGCGCAGCAGGCGAGTGACACTGGGATGGTCGCAGTGCACGCGCGTGTCGAGGCGCGCGGGCCAGGTGTCGTAGAGACCGCGCAGTTTGTGCTGCAGGAAGAGGTGGTGATCGGGGTGAGCGACCATCCAGGCCGGGTATTTGGTGCTGATGACGCGGTCGAAGTGGGTCAGGTCCAGTTCGGCAAAGCGGCGGTAGCTGGCGGCGATCTCCCAGAAGTCGCGCTCGGGCGAGGGCAGCTTGATGAGATCGGCCTGCACGCCGGGCTCGGCGTTGAGGGCGGCGAGCCAGCCGGTCCAGAGGTTTTCAGCCCCGCCAATGGCGAAGGGCACGGGGCTAGGGGCGATCAGAGCGATTTTCATGCACTTGGGGCCGATGCGCTGGAACCACTATGAGAAGGATTGGGAGAGGGTCGGGAGAAGGACTGGGAGAAGGACTGGGAGAACGGCCGGGGCGGGTCGGATGCGGCGGCCTCGTCCGGCTTGACGGCGAGAAAGCTGTGACTTTGAAAGTCGCCACCGGTCCAGTCGTCCTGTTGCACGTCGAGCAGTGCCATGCCGGCGCCGCGCAGGGTGGCGAGCACCGCGGACATGGGCAGGCAATGCATTTCCATGAGCGTTCGCGGCGGGTCGGCAAGGTAGGAGGCGACCTCGAACCTGTATCCTGGTTGATAGGTGGGTAACTGGAAGAGCGCAATGCCGCCGGGGCGCAGTTGCCGCAACAGGCGCGCGAGCAGGTAGCGCTGCACGGGCGGCGGATTGTGCTGCAAGGTGCCATAACTAAAGACCACCGAGGCGCGCGGCAGGGCGTCGAGCGCCGCCATGTCCCGCAGATGCAGGGTGGTGAAGCTATGCCCCGCCGCCTGGAGATGTTGGCGGGCGGCACTCAGGTTACCCGCCGAGATGTCGACGCCAAGCACCCGGTAGCCCTGCTCCAGCAGGTGGGTGGCAATGCGCCCGACGCCGCAGCCAAAGTCGATCAGGTCAGAGCCGGGCGGGGTGAGGTTGAAACAATCGCGCAACAGGGCCAGACGCCCGGCCTCGATGCGGCCGGTGTTGTAGAAATTGGCCAGGGTGGCGCTGTCGAGCCGCTCCTGGTAGTACTCGGCGTGGGTCAGGACCGACCAGTGCGGCTCGCGCTGCCCCAGTTGTTCCCATTGGTCGAGGATGCGGCGCAGCAGTCGCTCAAGGAGGGCGGGGCTGGTGCGGGTTTGCACTTGACGGGTAAAGTCCGGTGCGGTGACGCGCACGCCAAAGGCATCCAGGAGCGCCCGCTCGATCGCCGGCAGCGCGCGGCATTGCTCGACCAAGTCGGCGCCAGCCCGCGGATGCTGGCGCAGATACTCGACCAAGGGAGCGACGGCGGTGGAGAGGGCTTGCATGACGGCGGTGGCGCTTGAGCGAGGCGGCGTTTAACCCTGGCAGGGCGGCGATGGCAGGCGCGAACTATACCGGATCCGCGCGGATTCTGGTATGGTCGCGCCTGTGATCGCATGCGAGGGGATGAAGGGATGATGACAACCACCAGTGAACAAGCCGAGGAATTCGATTACACATCCTTTCCACGGCGGCTTAATCTTGGCTGCGGCTTCACTCGGCTAGAAGGCTATCTGAACGTCGATTTTCAAGCCTTGCACTCTCCCGACCTGGTGGCTGACGTCTGCGATCTAAGCATGCTTCCCGCGGACTATTACACGGAAATACTGGCCCAGGATGTGTTGGAGCACCTGTCGCGCTTCCGCCTCCCGGCGCTGCTGCGGGAATGGAACCGCCTGCTGGAAATGGACGGCCTGCTGCATTTTCGCGTGCCCAGCCTGCTCGATCTGGCCAAGCTGTTCGAGCTGGAGGAAAATCAAACCGCGGCGCGGCATGAGGCCTTGTTGCAGTGTTTGTTCGGTACCCAAGCCTACCCTGGCGATTATCACCTCAACAGCTTCACGCACTTGACCCTGACAGCGGCACTGTCCGCGGCCGGCTTTGACCTGGTCTCCGTGACAGTGATGGACGATTGGCTGTTCGATGGCGTGGCGCGCAAATGCGCGCGACGCGAACCCGACCCATGCACGGCACTCCTGCGCATCCGGGAACCAGGCGCGCTGATCGCCGCCAGCTACCAAAGCCTGCTCGGACGCGCGGCAGATGCCGAGGGACTGGAGTTTTATCGCCACGCCCTGGAGAGCGGACGCTTGACCCCGGAGCATTTTCTGACCGCGCTCCATGCCTCGCCAGAATACCGCGCGCGCCAGGCTCCAAATGAGGCCCAAAATGAACCCGGGGCAGAACCCGGGGCCTGACCCGCTCTCACTCATCTCGCGGGCACAAAGGCCCACAGTCGACTGGCCAGATAGCTAAACAAAGGCACGCAACTTGCCGCCAGCACCGCGCTAAGCGCTGGCGCGACATCGGCCATGCGCAGCAGCACACCCAACAGCAGGCTGTTGGCGGCATAGGCCGCCACCGCAACCAGGAAAAAACGTCTTCTGGCCTGACGCGGATCGGCGCGCGCGGCAAAGGTCCAGTGCTGGTGGCCGACCAGGGAGACCCCAAAGGCCAGCACAAAGGCCAACAGATTGGCAAGTTGCGGCGGCAATTGGAGGCTAGACACCAACAGATAGACGCTGACCAGATGGGTGGCGGTGGCGACCAGGCCAACTAGGCCAAAGCGAACCGCGGTGGCCAGTTCCCGCAGCAGTTGGCCTTGGGTGTTAGACATGGGAATCACGCGGCTCATGTACCTCGCGCACGATGCAGACCGGACGGTGCTTGGTTTCGAGATAGGCGCGGCCCAGATATTCGCCCAGAATGCCAATTCCAGCCAGTTGCAACCCACCCAGAATAGCCATGAGGACGATAAGGGAGGCATAGCCAGGCACATCGACGCCCCGCAGCAGCACCAGCAGCGTAATCAAGAATCCATACAGGAAGGCGCCAGCCGCGACGGCAAACCCCAGGTAGGTCCAGATACGCAAGGGCACGGTACTGAAGCTGGTAATGCCCTCCAAAGCAAAGTTCCATAGTCGCCAACCGCTGAATTTGCTCGTTCCGACAGCACGCGGCGCCCTGACATAGTCGATCACCACGGTGCGAAAGCCGACCCAGGCGAACAGCCCTTTGGTGAAGCGGCAGGATTCCGGCAGTTCATTGATGGCGTCGACCACGCGTCGGTCGAGCAGGCGGAAATCGCCCACGTTATCGGGTATTTCGATCTCGGAGATGGCATTGTGCAGGCGGTAGAACCAGCGCGCGCTCAGGCGCTTGGACCAGGAGTCGGTGCTGCGATCACGGCGACGGGCGAGGACCATTTCGGCACCAGCGCGCCACTGGGACAGCATGTCCGGAATCAGCCCCGGCGGATCCTGCAAATCGACATCCATGGGAACCACGGCCCGCCCGCCTGCCCGTTGCAGACCCGCGGCCAGGGCGGCCTCTTTGCCGAAGTTGCGGCTGAGGTCGATGATCCGCAGGCGCGTGTCCACTTGCTGGATTTCCAAAAGACGCTCCAGTGTTGTATCCCTGGAGCCATCGTTGATGAATAGAATCTCCAAGCGCAGGCCCGCGCTGGTCTCCTGCTCCAAGGCGGCATCGAGTCCGGCGAGAAAGGGCCGGATGGAGTCGGCTTCATTCAGGACCGGAACGAGAATGGTGAGATCGGGAGGCATGTGGGGTCGGCGCAATAGGTGGCGGGCGCCCTAGCCGCGCCCGGCGCGGGCCAGGCAAAACGCACTGAGGCCCGCGAGGCGGTTATGGGCGAGCAGCGGCAACTCGGCATGGCAGCAGGCAAGCAGCAGCCGGTTGGTCAATGGACCCTGGGCACGCAACTGCGAACGCGGTTGCCGCGACTGGATACGCGCGGGCAAGCGAGTGGCCACGGCAAGCGGGAAGAGCAGGCCGTAGTAGTAGCAAGCCTGCTCGATCACCAGGCCGGCGCTGGTGACCAGATTGGTCAGTTGCCGCAGCCGGTAACGGCGTTGGTGACCGAGAAAATCGTCATGGCCACTCCACAGCCACTGGAAGGCGGGAACCGAGATCAGAATCCGCGCGTCGGTCGCGGTGCTGGCAGCCAGGGCCGCGCGCAGCAGCGCGGCATCGTCATCGACATGCTCGAGCACATCCATCAGCAAAATGAGATCCGCTGGCACCGGGCTGAGCTCGCGCTGGAAGTACAATGTCTTTCCCTGGTGTTCCTCCTGACTGTCACTGTCATACCCGGTATCGACACACCATGCAAGGTTTGCGCTGGTATGTGTTAACAGGTGGCGGGAAAAAAATCCCGAACCCGCGCCAACATCGAGGATGGCGGCAGGCGCGCGCCCGCGCAACAGGCGCTGCACGGCCGCCGCCTTGGCGCGGTAGTACCAGTGCCGGGCAATGCCGTCGCCGAGGAGGTTGCTTTCTTTCAAGTCCATTGGCCCAGTATACCCCTTGGCACCCTTGGCACCCTTGGCGCCATTGACGACAGCAAGTCGAAATTTGGGGGCTCCTCTGGTGTGGCAGCGGCTTCCAGCCGCTTCATAACGCGCCGGGATGGCGCGGCTACTGACCACCGGGCCATACATTGAGTGCCGCAACGCGCCCTTTGGAACCGCTGAAGGCCCTCGGCGACCATGCGGAATGGCGGCTGATTCTGCTAAGGTGCGCGCTCCTGACTGACTATTTTTTGGGAGAGCGCGATGGAGACGGCGGCGGAGTATCTTGTACGCTTGCGGGCCGAGGCCGCGGATGTCCTGCACTGGGACTGGGAACAGACGCTGGAACGGGCTTATTGCCGGGTTTTGCCGCGGGGCTCGAGCGCGGTGGACGTGGGCGGGCACGCCGGGCGCCATGCGCGGGTATTGCTGGATATCCTGGGGGCAAGGGATTTGCTCATTGTCGAGCCACTACCGCAGGAATGCGCGCATTTAATGCTGTCTTTCGGCGGCCGCCCCGGGGTGCGCATCATTCATGCCGCCCTGAGTCGTGAACTGGGGCGCACCAAATTTATCGTCAACACCAGCGCGCGCGAGGAAAGCGGCTTGCGTCGGCGCCGCTATAACGACGAGGCGGGCGCGACACTCGAGAAAATCGAGGTGGATGTGACCTCGCTGGACGCGCTGTTCGCCGACCAGCGAGCGCCTCGGCAGCTGGACTTCATTAAGATCGACGTCGAGGGCGCCGAGCTTGACGTGCTGGCCGGTGGCGAGCAAACGATACAGCGCTATCGACCCTTGATTTCGGTCGAATACGGCTCGCCGTCGTTCACGGCTTATGGGCACGAGGCGGGCGACTTGTTCGATCTGGCGGAGCGCTGGAATTATTGCTTGGCCGACCTGCTTGGCCATCGGTTCGAGACACGCGATCAGTGGCTTGAGACGGTCGACGCCTACTACTGGGATTTTTTGATGATGCCGCGCGAGCGCGCGGACGCGTTGGCCGCGATGCTAGAACAGGATGCCTGGCCGGTGGCGCGCGCGCGCGCCGAGGGCAGCGCGCAAGAGCCCGGCATGGCCGGGAGTGCGGCGGCGCGGGAATCGGGACGGACCTGGCTGGCGCGTGCGCAAGGCTTCCTGCGTCGCTCGGCCGCGGCCATGATCAAAGCATGGACAGGATCAAAATAAGGTCAGGCTGATCAGGGCAAGCCCAAGCGCGCGCTGATCGGTGGCTCCTGGCGCGAGCTTTGCCGGCGCGACAGCGTCGGGAAGGTTCAGACGCAGATCAAGCCAATCATGACCGGCCAAGACCCTTGGTGGCAGAGGTATGTCGATCGCTTCGGGGTCGCGCCGCCGGAGCGTGACACTTGCCAGCTCTTCGCCATTGACACTGGCAATGAGGCGCTGCGCGGGCCATGCCGACTCCACCAGGGCCCCGGCCGTCAGCCGGAGCCGGGTGGGAGTGGCCGGCCTGGCATTGCCATTCACATTGCCGGCCAGATTGTTAAACAGAGGCAAGGGCAGGACCAAGCGCGCGCTTGGTCCATCGGACCAGACACCCCATGGCTCTGGGTTGGACCAACCAGAAATGAGATAGGCCTTGCCCGGCTGGTCGCGCCCGAAGGCGAGCGGACTCGCCAGCGCCAATGCTGGCAAGCGCGGCGCCGCGGGTAACCAATCTTGGGGACACCTAGGGCAATCCAGCCAGCCGGGCGCGACCACGGGGACGCCGTCGATGATGGCGACCAGGTCAATGCGAGAATCGGCATTGAAAAGCGCGGCGTTAAGCTGGTGGTCTTCGAGGACATAGAGAGTATCACGCGCAAAGGCGCCCGTGCTCAACAGGTCGCTGGCATGGCGCTGGGCGGCGGCTTGCGCATGCTGGTCCGTGCGCGCGAGGTAGGTGGCATCGGTGATCAGCCGATAGCGGGCCGCCACCGGGGCGACATCGGCCCAGTCGGGATGGAGGTTCATCGGTGGCAGCAGACGCAGTATCTGGTAGTGGCGCGCGGCCGCGGCCCAGAAAGGATCCTGCAAGGGGGTGGAGAGCGCGGCGCGCGCCGGCGCGGCCATGCGCTCGCGTGGCCCGAGCCAGCCAGCACTGGTGTCGGCCACCTGCGCGAGCAGGGCGGCGCTCAGCAATGCTGGCAGCGCGGGCGCGGGCAGACGGCGGATGGCCAGGGCCAGCAGCGCGAACAGCAGGACATAAAACAATGGCCAGGCCATGCGCCCCGAGGCGCGCAGACCGCCAGCCAGGGCAAGCAGGACATCGGGCAGTGGCAGCTCGAACTGCCAGGGCCCAACGCCAACCTGGTGGCTGAGAGCGAACAACCACAGCGCGACAAGCATGACACCGAGAGGTGCGTGGCGGCGCCAGCGCAACGCAAGTGGCATGGGCGGCCGCGAATCCGTCGCGCGGCCGGCACGCGCCTGCAGCCAGGGCGCCAACAGGCTCCCCAGGAAGAGCGCCAGCGCGCCGAGACCCAGGTAGTTGAAGCCTTCGTAGTCGCCTGGACGCTCGGGGATATCTGGCACCAGCCAGGAGTAGCCGGAAGGATCAATGAAGCTGAGGCCATTCATCCGGTACAAGCCATAGCCGCCGGCGATCGCGGATTGCGAGCCGATGCTGAAGTAGCCAGCCTGCCAGGCGACGAGCAGCACACAGAGTGCCGCGGCAAGCATCTCGCGCAGAGCAGCGCGCGCGCGGATTTGGCCGTCAAGCAGAGCGCCCGAGAGATCGGCCAACCAGAGCGCGGCGCAGATGGCAAACAAATAGGCATGGACCAGGGCGGCAAGGACCAGCAGCGCCAACCAGAGCCAGGCGGGACGTTCGGGCCGGGAGCGCAGGCAAAAATAGAGCGCGGCGAGCACCAATCCATGCGCGGCGAGGCTCGGGTGCATGGGCATGCGCAATAGCATGGGTGGCGCGAAGACGAACAGCCCGGCCGCCGGCAAGCGCACACCCATCCGGGCACTGAGCAGGCCAGCAAGCTTCCAGCCCATGACGGCTTGCAGCAGGAAGCAGCCGAGCAGCCACCAGCCCAGGTATTGAAAGGTTTCGGGCATCCAGGACGAGAACGCCTTGAGCGGCAGCGCCAGCAGGGGAATGGAGTCGGAATAGACGATGGCGTTGCCAAGCTCGAGACCGTAGTTCGGGTTCAGCCCGAGCGGGAAGCTCCAGGGTGCATGCCGGTAGAAGTGCCACCCGATGAAGCTGGTGATGGGATCGCTGCCGCCGGCTTCGAGCCAGGCGAGGTTTTGCGCGTTCAGCGCTCGCGGGCCAACGACCAACAGAAAAGCGACCAGACCAAGCACCAGGGCGGCGATCAGCCCCGGCGTGGCCTGGATCAGCGCAGCAGGGGCCGACCCGGTTGGGCACGAACCAGCGCAATTGTCCTGTTCGCCTAGCTGTTCGCGCATGAGGTTCAGACGCCAAGCAGTGTCTCGACGGTGCGCGGCCAGCTCAATTGCAGGGCCTCGTAGCGGGCGCGCCCGGCGCGGCCGAGGGCAATGGCAGCCTGGCGATCGGCGTGGAGATGGTCGATGGCGGCGGCGATGGCCTGGGGATCGGGAGGCACCACGCGGCCGGTCTCGTCGGGGAGGACGAATTCCAGCGGGCCACCGGAGTCGGTGCAGGTGATGACCGGCTTGGCGGCGAGCATGGCCTCGAGGGTGATATAGCCGTAGTCCTCGTCGAAGGGGGCGAAGAAGACCGCCAGGGCGTTGGCGTAGAGTGCGATTTTTTCCGCCTCGCTGACGCTGCCGAGCAGGCGCACACGCCGATGCAGACCATATTGGTCGATCAACTGCTGGTAGCGGGACAACTGCCCACCGGTGCCGGCAATGAGGATGACCAGGGGCGAGCGCAGATGCCGGGCGGCCTCGATCAGCAAATCCTGGCGCTTGAGTTGCTCGAGCCGGCTGGGACAGAAGAGATAGGGTTGCGGCTCGGCATTGTAGTAACCTTCGGCATAGGCTGGCGGATGCAGCAGGCCGCGGGCACTGATGCCGCTGTAGTCTTGCAGGCGGTCGGCGACGCGCTGGGAGATGGTGAAGCGCGCCGGGATACGAGCAAGATAGCGCTGATCGAAGGCGATGACTGCCTCGCGCAACTTGCTCTGCTCGGGTGTCGCGGTGTTGGGATCGTAGAGTTCATAGACTGAACGATGCTGATGAATCAGCCACAGGGTGTGATGTGGGTGCGCTACCGCATAGCCGGGGAATTGCAGACTGATGACGCGCTCGACCGGTTGCCCGTTGGGCGCGCTGAGATCGAGTCCAGCACAGAAGTCCATCAGGCGATGGATGTCCCGTTCGGGTTGGAAGCTGAAGGGAAAGCCCATGAGTTCAACCTGGTGACCGGCCGCGCGCAGGGCGGCCACCAGACCCTGGGCCAGGTAGCTGGCGCCGCCATGGATGAAGGGCGTGTGGCTGGCGGTGACGAGAATATTCACGCCGTCTCGTCCTCGCTTGGGTCGCTTGCCGGCGCCTCGGCCGGGGGTTTGTTGGCCAGCACGGCATAGTCCTGCGGACCATAAAAATGCCCGTTGATGCGCGCGGCGAGTTGCGGGGCGTCGCCGCCGGCAACCTTGGCTGCGTCCGGATAGGGATGCAGGCGACGCAGACGCACGGCGGCAAAGCCATGAAAGCGCACCAGGAACTCGAAGGCGGCGGGCGTGAGCGGGCGTTGGTGGCTGAAATCATGCCAGAAGGTATGGGAGCCGACGAGCAGATTCTCGGGGTTTGGGGTTTCAAGGATCAGCAGCCCGCCGGGCGCGAGAACGCGCCAGCTTTGCTCCAGCAGCGCGAACAGCAAGGAGAACGGCAGGTGCTCGGCTACGTGAAAAGCGCTGATCGCGGCACGGGAATTGTCAGGGAGGCCGCGCAGGTGGTCGAGCGCGTCGGCGCAATGGACTTGCAATCCGGCGGCATGTGCCTGGCCCGCGATCAGCGGGTTGATTTCGATCCCTTCGGCGGTGAATCCCTGTTGCGCGAGAAGTTGGAGCCATTCGCCGCGCCCCGAGCCAATATCGAGCAGGGGCATGCCCTGGAGGGACTCCGGAAGACCTTCCAGGTCTGGCAGGTAACCGCTCAGCAGCTCGCTGACCTCGGCTTGGGATCCACGCATGTGTTCCTCGAACGCGAGGTAAAAGGCATCGATGCGCGCCTCCAGATCCGCTGGCGAGCGGGGCTTGGGTGCGGGCTGATCCGCATTGCCCGATGGCGTGTCGATCGGCTGAACCTGCAGCTGCAGCATTTTGACCCTGGCGTGCAGCACGGTGAGCTCATTGCCATGCTCTTTGGATTGGCTTGCCAGTTGGTCAGACTGGCTCGCCAGTTGTTCAGACTGGCTCGCCAGTCGCGCGATGCTGGCGTTCAGATCCTGGGCTTTTTGTTCAGACTGGCTCGCCAGTTGCGAGATATTGGCGCTGAGGTTGTTGGCCTGTTGCTCGGTATTGCCCTGCACGGCCGCCAGTTCCGCGGAGATGGTGTCGAGATGTTTGCTCAGCTGCCGCTGCATGCTGTCCAAACGAAACAGCTGGCGGCGGTCAAAGAAGAGCAGCAGGCGCCGCCAGCGGTGGTAGAGCAGATGCGGCAAACGCAGGAGATGACCATGCCCGCGTCGCTGGAATAGCCCCCAGACCCGATAGAGAGGCCACGCGAGGCCAAAACCCGGCAGCCTGACCTTCAGATCACGCCCCTCGGGCGACCAGCGCAGGGCGCAGAGCACCATTGGCCGACCATAGGCCTTGAGCAGCCCCATGTTGTACTCGAGCCCGACCGGGTCCGCCGGACGTCGCAGCAGGGCGAGGTAGGCCTGCTCCAGAAAATTGGCATCGTCGCCGACGGCCAGGAGATCATTGACGTGCGTGATCGTGACCGGTGCCTCGCCCCCGGCACCCCTGGTGCCTTGGGACGGCGCCAGGGGAACCATGGGGACCAGTGGATCGGACTGGGAGGGGCCGTACTCGGCCTCTTGTGCCTCGGCGCGAACGCGCGCGATGATTTGGTCGATGTCGGGCAAGTCGGTCATGATGTCGGTCCGGGGTTCATGCGATTAGCGTGAATCATCAGGGGTTCACTTTAAGGTGATCCGGCCAGATTCCGCGTCGATCGCCGTCCAATGGGGAATGGCGGCGCACGGCGGCGAGGGTCTCGACCGTGCGGGCGATGCAGGCATCCCAAGTGTAACAACGGGCTCGCTCCAGGGCGCGCGCACCGATCTCGGCGCGCCAACCGTCGTCCTCGAGGCCTTGGCGCAGGGCGGCGGTCAGGGCCTGGGTATCGAGCGGATCGACCGCCAGTGCCAGGTTGCCGGTCAACTCGAGCAGGGTTGGGCAGGTGCTGGTCACCAGCGGGACGCCGCTGGCCATGGCCTCGAGCGCCGGCAGCCCAAACCCCTCATAGTGGGAGGGCTGAGCGGCGAGGCGGGCACCGGCAACCAGGCTTGGCAAGTCTGACTCGGCAACATAGCGAAGGTAACGCAGCTGCCCTGCTTGCTCGGCACGCTGGATGCGCTGGTGGCTAGCGGCGCTGTTCCAACCGGGAGCGCCAACAAGAACCAGAGGATAGCGCAGGCGCAGCGCCTCTGGCAGGCAAGCGTGGGCGTCGATGAGGGTCGGCAGGTTCTTGCGCGGTTCGATGGTGGCGACGCAAAGCACATAAGCGCCAGGAGATAGCCGATAGCTGGCAAGCCGGTGGGTAAGTTGTTCGGGGGCGCGGGGATGAAAGGCCGGATCGACACCGAGTGGAATCGCGGACACCCGTTCCGCCGGATAACCAGTCTGCTCGATCAACTCGCCGCGGATCGCCTCGGCGTCGACAATGATGTGATGGGCCCGCTCGAGCGTGCGCGCGAGCATGTAGCGGCTCAGCGCCACGCGCGCGCAGGGGTGCCATTCCGGGTGCTTGATCAGGGAGAGGTCATGGAAGACGGCGACCCCGAGCCCCGCGACCGGAGGCAGGAAGTAATTCGGCGCCAGGAAAACATGGTCTTTTAAGGCGCGCAACAGCCGCCGCTGGCGGATCTCGAGCAAACGCCGGTACAGCACCCGGAGCGCGCCCGCACCCGCGCAAGGCCCCTGGACAGCCGCGACCCTGTCTCTGAGCGCCCGAACAACAGGCGCCGGCGACCCTTGGCGTGGATTGCTCGGCACACCAGCCGGGAGGCATAGCAGCCGCCGCAGATAGCGGACTTCCGCGACGCCCGGAGCGCGCGGAAGGCGGCGCGCAAGCTCAAGCGTGTAACGCCCGATGCCGGTGAGGGGGGGCCTGAGCGCATCGATATCGAGGAGGAGCTTCATGGATGCCGACGCTCTTGTCCGACCTCTTGCGCGACCTCTTGCGCGACCTCTTGCGCGACCTCTTGCGCGACAACGCGAACCTCCGGGGCGAGCCAATTGCTGCCGGCAAAGGTTGGGTGACTGAAGTTCACCACCTTGAAAATCAGCGCATGGTCGCGCCAGTGGTAATTTTTGCTCAGGTGGTTGCTGGACTCGTGCAGGGCAACGGTCACCGAGTAGCTGCCCGGTCCCAAACGCGCGGAGAAAGCGCAGCGATAATCGATGATCTCGCCGGCCTGGGCATTGGTGATCGGGCAATCGAGGTAGTGAGTGTTGGTCCCGAAGATGGGCTGGCCGAGTTGATCCTTGATCAAAAAGCCCATGACCAGGCGCGGCACCGGCGCATTGATGCGAATCTTGATGGCAAGCTCAACCCTGGCATCCACGTCGATGACTTCCACCGGCGCACCCTGGTCGGACAGGAGTTCCACCGAGGCGACGCGGGCCTCCCCGCTGCCAGAGACAGTCTGGGCATTGCCCTGGTCGTCGGCGCGCTGAATAATGCGTTCGGCCTGCCATTCGGCGAGCAAGGCGTTGTAGTAGTCGAAAACAACATTGGGTTTGCCTTGCTGGACCAGGGCGCCATTGTGCAACAGGATGGCCCGGTCGCAAATGCTTTGAATGGCTGATTTGGCGTGAGAGACAATGAGCAAGGTCGTGCCTTGGGCGCGGAACTGGCGAATGCGCTCAAAGCTCTTGTGCTGGAAGTAGTCGTCACCGACCGAAAGGGCCTCGTCGACGATAAGAATATCTGGCCGCCGGGCGGTCGCCACACTAAAGGCCAGGCGCATCTGCATGCCGCTGGAGTAGACGCGCAGGGGCTGGTCGATATAGTGGCCGATTTCGGCAAAGGCTTCGATGCTGGGCATCAAGGCCTGAATTTCCTCGAGCGTGAGGCCGCCGAGCTGGCCAGCCATGATGACATTTTGCCGGCCGGTGAACTCAGGGTGAAAGCCCATGCCGAGTTCAAGCAGGGCGGACACACGCCCTTGCAGGCTGACATCGCCCTCAGTCGGTCTGATGGTGCCAACGATGAGCTTGAGCAGCGTGCTCTTGCCAGCACCGTTGACACCGATGATGCCAAGGGCCTCGCCGGGCTGGAGGTGGAAGTCGACTCCGCGCAGAACCCAGGTCAGCTGATGGCGCGGGCCAAGCCCAAGCCATTCGACCAGCCGCGACCAGCGCCTGGGGTATTGCTTGTAGGCCTTGCCAAGATTGTTGATGTGCACAGTGCCCATTAGAGTTCAGTGCTTATTAGAGTTCATCGACCATTTCGTCGGCATGGCGGCGGAACAGATACAGCCCCAGAGCACAGAGCAAGAAGCCGAGGAGCAGGGGCTTGGCCAGCGCGGACCAGTCGGGCCAGGCGCCGGTGACAAAGATGCCCTGATAGCCGCCGATTACCGGAGCCATGGGGTTGACATCGAAAATGATACGCCGCGCCCAGTCCGGCACGATGGCGGCCGGGTAGACGATGGGCGTGAGCCAAAACCAGAATTGCAGAAGGATGCCGAGCGCCTGACCGACATCGCGAAAAAAGACATTAAGCACGCCAGCGACCATGCCAAGCCCGACCGAAAAAATGATTTGAACCATGAGCAGGGGGATGAGCCCGAGCAGCGGCCAGACTGGAAGCTGAGCGGTCACGAGCAGAAACAGCAGAAACAGGCCGAAGGCGATGGCAAAGTTGACCAGGGCGCCAAGCACCACCACCACGGGCAGACAGATGCGCGGAAAGCTGAGCTTTTTGAGCAGATTGGCATTTTCGATGAAGACGCCGGCGGTGCGCGAGACAATCTCCGCGAACAGGCCCCAGGTGAGAATGCCGGCGCAAAGATAGATGCTGTAGCCAAAGGCGGAGTCGATGCCGGGGATTCTGGCACGCATCAACTGGGAGAAAATCAGGGTGTAGATGAGGATCATCGACAGCGGGTTGAGCACTGTCCAGGCGGCGCCGAGCATGGAGGCACGGTATTTCGCCTGAAATTCACGCTTGACACTGCCGAGGACGAAGCCGCGGTAGGACCAGAGCGAGAGCACTTGGGCGGAGGCGCTGAATTTCATAAGGAGGCTTGGACGCGGCACCGGGTTACTCGGCGGCGATCATGGCGCGAACGATGTCGGGCACATGCTTGTCGGCGCGCCAGCCGAGGCGTTCGGCGGCCTTGGCGGGGTCGGCCTGGCTGCGCGGAAGATCGGTGGGGCGAAACAGACTGTGATCGACGCGGACATGGTCGCGCCAGTCAAGGTTCAGCGCCGCGAAGGTCTCGGCGATAAAATCATTGAGACTGAAAGCGCTGCCAGTGGCAATAACATAGTCGTCGGGCTCGTCCTGCTGAAGCATGCGCCACATCGCGTCGACGTACTCGGGTGCCCAACCCCAGTCGCGGACAATGTCGGTGTTGCCAATACTCAGGGTCTCGCCCGAGCCAGCGGCGATACGACAGGCGCTGGCGATGATTTTGCGGGTAACAAAGCGCGCCGGGCGCAAGGGGGACTCGTGGTTGAACAAAATCCCCGAGCAGGCAAAGAGGTCGTAAGCCTCGCGGTAGTTGGCGACCTGCCAGTAGGCAGCGGCCTTGGCGACGGCGTAGGGGCTGCGCGGACGAAAGGGCGTTGCCTCGGTGGCCGGTGTGGTGCCGGTATCGCCGAAACACTCGCTGGAGGAGGCATTATAAAAGCGAATCGGGCGACCGACGAAGCGCAGCGCCTCAAGCAGGTTGAGGGTGCCGAGATTGATACTCTCGTGGGTCTCGGCCGGCTGGTGGAAGGACAGGCCAACGGAGCTTTGACCGGCGAGGTTGTAGATTTCATCAGGCTCCGCCTGGGTGATGGCGGTCAGAGTGCTGCGAAAGTCATTGATAGCAGCCGACACGCAGCGCACCTGGTCGCGAATGCCAAGGCGCCTGAGGTTGGCAAAGCTTGACAGTTCGGCATCCCGCGAGGTGCCTGTGACCTGGTAGCCTTTCTCGAGCAAAAGTTGGGCGAGGTAAGCGCCGTCCTGTCCGGAGACGCCGAGGATGAGTGCACGTTTCATTAGGTTCTGTGTGGGAGCATGCGCTAAAGAGTCATGGGACATCATCACCGCGGAGAGTGAAGCTGTCGCTGCACGGCAAGGTTGCCAAGGATACCACTGGAAGCGCGCCCTGGGGCACGGTCGATTGCCCAAGGGGCGCTCGGCGGCAGCGGATCCCGGCAGGTGGATTCGGTGTTAGACTATGGGCTAACTTGTCTTCATGCCTGGTCGATTCCACAAGCCCAGACCCCTAGCCTGCCATGCGTCTTCCACATCTCCCCGGCCACGGCCAACCCAAGCCCGAGAACGAACTGCGGGACATTCTGAAGCTCAGCCGCAACTCTTTTGTGTTTGCCGGCATTTTCAGCATGTTCATCAACTTGCTGATGCTGACTCCGGCCATCTACATGCTGCAGCTCTACGACCGGGTGCTGGCGAGCAACAGCCTATCCACCCTGCTCATGCTGACGCTGCTGGTGCTGGGGCTGTTTCTCATCATGGGCGTGCTCGAGGCGCTGCGCTCGCGCATTCTGGTGCGGGTGAGCGCGCGCATGGATGTGCTGATGAGCCGGCGGCTGTTCGATGCCATGTTCGATGCCAACCTGCGCGGGCGCGGGCCGGGAGCCCAGCCAATCGAGGATCTGACCAGCCTGCGCCAGTTCATGACCGGCAATGCGCTGTTCGGGTTTTTCGACGCGCCCTGGATGCCAATTTATATCGCGGTGCTCTATCTGATCCACCCCTGGATTGGCACCCTGGCCATTGTGGGTGCCTTGATTCTCATCGCGGTGGCGACGGCCAATAACCTGGCCACGCAAAAGCCACTGGCCAAGGCCAACAGTCTGGCCATCGCGGGCCGCAATTACATCAATGGCAATCTGCGCAATGCCGAGGCCCTGGAGGCCATGGGCATGCGCGACAATGTCCGCGAGCGCTGGCAGCGCCAGCACAATGAGCTGCTCGGCCTGCAGGCGCTGGCGAGCGACCGCGCCGGGGGCCTGTCGAGCCTGAGTAAGACGCTGCGCATCACGCTGCAATCCATGACGCTGGGTCTGGGCGGGTACCTGGCGGTGCAGCATGAGATCACACCGGGCATGATGATTGCGGGCTCCATTATCCTGGGCCGGGCGCTAGCGCCCATTGATCTGCTGATCGGCAGCTGGAAGGGGTTTTTGTCGGCACGCCAATCTTACCGGCGACTGGGCGATCTGCTCAGCAGCATCCCGGCGCGGCCGCGAGCGATGAGCCTGCCGGCCCCGGATGGACAACTGACGGTGGAGAACGTGGTGGCGGCGCCGCCGGGAGTGCAGTTCCCGGTGTTGCGCGGAGTGCGCTTCGATGTGGAATCCGGCGAGATTATTGGCATTATCGGGCCAAGCGCGGCGGGCAAGTCGACCCTGGCGCGGGTGATATTGGGTGTATGGCCGCTTGCCTCGGGCAAGGTGCGTCTGAGCGGGGCCGACATCAGCCAATGGAACCGCGATGAGCTTGGCCCATTTGTGGGCTATCTGCCGCAGGATATTGAGTTGTTCGCCGGCACCGTGGGCGAGAATATCGCTCGCTTTGGCGAGGTGGATGCCGAGAAGGTGGTCGCCGCGGCCAAGCGCGCCCAGGTGCATGAGATGATTTTGCGCCTGCCCAAGGGCTATGACACGCCCATTGGCGATGCCGGGGCGGTGCTCTCGGGCGGGCAGCGCCAGCGCATCGGCCTGGCGCGGGCCATGTATGGCAGCCCGGTGCTGGTGGTGCTTGATGAACCGAACTCCAATCTGGACGATCAGGGCGAGGCGGCACTGGTGCGGGCCATCACCCAGTTGAAAGAGGAAGGCACCACTGTGCTGCTGATTACCCACCGTCTGAGTGTGCTGAACAACGTGGACAAGGTGGTGGTGCTGCGCGAGGGCATGGTGGAGGCCTTTGGCAGCCGCGAGCAAGTGCTGGCGCAGTTCGCGCGCCCGGCGGCGGTGGCGCGGCCATCGCTGCAGGCACAGGCGGTGGGGTGATTGCACAAGGACCGCTTAATTTTCATTTTGGATGTTGCATGCGCTATTACTTATGGACATAGATGTTATTCCGCGCCGGCTAGAAACCGACGGCGACCCACAGGTACCCACCAACGACAAACCAATCTGGATTGCCGGACTGCTGGTTCTGCTGCTCGGCTTTGGCGGCTTTGCCGTGTGGGCGTCGGTGGCGCCCATTGACGGCGCGGCGGTGGCACCGGGCCAGCTCGCGGTGGAGTCGACGCGCAAGACGGTGCAACACTTCGAGGGCGGCATTGTCGAGGAGATTCTGGTCCGGGAGGGCGATTATGTCGAGAAGGGCCAGGTGCTGGTGCGGCTCGATGCCACCGAGGCGAGCGCACAGTTGGAGATCGCACGCAGCCAGTTTCTTGGCCTGCTGGCACGCGCGGCGCGCCTGATTGCCGAGCGCGATGGCGAGACGGGCATTCGCTTTCCCGCTGAATTGCTCACGGAACAAGAAGACCCGCGTATTCAGGAAGCCATTTCCGGGGAGGAACGGGTATTCGCGGCGCGGCGCAAGGCCTTGCAGGGCGAAAAAGACGTGCTGCAACAGCGTATCGTGCAGCTTGAGGAACAGATTCGCGGACTTGAGGCCCAAGCGGCCACGAAAGTCAAGCGCATCGAGCTTTATCAGGAGGAGATCGACGGGCTGAAAGCCTTGTTCAAGAAAGGACTGGGCGACAAGAGCCGGTTGCGCGAATGGGAACGCATGGTGGCGGAACTAGAAGGCGAACGCGCCGAACATATTTCCTCCATCGCCGCGACCCGGGTGCGCATCAGCGAGACCGAGTTGCAGATTGTGCAGCTTGACCGCCAGCAAAGCACGGAAGTCAATGCCGAGCTGCGCGAGGTTGAGACAAAACTGGCCGATCTGAGCGAGCGTCAGCGGGCACTGCGAAATACCCTGAAGCGCACTGAGATAGTCGCGCCAGTCTCCGGCAATGTTGTGGCGGTGAATCTGCACACCATTGGCGGGGTGGTGCGCTCTGGCGAGCCGCTGCTCGACATTGTGCCCATGGACGAGAATCTGATTGTGGAGGCGCAAGTCAATCCGGTGGACATCGATCGGGTCTATCCCGGCCTGAACGCGGATCTGCGCATGAGCGCCTTTAACGCGCGCACCACACCGAGCATTCCGGGCAAGGTAGTGACGGTCTCGGCCGACAGCCTGACCGATGAGCGCACCGGAAACTCTTATTACCTGGCACGCGTGCGGGTGACGCCCGAAGGGATGGAAAAGCTCGAGGGGAAAACCCTGCAACCGGGCATGCCGGTGCAGGTCATGATTATTACCGGCGAACGGACTTTTCTCGAATACCTGTTGCAGCCCATCACGGACATCTTCGCCACTGCATTTAAAGAGGATTGAGCCGCGACCGGCGCTGGATCAGTCGCCAAAATGGAGGAGGTCGTCGTCCGCGATGCTGAACACATCATTGAGCTTGGGTGCCTGGGCAGCGCGCAACTTGGCCAGTTCGCCAAGCAGCCCGAGCTGCTGCATGGACAGCAACTGGCAGTAGGCCAGGGGTAATGCGCCGGCGTCGCGCAGTTCGATCAAGGCATCGGCGGGTAGTGCGTTCAGCGCGGCCTCGTCGATGCGAAAGAGTCCTTCGAGGGGGCGCCCGCCGCCATCGGCAGCCTTCAGTTTGATCGGCCAGGGTTGAATGAGCCCATGGGTCCGCAGGCGATCACAGATGCCTAGCGTGGCGGCGCGGTTGCGCTCGATCTGGGTGAGAAATTCCATCACCTTACCGACCGGCTCGGCGACCTCTCCATTTTGATTAAAAAAAGGCTCGTCGCCCTGCTCGCCAATCAGACCGCTGTCCTGGTCGACGCAGAGGACGAGTTTGTCATCCCCGGCCTTGGCCAGACGAAAGGGATAGCCGCGCAATGCGGCCGGGACATAGCGCCCAATCCAGCGGCCATTGGGAGCGATGAAGAGGTTGACGCCCGGCTCCAGACCAAGCAGGGCGATGAACATGAAACCCTGGGTGTGGTCCTTCTGGGACTCCGCCTGGGCGGCGCGCGGCACCAGGGCGATGGGCATGGTCATGGCAGCCTTGGGCAGCTCGGCGCCGACCAAGGCCGCGAGATGCGCCTGCCGGGCAAATTCATAAGAGCTGAAGCGATGCCAACGCTGGCTGGCATGGTGTTCAGCTGAGATGGGAACGAACCGAGACATGGAACCTCCTGGTGCCTGTTGTTGAATGCCTGATGACGAAAAGCTTGGTCACCGCCCCCGCGCCAGTGCTGCTTCATCAGGCTGTGCGTGCCTGTTGTCGTCTCCTGTCAAGATGCACGCAACTTGCGTTTGTGGCCGGCTTTCTCGAGTTCCGCCAGGTAATCGGCCCAGAGACCTTCCTGATTCTTGCCAAGATTGTATAAGTACTCCCAGGAGTAAATGCCGGTGTTGTGCTCGTCGTCGAAATGCAGACAGACGGCATAGTTGCCGACCGGTTCGATTTTGTCGATACCGACCTCCTCCTTGCCGATTTGCAGCACCCGCTGACCCGGGCCATGGCCCATGACCTCGGCCGAGGGAGAGTAGACCCGCAATAACTCGACCGGAAAGGTGAAGTGGGCGCCGTCGTCAAAGGCGATCTCGAGCACCCGCGAGGCACGGTGCAGATTAAATTCCGTTGGGGTTGGCATGCTAATGAAAACTCCGTGGCGCGATCTGGTGATTTGGCTGTCGGGGTGAGTGCCCGTGCAGCCGGCTTAGCCCGAGGAGATACCCTGTGTCACACAGGTGTATTGTCTCGGGGACGGTCGGAACCTTGGGCGTTAGGTGGGTGACAGCCCGCGGAACTCAAGCGACTGGCGGGCGACTGGCGGGCAAATGGCGGGCAAATGGCGCCTACTCAATGAAAGCCCAGTCCAAGGCCCAGCCCTTCAAGTCGCCGCCTCGCGCTGCTTACGCCGGCGCTTGAGCCAGACATCCAGCCCCTGGGCGTTTAAGTCAGTGTCCACTGCCAGCAGCGCGCGGATGCGTGCGGCCTCCAGACGCACGCCATGGGCTTGGGCCGCGGCGACCAGGCTGTCGGCGACGGCGGCCCTCAGGCGCGCGAGCCGGCCCTCTTCGGCCCGCGCTTGCTGGCTGGAGTCCTGCTCGGCCAAGTGCTCCTCCTGCAAGGCCAGCTCGGCCAGCGCGGCAATGCTCGCCTTGAGCTGGCACGCCAGGGCCGCGGGCCCGTCAAGGCGACCATAATGGGTCAGGAACAGCATTTGCGGCGCGACCTCCAGCAGCCGATCCACACTGGCCTGCCAAGCGCTCGGATCAAAGGCCACGGGGGTGGTGGGCGCGAACAACCAGGGTCCGGCCTCGGTGCGCAACTCCGGATAGGCGATGCCAAAGGTATCCCCGGTGAACCAACCACGGGTGCGCTCATCGAACAAACAGCCGTGATGGTTGGCATGCCCCGGGGTATCGATAAAGCGCAGGATGCGGCCGCCGAGATCAATCCGCTGCTCGTCTTGCGCCAGCTCGACGCGTGACTCGGGGATGGGCGTGGGGGCGCCGAAATGGCGTGCGAAATCTTCCGCGCCATAAACAGCCGTGGCGCCCGCGATCAGCTTGGCGGGATCAATCAAATGTGGCGCGCCCTTGGGATGCACGATCAAGCGCGCATTGGGGCAGGCTTGCATCAAAGCACCAGCGGCGCCGGCATGGTCGAGATGCACATGGGTTGGAATCACGGCCTCGACATGCGCTGGGGTCAGGCCCAGATCGGCCACGGCAGCGAGCAGCCGGGGCAGCGCGCGGGCGACACCGGTATCGATAAAAGCGAGACTGTCGCCACCGCGAATCAAGTAACTGGCCGCCAGTCGCGGGCGATAAAGGTCGGTATCGATGCAAGTAATGCCATCAGCGATGGTTTCCATCATCTGCTCCAGTTCGGATTTGGTCGTCCATTTAAGAGTTAGTCTGGGTGATTCGGCTAGGGTGATTCGGCCGGTGAGATTAGGCCAGCGAGACTCGGTCTGGGAGACAGACTGTCCCAGCGGCCAGGCATCAGTCCGGCCAAACCCGGCGCGCGCTGCTGTAGCCGGCACCGCCAGTCGCGGACGCTGCCCGCGCGCCCTTGCGCGCGCCGCCCTTGCCCGCCGCGGCGCGTGGCCGCGGCGGCGGGCTGTCCTGCTTGGTTGTGGCCGCCGGCGCCTTGGTCGCATCGGTCACGGGCGCCGTCGCGGTAGTGCCGTCGGACTCAGCCGCCGCCGGCCCGCTGCCAGTCTTGGCCTTGCGGATGGAATCGATGAGCTGGCGTTCGGTCTTGCTGGCGGCTGTCATGGGCGGAATATCTCCTCAATGAGTTGCTCTATCTCGGCCACGGCATCGGCGCCACGGCGGCCGCTTTGAAAAATCGTCCGCCCCTCTAGCACGCACAGACGATGAATGGAACGCCGCCGCAGCATGGCGCTCGCCACTGGCAGATCCAACTCGGCGACTGCCTCGGGCATCAGGCGCGACAGGGTCGTGCGCGGCTCGATCTGGCTCATCACGATAAAGCCGCGCAGACGCGGATTCTCGGCGCGCAGCTCGGTGATCACCCGGGCGATGGGCGCCGTTGCCCAGAGATCCATGGGCGAGGGCTGCACCGGCACCAGGGCAATGTCCGCCAGGCGCAGCGCCTGCCCGCTCTGCTCTGACTTAATCGAGGGCGGACAGTCGATAATCAGGTGATGGTGGCTCTCGCTCAGTGCCTTGACCGTGGATTCAAACCCATGGGCCACGGCGACCACGGGCGGCAGCCCCGGGCGATTCTCGCCCACCAGCCGCCACTGATAAGCCGATTGCTGCGGATCGGCATCGATCAGCATTAGGCTGTCATGGCGCAGCAACCCGGCGGCCAGGCTCATGGCCAGGGTTGTTTTACCTGTCCCGCCCTTGTTGCTGACCACGGCAATAATGGCCACATTGGATTCCTCGGAAAAAGCCTCTGATCATTCTAACTCACGTTTCGGAGTTCAAAAAAGCCATACTAGCCGGCTCAAGCCTCGATAGAACCGGTCTCCGCGCCCTCCAACCGAAGGGTAAACTCAGATAGTCACACTTCGGGCAGATGCAGGTGCCGCCGGCACCCATGTTGTCTTGTTGCTGCTGGGGCATGTTGGAACCTCCGCTTCGCTGTTTCCGAAGAATCCACTCAGGATTATCCAAGGAGGTGGAAATGGCTGCATTGATTAGGTTGCGTTTTGGTGTTTGCAAGCTCACTGAGTTATTGGCCATCCGGGATCGCTCAATGATGGTCTTCGCGTTAATTTGACGGCGATGGCAGCCAACAGTCCGGCAAACCACATCCCCAGCGCCACGGCAGGTTTCAGACCTGCTCCCTATTGGACAGCGTGGCGTCGAGGTCGGACTCCGCCCGCACTCCAATCGGCACGCTGGCGGCTGAAACAACGAGCACGCAGAATAGCCAAAAATGCAGCGCGTTGTGGGCGAACAAATCGACCGCCATCATCGCCCCTCGGCCTCCAGTGTGTCTCGCGCATCGGCGAGCCGCTTGCAGTCGCAATTAGTTATTTTTAAGCTATCGGTATTCATCATGAATAATCATCACTGGCTGCGTGACTTTGTGGCCGGTACGCGCTCGGATCGCCGCCGTTCAGACGACGCTCTAACCGCATCGACAAACGAGAACGAAACCGGGAGATTAGGATCATGCACAATGCTCGCCAGTCCGCCTTGATCACCGGCGCCAATTCGGGATTGGGCCAGGCCATGGCCACGGCCCTGGCCGCTGAAGGGATGGACATCGGCATCGTCGCGCGCGACGCGGCCCGCGGCGAGAGGGCGCGCGAGCTGATGTGCCAGCAAACCGGCAACCCGCGGGTGCGCTTGTATGTGGCCGATCTGGCTGATCAACAATCAGTGCGCGCCCTGGCCGAGGCTGTTCTGAAGGACTTCGAGCAGCTCCATGTGTTGATCAATAATGCCGCCACCGCCTTCCCGCGGCGACGGCTGAGTCCCGATGGCATTGAGTGTGCATTGGCCGTGAACCACCTCGCTCCCTTCCTGTTAACCCATCTCCTGCTGGAGCGGCTCAAGGGCAGCGCCCCTGCGCGCATCCTGCATGTCGGCACGCGCATGAACACCGCGCTGGACTTCGACGATCTCAACTGGGAGCGCCGCCGCTACCGGATGATGCAGGCCTATGGCCAGTCCAAGCTCGGCTTGCTGCACCAGACCTTTGAGTTGGCACGGCGTCTTCAAGGCTCGGGCGTGACAGTCAACTGTGTTTTTCCCGGGGTCTTCAAGTCTAATCTGGGAGGAACCGACGGCGCGCAGGGGCCGGGTTGGAAGCTGATCGCGCTGCTGCTCGGCTGGGCGCTGCCCACGCCGGAGCAGGCGGCCAAACGGGTGTTGCGCCTGATGCGCGATCCCTCGCTCGCGGACATGAACGGGTGCTATTTTGATGGCCGCCAGCCGCTCACCGCGCCGCGGCAGGCACGCGACCTGGATGCCAACCGCCGCCTCTGGCAGATTAGTGAACATCTAACGGGACAGCAACCTGATCGGGTGCAGATTTTCAAACCGGCTGTTTAGCAACATCGTCACGTCGGCGCTAACAACCCATGGGTTGTTGAATCAGCACCCGATGTCCTCAAGGTTCCGGCCCTTGGTCTCGATGCGCAGCAGCCAGGTGATCAAAGCCCCCAGCAGTGAAGAGCCAACCAGGATCAGCAGCAGATTTTGGGTGCCGAGATCTTTTTGAAAAATCGGGAAGCAAAAGGCTGTCAGTACGGCGCCAATTTTGGCAAAGGAGGCGGCAAAGCCGGCACCTTGCCCGCGGATATGGGTCGGAAAGACCTCGCCCGCAATCAGATAGGTTTGGGCGTTGGGCCCGAGGTTGGTCATGAAGTTAAAGATCACAAAGCCAGCCGCGAGCACCCAGAGTTGCAAGGGTTCCGCGAAATTCATCGATCCGGCGGCCAGGGCCAAGCCAATCGCACAACCGATGAAGCCGAACACCTGAAGCCGTACGCGCCCGACCTTGTCCGCCAGAAGCACGGCGGCGATGATCCCAAATAGCAACAGCAGGTCGAGCAGTGCGGCGCCCTTGGCGGCCAGGATGTCGTTATGGATGACGGCGGCAATGTTGTGCTCGTGGTTGGTGTGATGGCCGAGGGCGGCGGCCAGGATGGTGGGTGTGAAGATGCCGATTCCGTAGGTGCCAAGATCCTGAAGAAACCACGGAATGGAGGCAAATAAGGTGGCGCGACGGTTCTTGCGGTTGAACAGTGCCAGAAAGCCGCCCTTGGCGTGAGCCTTGCCGTCGCCTTTGTCCTCGGCTTCGGGGACCTCGAGACACACCGTCTTGGGATAAGCGGGGTCGCGTTCCAGCAACCGGTGCAGGGCTGTTTCCGCCTCTTGCACCCGACCGCGGGCCAGCAGCCAATGCCCACTATCGGTGATAAAAAAGCGCCCGATGATGACGACAATGGTAGGGATGATGGCGGTGGCATACATCCAGCGCCAGGCGCTGAGATCTTGGGTGAAGTTGAGGATCAGATACCCGACGATGGTGCCGACCAGTGCGCCAACTGCTTGAAAACCAAAGGCACTCAGAACCAGCTTGCCGCGGTCCTTGCTTGGAATGCTCTCGGAAATGATCAGATGCGCGGTTGGGTAGTCGCAGCCGAGCGCCATCCCCATGCCAAACAGAAAAACGACCAGCCACGGGAAGCTGGGACTGAAGGTTAACGCGGCCAGAAAGATCGCGAACAGGATCATCTCAACGATGAACATCCGCTTGCGGCCAAACACGTCGGCGAGACCGCCAAGGGCCGTGGCTCCGATTAGGATGCCGGCGAGGACGGCGGCCCCGACAACGCCCTTGTGCGCGGCGTCGAGCTGAAATTCCATCACGATCAACGGCAGTGCGACGCCGGTCATGAAGACAACCAGCCCCTCGAAGAACTTGCCCGCCGTGGCGAGTATCCAGATGCGCCACTGCATTCGGGTCAAGGGTACTCCAGGAGTTGAAGTGCCATCCTGCCAGAACGGCGTTTCGTCGATGTAGGCTTGCACACTGCGGGGACGTGCTGAGGTCTTGTTCCGAGAGCTCATTGGGACTCCGGTTGCGCGGTTGGCTGGCGGTGATTCACTGGGCTCCGCGGCTTGCTGCATTGTCAGTTGCGTTCGAGCATAACAATCGAGTGTGATCTGCGTGTTAATACCCGGCTCGGCACCGGCTTCGGGTTGCCGTTGCCACAGCCAGCCCTTGCGTTTGAAGTGCCAGAGCATCAAGCCCGCGATCAGGATGCACAGGAGCCAGAACAACGGATAGGCGGGCGGCCAGTGGGCTTCCGGCATCTCCAGATTCATCCCCTCGACCCCGGCGAGGAAGGTGAGCGGGAGAAAGATTGTCCCGATGATGGTCAGGACTTTCATGACGTCGTTGGTGCGGTTGGAGACGATCGAGGTGTAGGTCTCGGTGACCGCGCTGGCGATCTCGCGGTAGGTCTCGACCAAATCGATGATTTGGGTGCAATGATCGTAGACGTCGCGCAGATAGGTCTGGGTGATCTCGGACAGGCACTGATGGCGGTCTCGCAGGAGCTGAATCACCAGCTCTCGCATGGGCCAGGCGGTGCGTCGAATAATGACCAGATCGCGCTTAATCGCGTGCAGGGTTTGCAGACTGATGGTGTCGGGGTGGCTGAAGATTTGATCCTCCGCGTCCTCAAGACGCTGCGCGCAGGCGTCGAGAACGGGAAAGCTGTGATCCACGATGGCATCGATCAACACATAAAACAGAAAGCTGGCATCGTGCTGGCGCACCCGCGAGAGCGGTGACTGGATCCGGTGGCGGATCTCGTCGATCACGCCATGGGAGCCGCTCTTGAAGCTCAGCAAGGTGGTGCGCCCGAGGAAAAACGCGACCGGCTCGGTCAGGGGTTGGCCGCGCACGAGCGTGACGGCCTGTGCCATCACGAACAGTCGCCCCGGTAAATCGCCGGTGTTAGGGTAATCCTCAAGCTTTGCGCGATGCTCGTGCTCGAGGAGGTCCTCAATGGCGAGAGGGTGCAGTTGATATTTCTCGGCCAAACCACGAATCACACTGTGGTCGTCGAGCCCCTCAACATGTATCCAGCGAACCTGGCACCAGCTTGGTCGGTGCGCGTCTAGAAAAGCCTTGATGTCCTTGATTTCTTGGGTTTCGATCTGCTCTTGGCTAAAATCGGTGCAGAGGGCGCGCACCGGCGTGCCGGAGCCGCCGCGGATCAGCTCATGGTACTCAACGCCGCCTGGTGTGCCGGGGCGCGAGCCTTTGGGTCGCGGCAGGCGGGTGCGCGTCGTCCCCGCCCTGGAGCGCTTGGCGTGCCTGGCGTGCTTCGCACCTTTAAGCGGCGTTTTGACCACGTCCGTGGTCGATTCAGGCGGCGGGGGCTGGTGAGATGCCTGTTCCGAGCCGCGCGCTGATCCGGGCTCTCCCGCCGCTTGATTCGCCGCCATCGGTGGCAAGGTGGTTTTTCGCGTCATGTCGAGAGATCGATGATGCCTGCGGGTCAAGTCATTATTTTTGCTGGGAGCTGATGATACAGCGACCACAAGTCTGGTGTAGCAAAGTGCTTCAAAGCAGTGTGCAAAGACCCGCGGCGTCAAAGTCGGCGATGTGAAGCCCGGTCGCGGCGGTCTCCGCCGCCAAGCCGATCCACTTCCAACCATTCATCCGGCGGATCCGTCATGAAGTACTCAAGGAGAGAATTTAAAAAAAGCCGGCCTCGAGCACTCGCGCGCAGATGGGAGGCACCGCGCTCAAGCAACCCCATCTCCTCGGCACGGGCACGCGCGCCCGCGAGCCGGTTTCGTGATAGCCCAGCACGGGCCTCAAACAACGAAAGTGAAACGCCCTGTCGCAGGCGCAATGCGTTGAGCGCAAATTCCAGGATCACGTCCTGATCGCTCAGTTCGTTGGTCTCAGCCACCAAGGCGTCGGGCGCTGCCTGCTTGAGCCGGACGGACTCCAGATAGCGCAGCGGGTCGGCCCATTTGACGCGACGCACGACCCTGCCCTGTTTGGCGTCGGTACGCTTGCCATGAGCACCAGCGCCGAGGCCGAGATAGTCCCCAAAGGTCCAGTAATTGAGGTTGTGGCGGCACATTCTGCCGGGCCGTGCGAAAGCAGAGACCTCGTAATGCCGATAGCCGCTGTCGGTGAGCAGCTGCTG
Organism: Thiorhodovibrio winogradskyi; assembly: GCF_036208045.1. NCBI lineage: Bacteria > Pseudomonadati > Pseudomonadota > Gammaproteobacteria > Chromatiales > Chromatiaceae > Thiorhodovibrio > Thiorhodovibrio winogradskyi. The sequence goes on along the minus strand of NZ_CP121472.1, from coordinate 477,761 downwards.
CCCCTGCTCGGCCATGTCGGCGAGCAGATCATCCTCGGGCACGGAAGGCGGCACGCGCTCAAAGGCCGTTCCTGGCTCCAGGGTGAGCTGATAGTAGGACAGATGCTCTGGCTCCAGTGCCAGCGCGGCTTGAAGATCGGCGCGCGCTTGCCCGAGGTTCTGTCCCGGCAGCCCAAACATCAGATCAATATTGATGTTGCGGCAACCCACTTGCCGCGCCTGAGCAAAGGCCTGTCGCGCCTGAGCTGAATCATGCACGCGACCGATGGCCTTGAGTTTGGCATCGGACAGGGACTGCACACCAAGCGATAACCGATTAATGCCCGCATCCAAGGCTTGCGCGAAGCAAGCGGCATCGGCAGCGCCCGGATTGGCCTCGAGTGTCAATTCAGCATGCGCGGCCAAATCAAGGCGGCCACGAATGCCAGCGATCAGCCGGTGCAGCTCGGCTGGCTCGATCAGACTGGGCGTGCCGCCCCCGATGAACAGGGTCTCGACGGCTTGCTCCAGTGGCTGCAGCTCAAGCTCGGTATCGAGGTCCGCCAGGAGCGCATCGATATAGCTCGCCTGACGCCAATGGTCGGGCCTGGGATGGGAATTGAAGTCGCAATAGGGACATTTGCGCAGGCACCAGGGCCAATGCACATAGAGCGCGACAGGCGGCGGGCCAGCAAGAAAACGCCGCTGGTCCGCCGCTTGCCGGGATAAGGACACCTGCCCAGGCCGAGTACTAGCCAGCGTGGTCGCGCGCGGTCAGGTAGCCGTATTCCGAAATCTTGCTCCACGCCTGCGACTGCTTCAAAAACTTTTGATAGGAGGCATAGACCCGCTTGGAGAATTCATCCTGCTCGGCAATCTCCGCCACCACCTCTCCCGATAACCCGCGCAGCCTGGCCACCACATCCGCCGGAAGCGGGCGCACGTCAACACCGTGCTCTTCAACCAAGGTGTCGAGTGCCGCCGGATTGCGTGCCATGTACTCCGAGAGCATGTCGAGATTGATCGCCTTGCAGGCTGTCATCACAATCACTTTGAGATCATCCGGCAGCTTATCGAAGCTAGGCTTGTGGATCATGGCCTCCAGCGTGGTGCCGGGCTCTTGCCAGCCGGGGTAATAATAGTATTTCGCCGCCTTGTAGAGACCAAAGGCCAGATCGTTATAAGGCCCAATCCATTCGGTGGCATCGATGGCACCGGACTGCAGGGAGGTAAAAATCTCCCCGCCCGGCAGATTGACCGGGGTTCCACCCGCGCGCTTGAGCACCTCGCCACCGAGGCCCGGAATGCGCATTTTGATGCCTTTGAGGTCTTCGAGCGAATTGATTTCCTTATTGAACCAGCCAGCCATCTGCACGCCGGTGTTACCCGCCGGGGCCGGGACCAGATTGAACTTGGCGTAGAGCTCACGCCACAACTCCATGCCACCGCCATGGTAGAGCCAGCCGTTCATTTCCTGCGCGGTCAGGCCAAAAGGCACCGTGGTGAAAAACTGCGCCGCCTCGCTCTTGCCTTTCCAGTAATAGGCGGCGCCATGGCCCATCTCGGCGGTACCGGCGGAGACGGCGTCGAACACCTCGAACGCCGGGACCAGTTCTGTCGCACCATAGACCTTGACCTCAATACGGCCCCCGCTCATCTGGCCGATGAGTTCAGCGAGATGATTGGCCCCCGTGCCCAGCCCTGGAAAATTCTTTGGCCAGGTGGTCACCATCTTCCAGGAATACTCTGGCTTCTCCTTGGCATGGGCCTGCCCGGCCTGGGTACTCGCGCCAGCCGTGATTGCGGCAACTCCGGCAGCTTTAATGAAGTCTCTACGTTGCATCGATAGCGTCCTCCTGCTGGTCGGGTGAGTCTGAAGCGAATCGTCGCTGTTTTCTGGTCGGTCGCGCGCATTGATCGGCGACGAACGACAGAGAGTTGATCGAGAATGGTTGATTGGCGTTTTCGGCTGGCTTGAACCGGATCATCCTGCGGCACGCTCAAGACGAGCGTAAGCCAGCACCAACCATTTTTGCCCCACGGCCTCGAAATTAACCTGAATACGCGCGCTGGCGCCAGCGCCCTCGCTATTGAGTACGACGCCGGTGCCGAACTTGGGATGCACCACCTGCTCCCCGAGGTGAAAGCCGCCCGCCGTTGGCGCGCCACCGAGCACCGGCCCCGGGCGCCGCTGACCGCCATGGGCGCGCACCTCTTCGATCAGCGCCACCGGCACCTCGCGCAGGAAGCGCGAGGGCATGGGATACTCCTCGCGCCCATGCAGGCGGCGGCTTTCGGCATGGGTAAGATACAGCTGCTGCATGGCGCGGGTCATGCCGACATAGCACAGGCGGCGTTCTTCCTCGAGCCGGTCGGGATCATCCGCCGACATGCTGTGCGGGAACAGCCCCTCCTCCACGCCCGTGACGAAGACCAGGGGAAACTCCAACCCCTTGGCGCTGTGCAGGGTCATCAACTGCACCGCGTCCTCATGGCCGTCGGCCTGGCCCTCGCCGGCCTCGAGCGCGGCGTGCGCCAGAAAGCTGCCGAGCGGATCGGCGTTATCGTCCTCGAGCTCGCCCTCGAAACGACGCGCCGCCTCGACCAGCTGCTCCAGGTTTTCAAGCCGGTCGATCCCGCGCCCGTCCTTGGCTTTTTCGTAGTGGGCTGGCAGGCCGCTGGCATCGATGGTCTGCAAGGTTAAATCCGCCAGCGACTGGTCTTGGTTCGCCTGCTGCATGGCGCGGATCAAGTCGATGAACTGCCGCAGCGCCCCAGTCGCGCGCGCCGGCAGCAACTGGCTGCCCAGGGCGTCGCCCGCCGCCCGCCACAGGGAGCAGCGCGCCGCGCGCGCATGATCGCGCAATATCTCGACCGTGCGGGTCCCAATGCCGCGCGCCGGCACGTTCAGCACCCGCTCGCAGGCGGCATCGTCATCGGGGTTGGCCAGCAGGCGCAGATAGGCGAGCGCATCCTTGATCTCGGCGCGCTCGAAGAATTTCTGCCCGCCATAGACGCGAAACGGCAGGCCGAGCTGCATCAGGGCTTCTTCAAACAAGCGCGACTGGGCCGTGGTGCGATAAAGGATGGCGCATTCCGAGCGGCGCATGCCCTCCTCGGCACAACCACGGCGCACGCGCTCGGCGACAAAGCGCGCCTCGTCGATTTCATTGAAGGCCGAATACAGACGCACCGGCTCGCCGGCGCTGTCCTCGGTCCAGAGTTCCTTGCCCAGACGAGTGGGATTATTGGCGATGAGCGCGTTGGCGGCGGCCAGAATATTGCCGCTGGAGCGATAGTTTTGCTCCAGGCGCACCACCTGGGTGTTGGGATAATCGCGCTGAAAGCTCTGGATATTTTCCACCCGCGCGCCACGCCAGCCATAGATGGACTGATCATCGTCGCCGACCAGAAACAAGTTGTCCTTGTCGCCGCTCAGCAGTCGCAGCCAGGCGTATTGAATGGCATTGGTGTCCTGGAACTCATCGACCAGGAGCGCGCCAAAACGCGTGCGATAATGGTGCAGGATGTCCGGTCGCTCGCGCAGCAGCTCATGGGTGCGCAGCAGCAAATCGGCAAAATCGAGCAGACCGCCGCGCGCGCAGGCGTCTTCATAGTCGCGATAGACGCGGATGAGCTGCTGTTCGTAAAAATCCCCGCCATCGTCGAGATGACCAGCGCGGCGCCCCTCGTCCTTGTGCTTGTTGATGTAGCCCTGAATCTGGCGGGGCGGCCAGCGTGCCTCGTCCAGCTCGAGCGTTTTGAGGATGCGTTTGATGAGCCGGAACTGATCGTCCGAGTCGAGAATCTGGAACTGCTGCGGTAGCTTGGCGTCCTGCCAGTGCGCGCGCAGGAACCGATGCGCCAGACCATGGAAGGTGCCAACCCACATGCCGCCGACCGGTTGCTCGAGCATCTCCTCGATACGCGAGCGCATCTCCCGCGCAGCCTTGTTGGTGAAGGTGACCGCTAGCACCGCCCAGGGCTGCAGACCCTCCACCCGCAGCAGCCAGGCGATGCGATGCACCAGCACCCGGGTCTTGCCCGAGCCGGCGCCGGCCAGGACCAGCACATTGCCGCCACTGGCGGACACCGCCTCGCGTTGGGCGGGGTTTAGGGGATCGAGAATTCGTGAAACATCCATGTGGGCATTCTAGCGCAGAAGGCGATGGCTTATTGAGGGGTCAGGAACATTGCATCCCCGTAGCTGAAAAACCGATAGCGCTCCGCCACCGCGTGACGGTATGCAGTCATGATGTGATCATAGCCAGCAAAGGCGGACACCAGCATCAGCAAGGTGGATTCTGGCAGATGAAAGTTGGTCAGCATGGCATCGACCACGCGGAAGCGATAACCGGGGCGGATGAACAGCCGGCTGTCGCCGCGGAACGCCTTGAGCTCGCCACCCGCGGCCGCGGTCTCCAGGCTGCGCACGCTGGTGGTGCCCACTGCAATCACCCGCCCGCCACGGGCCTTGGCCGCGGCAACCGCCGTGACCAGCTCGGTGCTGACCTCCAGCCATTCGGCGTGCATCTGATGCGCATCGAGATGCTCCACCCGCACCGGCTGGAAGGTGCCAGCGCCCACATGCAGGGTCAGCTCAGCGCAGGCAATGCCCCTGGTCTTGAGCTGGTCAAGCAGCGCGGTATCAAAATGTAGCCCGGCCGTTGGCGCGGCCACGGCGCCGGCATGGCGAGCGAAGACCGTTTGATAGCGCTCGGCGTCGGTGGCATCGTCGGCGCGCTCAATGTAGGGCGGCAGGGGGACATGACCATGGCGCGCGAGCAGGGTTGTGAGCTCGTGATCCAGGGCCGCAAGTACATAGAGATTGCCCTGACGCCCCCGCACTTCGAGCACCTCCGTGCCTTGCAAGCGAATACGGCTGCCGATGCGCGGCGATTTGCTCGCACGCACATGCGCCAGGGCCTCGCGCTTGCCGGTCAGGCGTTCGATCAGCAACTCAACCCGGCCACCGGTGTCTTTATGGCCGAAGAGTCGCGCCGGTATCACTCGGGTATTATTGAACACCAGCAGGTCACCCGGTCGCAGCAGACTGCCGATGTCACGGAACCGCATGTCCCGGATGGCCCCAGTCTGACCGTCAAGCGCCAACATCCGGCTAGCGCCGCGCTCTGGCAACGGCCGCTGGGCAATGAGCTCGGGCGGCAATGCGTAGTGAAAATCCCGGCGGGTCAGGACGCTCTCCGGTTTGCCCGACTGGCCGCCGCCTTGAACTTGCTCCCGGTCAACGACAAGGTCGCGCAGCCCGTGTTCTTGCGAATCACTGGCGGCCAAGTGACCGGTGTCGGCAATCAAACCCCCCGTTCTTGTCATCGTGATTCCTAATGATGTCTCACCTTCGCCTTTTGGCGCGAAACTCAAGCCAAAGTCCCCTCACACCCACAGCCAAGTGAATCATGATACCCAGACCAAGGACCAGGAATAAAGATGCGAAAAATGCACAGCAATTCCAAATTTGGGTGTTTCATCCGGTGTAGAAGCGGCTCATCCAGCCGCTTCATGACGCGCCAAAATGGCGCGTCTACTAATAACCAGGCCAATCACCAAAGGCTGGAAAACGAAATTTGGAATTGCTGAAAAATGCAGGCCCCATTGTCGAGCGCCCCCGCCTGCGCTATGCTTGGCCTTCAGCGTTGAGCACCCATCCTTACCTTTGGGGCGCCAGCCGCACAGTTGCCAACAGCAAAAAGTCCCTGCCGGGGTGGCGAAACTGGTAGACGCATCAGACTCAAAATCTGACGGTGGCAACACCGTGCCGGTTCGAGTCCGGCTCCCGGTACCATTGTAAGATCAAGGGGTTAGGCCAAAAGCCTAATCCCTTTTTCTTTGTCTTGATGTTCTGCGGCGCACTCACGGCGCACTTGCCCGCAACGATCCACGACAAAAGCGCGTCCGATCCACCCGGATTCCGCGACCCCATCGCCCCCCCGAGACAACTGTCCAAGCAATGCCAATCATCCTCGTCGGAACCCTATTTTCACGAATAAATGCGCCACAAGTGCGCCACAACACCGTGAGATAAACAATAAAACCTTATTATTCAATATTTTGAAAAAATTCTACGTCAGATATCATATCTGACGCTGGTATTTTTCGCCATTTGTCGTAGACTTTCGTTACAGACAAACAGGCCCCGAGTCGGCTGGTACCCGACCCGAGGCCCTGACCACCCACCCGACCTGCAAGGAGGTCCGGCAATGGCTAACTACAAGTATATCGCCCTTAACCGCTCCGCCATGGAGTCTTGACCCATGGCCACTATCACCGAACGCACAGACGGCACCGGCGCGAGAACCTATCGTGTCGAAGTCCGACTCAAAGGGCATCCGAGACAGAGCGCCACTTTCACCAGAAAGACCGACGCCAAAAAGTGGGCTCAGCAAAACGAAGCCGCGATTCGCGAAGGACGCCATTTCAAAACGATCAAGTCTCGGCGACACACGCTTGCGGATCTGATTGATCGCTACATCCGAGATGTCTTGCCGCGCCCTCCTCGCAAATCGAAGCGCCCTCGCAGCTCGCGCAGCATCTCCATCATCACGTCTCAGCTTCAGTGGTGGCGTGACGAGTTGGGCGCCTACATCCTCGCGGACGTGACTCCCGCCAAGATCGTCGAGGCTCGAGATAAGCTGTCCCGCACGGTCAAGCGAGACGGAACGCCCATGTCACCCTCGACCGTCGTCCGTTACATGGCACCCCTTTCCCATGCCTTTGGTGTCGCAGTCCGCGAATGGGGATGGATCGACGACTCCCCAATGCGAAAGGTGGAGCGCCCCGCAGAACCCGATGGGCGCGTCCGTTTCCTATCTGACGACGAGCGCGAATCATTGTTGGGCGCTTGCCGGGGTTCCCGCAACCCATGGTTGTACTTGGCCGTCTTATTGGCGCTATCGACTGGAATGCGAAAAAGCGAACTCACCGGTCTGCGCTGGCCGGATGTGGATTTCAAAAACGCCAGAATCACTCTACGAGAAACAAAGAACGGCGAAATTCGCGTGGTCCCCCTGACCGGCCAAGCACTCGCCCTGCTCAAAGATCATGCCAAGATCAAGCGACTGGACACCGACCTAGTTTTTCCAGGGCAGGCGCGCCCACCAAAACCTGTGCAGCCCATGGACTTTCGCGCGGCATGGGATGCGGCACTAAAGCGCGCCGAAATTCAGGATTTTCATTTTCACGACCTACGTCATACGACCGCTTCCTACCTTGCGATGAATGGCGCGAGTCTCGCCGAAATCGCTGAGGTACTCGGGCACAAGACCCTCGCCATGGTGAAACGCTACGCGCATCTAAGCGAAGCGCACACAGCCAGCGTAGTAGAGAGAATGAACGCGCGTTATCTTGCGGAGGACTAATCCAGTGACAACGCTCGAAACAGCCCGCGTGCGCGAGCAACTGCGCTCGATCCAGTTCATCTGGTTTTTCCGGACTTTGGAGATAACATTAGCCAAACTGGTGAAAGACAGCCTGTCCCTTCCAGACTCAACGGAAGTGATCCGCAAGCACCTATAGCATTGGGTCAGTGGGTCATGGGTTGGGTACTTCGGCTTGACCCATGGCTCATTTCTAAATTCACACCACCGCAAGCCGCAACGGGCGGCGAGCACGGATTAAGTGGTGTGAAAAATGACAGCATTAAGCGACAAATCGACTCGCCTAATCCCCATCACCGCATGGAACGAGCACCATCCTTGGCCACCGACTGGAGGGATGCGCCACCTACGCTTTCATTGCGAGCGCAACGGATTCGCCACCGCTTTCAAAAAAGTTGGCGCGCGCGTCTTGGTGGATGAAGCGGAGTTTTTCCGCTGTGTTGAGCGCACGAATAGCCAAACGGCAGGGGTGCGCCCATGAACGGCTACGAGATCATTCGCACCACCGCCACAGAGGCCGGCTGTCGCGTGACTGACCTGCTGGCTATGAGCAACCGGCGCGATCCATTTTACTGCGGACAACCCGCACAAAAGCGCGACGCGGAATGGTTCGCTGACCTGCGCGCGGCGCTAGGCATCGGCGCGAACGTTCATCTGCGGCGCATTCACTATCAGCTTGTCTCGCAAGCCGAACCGCCCATCAAGCCCAATGGCGAGCCCTACCGCAACACCGACAAGGACTGGAAATGGTTCTGTGAATCGGTTGTTGCGGCGCGAACCTTGGGGCTGGTGGACGTCCAAGACTTTGTGGATCGACGCAACCCTGACCCGCTGATCTTGCGCGGCGACTATGAAGCGGAACCGCTCGCGTTCACCATCAGCGCGCCCGACCTCTGGTTTTACACCATCGACTCCGAACTTGAAGAGCCAAGGCTGATCCTTCCCGGCATCGAAGTCAAAGGCTATGCCTATGACGATGGCGATCAACCCTATCTGCTGGAAGTCTGGACAGAGAAAACCACCATGAACGATGTTCTGGCGCCACTCTGCCAGCGTTACCGCGCGAACCTGGTCACGGCGGCTGGTTTCCAAAGCATCACGGCTGCGGTCAATCTGATCGGCCGCGCCCAAGCTACCGGCAAACCGGCGCGTGTGTTCTATATCAGCGACTTCGATCCGGCCGGCGACAAGATGCCCATTGCCGTTGCCCGCCAGACCGAATACTGGATTCGCCAGTATGGTCTGGACACCGACATCACCCTGACCCCGATTGCCCTTACGGCTGAGCAAGTCACGGACTATCAGTTGCCGAGAATCCCCATCAAGGAGTCGGACAACCGGCGCCATAAGTTTGAGGCTCGCTATGGTGCTGGAGCGGTTGAATTGGACGCATTGGAGGCGATCTACCCCGGCGAACTTGGACGCCTGGTGAATGAAGCGCTCGCGCCCTATTGGGATGATCGGCTAGAAACCCGCATGGAACGCCAGCGCGCCGAGGTGCGAAATACCATCTCCCGAGAATGGAATGCGCACATTGACGACCTGAGCGACCTGGTTGAAGAGATCGAGTCGGACATCGGCGGAGTCTATGACCAATTCGCCGATGAACTGGCCGATCTGGCGAACCGCCTGAACGATGCCATTGGCCCCGCCCGCGCGACGCTGGATGACATCGAAGTCGAACTCGACCGCCGGCGCGAGACCTTCACCGCTGAACTGCCCGAGCGCATTGAGTCCGACTTGGAGCCACCGGACGAAAGCGCCTGGATGTTTTCATCGTTGCGCGGCTACATGGATCAACTGCGGCACTATCGCAAGGAGGCGGCATGAACGAGACACTGGAACTCACGGCTAATCGTGGTCGATCCCGCCATTCAACAGCGGATCGAGATCGACGCCAATCTGGTTGGCGACTATGCCGAGACGATAGCGAACTGGCAAAGCACCTCCCCACTAACGGTCTATCGCGATCAGGATGGCGTTTGCTGGCTAGCCGATGGTTTTCACCGCCATGCAGCGGCTACCAAGGCCGGTCTGGATTGTGTCACTGTGGAGGTGCGCCAAGGCGACAAGCGCGACGCCATCCGCCACTCACTAAGCGCAAATGCCCGCCATGGAGCAAGACGCGGCGCGGCTGATCTTTTGAAAGCCTATCAAACCGCTGTCGCCATGCAGTTTTGCGCGCCCGATGATGCCCGCGTGGTTGCCGAGCTGTTGTGCTGTTCTGAGCGGCACGCGCGCGACCTAACCGCCACCGCCCGGAACCAAGCCAAGGAGCGCCAGCGCGAGACCATTCTCAATCTTGTGAGCACCGGCTTGTCGCAACGGGAGGTCGCGAACCAATTGGGTATCTCGGTCGGACTGGTCAATGCCACCGTTCAGAAACGGAACACTGCCAAAACTGAACGCATCGTTGCAGACATCGCACCGACTAGCGCCAAGTCGGACGCCGGCGCGGCTGATCCCCAGCGCGATCATCTGAGCGACTGGCAACGCGGGTTACTGCGGCGACTTGACGGCCAAGCGATGCTCAATGGTCGCGCCCCCGTCGCTGCGGCGCTGCAATCCTGGTTGGCGGAGGTGGCGCCATGATGCAACTGTCACGCTCCAAAGGCCCCGCGTCCAACACCGCCTTGGAGCCGTGGGCGGTCGATTTCGCGGAGCTGGCGGCGACCTTTCAGCGCACTCCGCGCATTGGGCGCAAGGATGGGAGCTATTTCGTGCGCGGCCCCTTTGCCGAGGGGTATCCCTCGCGAGCCGATGCCCATATCACCGAGGCGGCGCTGTTGATCCTCGACGGCGACAAGACGGTTGATCCTGACAGCGGCGAGATCAGCGAAGGCGCTCCGCATCCGATGCTGGTGCATGAAGCCCTGAAGGCGCTGGACATTCCGCATCTGATCTATTCGAGCTGGAGTCACGGTCAACCCGGCAAGGGCAACAAGTTTCGGGCGCTGATCCCGGCGGCGATCCCGGATGGCAAAACTCTTTCCGCCTGCATCGAATGGACATTAGATCGGCTGCACGCGGATGGCATCTGGTTGGCGGACGTGAAGGAGAATCACGCCTGGAGTCAGGCTTGGTATTTTCCGCGCAAGGCCAACGCGGAGGCGGAAACTCTGGTCTATGTCCATGACACCGAGGAGGTGTTCGACGTGGGCGCCTGCATCGCCTGGAAGGCGGCGCAAGACCCAGTGACACCGCAAGCGCTGGAGGCGGCGGCGCTGGCCAGCCCACCGCGCGGCGCGGGCGGCGGTCTGTTCGGCCAGTACAACGCCAAGCATGGCAACCCCAACGCCATGCTGGCGGTGCTGGTGCGCAAGGGGTATCAGTCACACGGCCAGCGTGGCACGCTCAATGGGGAGCCGGTCTATCGGTTGCTGGCGCCTGGATCGACATCAAACGCACCTGGCGTGGCGCTCTACAAGGCCCGCGATGGGCGCTGGCTGGTGGCCAGTCATCACGGCGAGCATGATCCGCTGAGTCAGTCCCCGAGCAACGATGCGTTCGACCTGTTTCGCCTGTTCGAGCACGATGGCGACCAAGCGGCGGCGCTCAACGCCTGGCGCGCGATCCTCGATCCCAGGCCCGTGATTCGCATCACCGGCGGCGCGCTGCCGCGCAACATCAAGGCGGCGGCGAAGGCCCTGGCGGCAAGCCTTCCGCCAGCGGTCTATCAGCGCGGGCAAACGCTCTGCCGCGTGGCGCATCTGCAAGAGACCGGCGAGATTCAAGGCTGCACCATCCCCAGGGGCACGGCCATTATCGTCACCCTGCAACGCCCTGGTTTGATGGTCGAGTTGGGCACGGCGGCCAAGTGGGAGCGCAAGAACGATGTTGGCGAATGGTATGAGGTCGATCCTTGCGCCAAGGTCACGGCGGCCATGCTGGAGGCGGTCGGGCAGTGGGGCAAGATTCCAAGCCTGCTCGGGATCAGTGAGGCGCCGATTCTGCGCACGGATGGCACCCTGCACGCCCAAGCCGGTTATGACCCGGCGACTCGGCTCTATGTCGAGGGGCGCTTTCCGGCGCTGCAACTCCCGGATCGCGTCACCCTCGACGATGCCCAGCGGGCGGCGGCGGTACTGTTGTCGCCTTTCCTGGAGTTTCCCTTCATCGAAAGCCGCTTGGATCATGCGGTTCTGCTCGGCTATCTGTTCACCCTGGCCTTGCGGCCCCAACTCCAAACGGCCCCGCTGTTCTGTGTCTCCGCCACCACCCCAGGCACCGGCAAAGGCTTATTGATCGAGGCGGCGAATCTGCTGGTGCGCGGGCGCGATGCGGCGCTGATGCCAGCGATCCAAGGCACCAGCGCGGAGGAGGAGACAAGGAAACGCATCACCGCCTTGTTGCTGCAAGGGGTTTCGAGCATCAATCTCGATAACTGGACAAGGCCCATCGGCGGCGAGGCGATGAATGCGCTCCTCACCACTGGCGAATGGTCGGATCGGATCTTGGGGCGGAGCGAAACGGTATCCCTCCCGGCGCGGCTCGCCCTGGCGGCCACCGGCAACAATCTCAGTGTGCGCGGCGACATGACCCGGCGAAGTCTGCTGATTCAACTCGACGCTGGCGTGGAGCGGCCCGAGCTGCGCACCTTCAAGGAGCCGAATCTGGTCGGCACCGTCACCCAGCGGTGCGGCGAGCTGCTGACGGCGCTGTTCACCATCCTGAAAGGCTACCAGCAAGCCGGACGGCCAAGGATCGGGGAGCGGCTGCTGGGGCGCTTCGAGCCTTGGAGCATGGCGGTCGCGGCGCCGATTCGCTGGCTCGGCTATCCCGATCCAACCGACTCCCAGGCCCGCTTGCGCGAGGCCGATCCTGAGGCCGATAAGCTGGAGCTGTTGTTATCGACCTGGTTCGACCTGAACGGCGGCCAGTGGATCACAGCGGCGGAGTTGATTCAAGCGGCGGAACCCGCCAACGATTTCAGCACGGTTCGCACCGACAAGCGCGATGCGCTCCGCGAAGCCCTGCTGGACATCGCCAACGATGGGCGCGGGCGGATCAACCGCAAGGCGCTCGGCTGGTATCTGCGCCATTTTGAGGGGCGGATCGCGGGCGGGTTGCGGCTGGTGAAAAAACAGCGGCCCGGAAACACAAAGGTCGCCCATCAATACCGCGTCGCGGAGGTCGCGGATTCATCTATCGCGGCCACTGGCACTGATGATGGTTGAGTGGTGAAGATAGGGTTTTTAGGGAAAATAGGGTTTTTTACCCTCAGGGAAAATTCTGGGGCAAGGAGCGGATTTCTCTCTATCACCAACTTGGCGAAATCGTGAAATCCCCTTGTTGCGGTCATTTTTTCTCTGGGGTCAAGAAACCCTAAAATCCCTAAAATCCCTAAAAACCCTATTGAGGGATACGCCAGCAACAGCAGCAAGACCGGCAATCACCGTTACCATTCCCGCAACCGTCACGCGATTGTTGTATTTTTCCCAACACCCGCAAAACGTTACCCCCAGCGTTACCCCCGAGCAGTTTTTCCCGCTTTCAGGAAATAAGAATCCATGCGGTTACTGACTTTGCGGGAATGGTCGCCACTGACTACCAGTCACTTGCTTTACTGTAACAGTCACAAATAACGCTTGACAATTCCCGAAACCGTTACAACAATCGAGTCTCGATTTACTGTAACAGTTTCGGAAAATGAGCGAAGCCAACAAGACAACAAAAAAACGCGGACGCCCACCCAGCGGCAAGGCCAAGAGCGCGGCCCAGCGGATGGCGACAAGCCGGTTGCGCGCGCTGGAGGCCCTGAACGCGAGCTCTGAGCCCGATCTGTCGGGAGTCTCGATTGCCGGTCTGCTGGAGTGCTGTCGCGTCGCCATGCGCGATGGGTCACCTTGGCAAATGACCGACCCGGTTGCCGAGCTGTTTCGTCGCGCAAACGAGCGCACCCGCCACAAGGTGGCCGTGAGTTTTTGCGGGATCGAGCCTGAACATACCGCAACGGTTGCGGAAAACAGCGAAGCCCAGGCTGAACCAATTCCCGTAACAGTTGCAGATAATAATGCCACTGATTCAACGGATAAAACCGCAACGGTTGCGGAAAATGGCGAAGTTCAAGCCGAGCAAGTTATCGAAACAGTTGCGGAAAATAAGCCGAACGATTCGGCGAATAATGCCGCAACTGTTGCGAAAAAAAAGCTCGGTTATCCGGTCGAGATCAAACGCATGGCGGTCGAGATGTTCGACGCTGGCGCCGATACTCGCGAGATTCGCCAAGCGATCCTCGATCAACTCGGACGCGCACCCAGGATGGACAACATCAAGCGCCAGATTGACGAACAATGGCGCAAAGCCCTGGCCAAAGCGGAGGCGGCATCATGAGCAAGCGCAAGACACCCGATCTGATCAAGGGCACCGCCACCCACCGGCGCACCGAACAGGATTATCTGTCTGCGCTGCTCGATAGCGTCACCCTGGACGATTGGCGCGACGTGGTGACCAACACCCTGCAAGCGGCCAAGGATGGCGACCCCCAGGCCCGCGCCTGGTTGGCGCAATATCTCATGGGCAAGCCCGAGACCAAGGCCCCGACACCTTTGACCGTGGTCGTTAATCAGTTGAGCGGCGGCGATGCCCTGGTCGATAAGCTGGCGCAACCGCACCTAAACCGCGTGCGCTACCCCTCATTGCATCAAGATGACGATTTCGAGGATGGCGTCAAGGCGCTGGTGGCGGAGGAATTAGCGCACAAGATTGCTCAAACAGGCTGATGATTTCGCATGGCTGCACCCGGCAAAGGCTATGACATCACCGCAACCTATCGGTCGCTGGACGTGCGCGACCTGCACCGGCGCGGGATGCTCGATCCTGGCTTGTCCTATGGCTGGCAGTGGTCGCGCGATGGGCGCGTCCTGGCATCGGTCGGGATCGCCACCGAACAAGACCGGCTGACGCTGAACTATTCCCATCACCCGCATGGCGGCGAGCCGGTCAATTATTCCTATCCGGTCTGGTTGGAGCGAACGCCCTGCACCTATGGCGGTTCGCGGCCCTGGTTTGCCTGCCCAGACTGCGGGCGGCGCGTGGCGCTGATCTATCTCGGTCGGCATGGTCGGTTCGCCTGTCGGCACTGTCTGCGTCTGAACTACCAATGCCAGCGCGAAAGCGACTCGGATCGCCTGCTCCGGCGCGCGGAGTCGATCCGGCAGCGGCTTGGTTGGCCCCCAGGAATCGCCAACGCGCAAACAGGCAAGCCGAAAGGCATGACCTGGAAGCGATACGAACGGATGGTGGTCCAGCACGACCATCTGGCCAACGCGGCCATGGGGGCGATGGTCGATTCCTTGCATCGGCAGTATTGTCGAGCCATGGTGCGCGCTTGAAACCCCTCAGGTTCCAAAAGCTCAGGTTTTGGCGCTTTTTGGTCGCTTCTTCCCGGGTTTCCTCGGCCCAAACCGAGTCTGTTCTCCGATACCAAGCAGAGCCTCAATCTGTCCAGCGCTGCGGAGGATGGCGTCCAAATCCATCTTCTCGACTGACGTGTGCTCGCGCACATAGTCGGCAAGATACTGCTCGGACTGCGAGCTGATGCCGTTGCGGCGGCATACCAAGTAGGAGACCGCTTCGGCTTCAAGCTCTTGCTGGTTGTGCTTGGCCTGACTTCGATCCGGAATCTTCAGGTAGGTGTCGGCGCCGAGATGTCCAAGATAGAGGTGCGCGAGTTCATGGGCGAGTGTGGCGAACTGCACGTTTGGATCATGGTTTGCGTTGACCCTCACCCGATAGTCTGGTTTTTCCTTATCGGATTTGGATCGGCGGACCGCCTGCATCGGCTGCTCGGTAGCGGGCTGCACGAAACCGGCTAGCCCGTCGCCATAAGCGATGAAGCGGACATCGATGCCCCGGTTGCCGAGGCGTTTGGCGAAGCGCGTCATGTGCTGGCTGTCGATCTTGCCGCTGGCGGAAAAGGCATTGGCCACGGCTGCCGGCAAGGGCGGGCCTTCGGTGTCGGCGATGTCATAGACCAGCGCGACGGGGCCGAACGGCCAGAGAATGATCAGCGGGCAGGCGCCTTCCTTGATGCTGCGCCCGTGGCGTTCAGCCCAGTCATAGGCCGAGGCGGCAAAGCGCAGTCCGGGCCGTTGCAGATGGAGCAAGAACGCATTGAATGGCGCGAAATTGCGCAGCTTGACCGCAAAATCCAACAGTTCCTTGAAAGCATCCGATTTGTGGTAGGAGCGGCTCTTCTCCAGTAGCTCACCGAGCAGCGACTGGGCAATTTCCTGCTCGGGGACTTCAACAGTTTCCGGCGAATCTGCCATGGCCATGTCCTCATGCTGGCGATTTGAGGGTATCCCGGATCTTGGGGCCTGCCCGCGATGGCGTCAGCCGCTTGTCCTCCGATCCCCCAGACCCGGTACAATCCGGTTCCCAATGAGTATCCATCGACATTGACTTCGAGAGGAAGACAGCATGGCGCGGCGGGGCAAAAATGATCCGGAAATCAGCGATGACCCCAAGGGTGCTGGCGAGGGGAGGTTTGATCTGCCTGGTTTTGATGTCGAGGACTACCGTTATTCGGACAAGCGCAAGAATACACCGCCCGCCAAGATCGCGGCGGATGGCCGGGTACCCAAGCTCGATCCGATTCAGTATGCCTACAGCCCAAGGCGCGATCCGCGCTTGCGGTTCGACGCGACGGGCGGCGCGGATCGACTGCCCGAGTTGTTGGATATCGCCCGTCAGCGCGCGCTGACCAAGGCGGAGGCGGGTCTCCTGGCGGACGCATTGCGCCACCACGAACCCTGGCTGGAATGGGCTGGAAAGCGCGAGGCCAAGGGCTTCACGGTCGATCCGGTTGCGCTGCACATGCACGAGCGCATTTCGGCTCAGGCGATCATTAAGGTCGCCGCGCGGCAGGATGTGACCCGCGATCTGTTTGCCGACCCGCAGCAGGATTACCGCGAGGCGGTGCAGTTCTATCAGCACGACATCGACTGGACCAACCGGCTGATCCTGGGCGATTCGCTCCAGGTGATGGCATCGCTCGCCCATCGCGAGGATCTGGCTGGCAAGGTGCAGATGATCTATATCGATCCGCCGTATGGGATCAAGTTTGGGTCGAATTTTCAGCCGGAGGTAGGCAATCGAGACGTAAAAGACAAGGAAGATAACATGATTCGCGAACCAGAAATGGTTCGAGCTTACCGCGATACATGGCATTTGGGCGTACATTCTTACTTGGCATATCTTTATCAACGATTATTGATTGCTCACGATCTGCTTTCTGAATCTGGAAGCATTTTTGTGCAAATTTCGGATGAAAATCTTCACTCTGTACGTCAGATAATGAACGAGGTGTTCGGTAGCATCAATTACTTGAATATAATTCCTTTCTCAAAGACCAGCGGCGTGACCACTGCTTTTCTTGCAAGCAATGTTGACTTTCTAATTTGGTATGCAAAAGACAGATATAAAGCAGATTATTATCAGTTATTTAGCGATAAAGAATCTGTTGGCGGAGGCGCTGGCACATATTCCTGGTTAGATTCGCCGTCAGCCCCTCGTCGCGGAATGAGTGCTGCCGAAAAGAGAAGCGAAGTGAAGCTACCGTCTGATGCAAAGCGTTACAAACCGGACAACATTACAAGCCAAGGCAATCCGATCACGAAATTTTCCTTCCAAGGAAAACTTTATGCGCAGGCATGGAAAACTGACAAGGAAGGTGTTGGCCTGAAGCGACTCGGAATGGCCGGGCGTCTACATGTCGCCCGAAATTCTCTACAGTACGTTCGTTTCTTGACTGATTTTCCTTGCATCCCAGTAACTCAACTTTGGGATGACACTCAAACCGGCAGCTTTACCGAAGATAAGGCTTATGTGGTTCAAACGGCCGCGAAAGTTATCGAGCGCTGCCTTCTGATGACTACCAAACCAGGCGATCTTATCCTCGATCCCACCTGCGGCTCCGGTACGACCGCCCATGTCGCCGAACAATGGGGCCGGCGCTGGATCACCATCGACACCAGCCGCGTCGCTGTCGCCATCGCGCGGCAACGTCTGCTGACCGCGAAGTTCGATTTCTATGAAGTCAAGGGCAGGGAGAGCGACGACCGCGAGACGGCCTCGCCCGAACCCTTGGGCACCGACCCGCACCCCGGCTTCATCTACAAAACCGTCCCCCACATCACGCTCAAAAGCATCGCCCAGAACACCCATCTCGACCCGATCTTTGCCCAGCACGAACCCATCCTGGACGCCCGGCTCGCCGACTGCAACGCGGCCCTAGCCGGCGTCTCAGCCGAGACCCGCGCCGCGCTCCAGGCCAAGCTGGCATTCAAGCAAAAGAAAGAGGGCAAGCGCGCCATCACCGACGCGGATCGACGCCGCTGGCTGCTGCCGCCCGCCAACCGAGACCCCAAGGTCACGCTCACCGTCAATGCCCAGTTCCCCGGTTGGTATCACTGGGAAGTCCCCTTCGACACCGACCCTGACTATCCACACGCACTGAGCGAGGCGATCACCGCCTATCGCGCCGCTTGGCGCGCCAAGATGGATGCGGTCAACGCCTGCATCGCCGCCAATGCGACCTCCGAGGAACTGGTCGATCAGCCCCAGATCCGGCGCGGCGTGGTGCGGGTCTCCGGCCCCTTCACGGTCGAAGCAGTCCAGCCGCCCGAGGTGTCGTTGGCGGATGATTCCACCACCAGTCCGGCCGGTCTATTCGCTGGCGAGCCTGATGCGTTGCCGGATACCTTCGGCGACTCCACCGCCACCACCGCGCAAGGCGAAGTCGCGACCAGCAACGCGGCGGCCTATCTGGATCGGATGCTGCACCTACTGCGCCTGGATGGCGTGCGCTTCCCTGACAACCGCGAACAGCGCTTCTCGCGGCTGGAGTCGCTGGCGGGGCAAGGCAACCCGCTTCATGCCGAGGGTCGCTGGACGCCCGCCGGACAGACCGACCCCGATCCGGATGGCGCGGCCACCGTCGGCGTGGTGTTCGGCCCGCAATACGGATCGGTCTCCGCCAAGATGGTCGAGGAGGTCATCCGCCCGGCCGGGCGGGTCTATGACGATCTGGTTATCGCTGCTTTCTCCTTCGACGGCCCAGCCCAGGCGGCCATTGAGGAAGGACATCCGCGCCTGCGCATTCACATGGCTCATATTCGCCCGGACGTGAATCCGGCCATGGATGGGTTGCTGAAAGAACAGCCCGGCGCGCAACTGTTCTCGGTCTTCGGTCAACCCCGCACCCGCCTGGACGGCCCGGACGACCAGGGCCAATACCGTGTCGTCATGGAGGGTGTGGACATCTACAACCCCGTCACCAACGAAATCACCCCCAGCCGGGGCGACAAGGTCGCGGCCTGGTTCCTGGATGGCGACTATGACGGGCGCACCTTTTGTATCACTCAAGCCTTCTTTCCCGACCGCACGGCTTGGGACAAGCTGGCGCGCGCGCTGAAAACCCTGGTTGATGGCGAGCGCTTCGCGGCCCTATCTGGCACGAAATCCTTGCCGTTCCCACCCGGAAAGCATCAGCACGTGGCGGTCAAGGTGATCGACCCGCGCGGGAATGAGGTGATGCAGGTGCATGGATTGCTGCCATGACAGCAACGCTGATTCAAAAAAGGCGCTTCTATCTTGATCCCGAGCGCTTTGTCGATGTCGCGATCTGGCGACTTCCCCAGCCGCTTCCCGGAAGCACGCATCGCTTCAAGTACCGCTTGGCGCTGGTCGTCAATGGAACCTGCGTCCTGCGCTTCGACAACGAGGCGAACAAGGGGGATCACAAACATCTTGGCGAACGGGAATTCCCCTATGCTTTTATCGATCTTGACCAACTGATCGACGATTTTTGGACCGACGTTCGCTCCTTTGAGGGAAACCGAAATGACGACGCTGAGAATTGATGTTGCCGGGTTCGACGCGGTCAAGGCCAGCATGCAATCGGCTTTTCGCGGAGAACCGCAAGGCTGCGCCTATACCTTCCCGGACGAGGGGACATTGCTATCGACCCTGACTCCGCCTCGCTGGGCCATCGTCAGGGCGTTGACCGGTGCCGGCCCGCTGGAGCCGCGCGAGCTAGCCCGCCGTCTGCACAGCGATGCCGATACCGTCCAGGCCGATGCGCGGGCGTTGGTGAACTGCGGTCTCATCGACAGAACCGCCGAGGGCCAATTGCATCTGCCCTACGATGAGGTGCGTCTGGAATTGGTCGCAAAGGCGGCATGACCGCATCCATGTCCCAAGCCGAGATTCCACTCCAGCCGGTTGACAGGCCGGTGATCTGCAATCCGTATCTGGAGCCTGACGCCCATTGGGAGTATGAGCGAACCACCGGTGCGGCTCTCAAGACGCTGGCGCGGCGCCCGGCTGGCTATTGGTACAAGACCGACCGCGCCGGCTCGGCGATCACTCAGGGCGACATGTTCGGTGACGAGCAACATGACGATCTGCCATTGGTCAACCGGCTGCGCGATGATGTGCGCCGCTGGCGCGAGGCCGACTACCGGGGCGCCTCGAACGTCACCCGTGCGCTGCTCGCCCATTGGGCACGCGCGGATGCACCCCGGCGACTGTTTTTCTGCCAGCGTGAAGCGGTCGAAACCCTGATTTATCTGGTCGAACTGCGCCTGCCGCGCCGTTCCTCGCGCACCGGATTTCGCAACTTCTCGGTTTCGGATGAGGACATTCGCCGCCTGCTGGCCGGGGAGAAGCCGACCTTCGACGCGGGCACGGCAGATTTCCATCCCACCCTGTGCGATCAGCCCGCCAATCCGGATCTGCGGCCATTGACGCGACTGGCGTGCAAGATGGCGACTGGTTCCGGCAAAACCGTCGTCATGGCCATGTTGATCGCCTGGGCCTTCTGCAATCGCGGCACGCATCGTGCCAGCCGCGAGTATCCCAACGCAGTGCTGGTCTGTTGCCCCAATCTGACTGTCAAGGAGCGCTTGCAAGTATTGCGCCCCGACATTGAGGGCAATTACTACACTGTCTTCGATCTGGTGCCGATGAAGTACCGTCCCTTGCTGCAAACTGGCAAGGTGATGGTCATGAATTGGCATGGCTTCGCGCCCGAATCCGCGCACAAGGAGGGTGACAAGACTTGGGCGGTGGTCGATAAGGGACCGGAGACCCGGGAGGTTTTCGCCGAGCGCATTCTGAAGGATCTGACCGACCGAATGCCGATTTTGGTGCTGAATGACGAGGGGCACCATTGCTGGCGTCCGGATCAACAAACCCTGTCACTGGCCAATGAGTTGCCCTCGCAATTAGGCGACATGATCCGCGAGGCGACGGTGTGGGTTGAAGGACTGGACAAGCTCAATAATGCCTTGGGGCACGGCGAGCGAGGGATCGCCTGGTGCGTGGATCTGTCAGCCACGCCCTTTTATCTCCAAGGCAGCGGGCACCCGGAGGGCCGACCCTTTCCCTGGATCGTGAGTGATTTTGGTCTGGTCGATGCCATCGAAAGCGGTCTGGTGAAAATCCCGCGCCTGCCGGTGCAGGACACCACAGGGCGACCAGACCCCTATTACTTCCGGCTCTGGGAGGGGCTACGCGGGCGCTTGCAGCCGGCCGAATTTCTCCCTGGGCGCGCAAAGAAACCCAAGCCCGAGGTGGTTTATCGCGAGGCGCAGGGCGCGCTGGTGCAGATGGCGGGTCAGTGGGTGGAGCGGTTTCGCCAGATGCAGGCGGCGACGCCAGGACAGGAGCAGGCGCCACCCGTGCTGATTCTGGTCTGCGATAACACCGACATCGCCGAGGTGTTCTATCGCAAGATCAGCGGCGAGGAGCAGGTCGAGCAAGTCACCCAGGCCGATGTCGAGGCGGTCGCGGCCGGCGACAGCCAAGCGGACGGTTCTCAGGCAAGCCCGCGCAAACGGCGCAAGAAAGCCAAGCCGAAGTCGATCACGGTTTATGGCAAAGGAGAAATCTACCCGGAATTCTTCTCCAACACCGCCGAGGTCAAGCATACGATTCGGATCGACTCCAAGCTCTTGGCGGAAGCCGAGTCCGAAGACCCCGCCAAGCGCCGCAGCGATGCGGCGGAAGCCTTGCGGCGCGTGGTCGCGACCGTGGGGAAGGTGGGCGAACCCGGCGAGCATGTGCGCTGTGTGGTTTCAGTGTCGATGCTCACCGAGGGCTGGGACGCCAACAATGTCACTCAGATTCTCGGATTGCGCGCCTTCGGTAGCCAACTGCTGTGCGAACAGGTCGTGGGGCGTGGTCTGCGACGGATGGACTATACCCCAGATCCCGAGACCGGACTGCTGACCGAGGAATATGTCGATGTCTATGGGATTCCGTTCTCAGTCATCCCCTACAAAGGACGCGAGACCGGCGGCGGACCACCGCCGGAGGATGAGACAAAAAACCATGTCAAGGCCGATCCGACCCGTGCGGCTTGGGAGATGCGTTTTCCGGTCGTCGAGGGCTATGCCTTCGCTTTGATCAAGAATCAGATTCGCTGTGACATCGACGCCATGGAGGGGCTACAGATTGAACCCAATCAGGAGCCGACGGCCACCTTCGTGCGCGCGGCGGTCGGTTATCAGGTCGGCCCGGCGTCAAAATCGAGCGCCCAATTCGGTTTTCAGGAACAAAATCGCGACGACTATTATGCCCAGACCCACTTGCAAACCATTCAGTTTGAGATAGCGCGCATGATCGTGCGCGATCTGGAGCAGGGCGTCGGTGGGGCGGATGACCGCGAGCGACGGGTGTTGCAGCTCAAGTCGCGCCATCAGCTTTTCCCGCAGGTCTATCGCTTTGTTCAAGCCTATACCGCCCGCAAAGTCGATTTCAAAGGACTGTCAGGACAGAGCCGCTGCGAGCTGGGGCTGCAAAAGTATGTGGAACGCATCGTCGAGCGCGTCCGCGACGCCATCGTGCCAGACGACAGCGCGGGCGAAGCACCCTTGCTGCCGCTGTTGAATCGCTACCAGCCGATGGGAACCACGGCTGATGTCAACTTCAAGACCACGCGGCCGGTTCATGCCACCCAGTACAGCCACATCGATCAGGTGGTGCTCGATACCGAAAAATGGGAAGCGACCGTCGCCTTCCGGCTGGAGCAGTGCGTCAGCCAAGACACCGTGCGCTGCTACGCGCGCAACGACAACTTGGGACTCGTCATCCCCTATGAGTACATGGGGATTGCGCACAACTATGGGCCGGACTTTCTGGTGCGGCTCAACCTGGAAGACGTGAATTTCACGCTCTTGTTGGAGGTCAAAGGCTTCGAGGACGACAAGACCAAGGCCAAGCATGGCGCGGCCAAGCGTTGGGTCGCGGCGGTGAACAACTGGGGCAAGCTCGGACGCTGGGACTTTCATGTGTGCCGCGATGCTGATCTGCTGAATCGGGAGATTGGGCATCTGTGCAAGGTTGCAAGGCAGGGTGGCCGAGGAATTTCGTGACGATACAGATCGTCGAAGTGCTGCGGCGATCCGAGCAGGGAATGACGCAGCCATTTATCTGCCGAGGCGATGATGGTGAAATCTACTTCGTCAAAGGGATTGGCGCGGGTCGGCGAAGCCAGATTTGCGAATGGATCGCCGGCAAACTGGCGTTGGCCTTCGGCTTGCCGATTGCGCCTTTCCACCTTGTGGATGTCCCTGAAGAATTGAGTGAGGCAGGCGGAGGGTTGACACTTTCAGAATTGGGATCGGGGTTGGCCTTTGGATCACTTCGGCAGGAAGCCATGGAACTGACAATCTCGACAGTCCGCGAGGTTCCCGACGGGATTCAGCAAGATGTGCTGGTTTTCGACTGGTGGATTCACAACGGCGACCGGTTGTTGACTGAACGGGGCGGCAATCCAAACTTATTCTGGAATCCTGCATCACGCGAACTGATCGTCATCGACCACAATCAAGCGTTCGACCCCGACCTCGATGCCGGTGGCGTTAGAGGCCATCATGTCTTTGCCGCTCAGTGGTCCAACATCCTTGGTGATATGCTCAAGCGCCATGACTACAATGCCCGCTTCGCCTCGGTGCTGGCCGATTGGCCCGAGGTCGTCGCCGCAATCCCCGAGGCATGGTTGTTTGCTGACCCCGAAATGACCATCGCTGCGGACTTCGACCTGGATATGGCCTATCAACTCCTCAAGAGACACGAGCGCGACGATTTCTGGACAGCACCATGAACAAGATTGCCTGCCACTATGTAATTATACGATTCGTACCCTTTGTGGAGACAGGCGAATTCGCCAACGCGGGCGTTCTAATGATGGCGCCGAAAGCGCGGTATTTCGACTTCAAGCTCCAATACCGCCGCTGCAAGCGCATAACCGATTTTTTTGACGAGATTGATGGCAAATTCTATCGTGAAGCGATTCGGGCGCTGAGAGAGGAACTAGGGAGAATTCACGGAATCCTTAAAGCCAACGGATTCGACGGCCGCAGAAGCACGGTCGATCTCGACCTGGCACGAGACCTTTTCAACGAACTGATTCGTCCCCGTGAAAGCATCCTGCGCTTCAGCGATCCCGGCATCGTGCTGGCAGACGACCCCAAGGAGAAATTAAAGGAACTTTTCGAGTTTTATGTCGAACGCAGTTTCGTGACACGACACTATCAGGAAACAATCCTCGAAAATGGTCTGCGCAAATGGCTGTACAAGGCGCAACTCGGCGAGCGCTTCCAACGCATCGCCCTCGGTGACGAGGACTATCAAGCGACCTTTCCCTTCGTCGAGCAAATCGGTCAACGGCCAGTCAAGGCCATCAAGCCCCTGCATCTCGCCCAAAATCAGCCAAGCAAGATCATTGAGCATGGCGCCGCTTGGCTGTTTCGTGTCAGCGAGCTGAAACAGCGCGACAGACTCCCCGAGAAAGTGCTGTTCACAGTCAGCGGTCCAGGGAAGAATGACGAACGCCGTCAGCGTGCCTTCGCCGATATTGTGGGGCGCCTGGAAGAGACCGGCGTTGACGTGACGGAATATGCGAACCGCCAGCATATCCTCAACTTTGCCTCCGCCTAATTTCTCCTTGGGCGCCGTGGTGATTTAGCAACTACCGGGAAACCAACAAACCGGTGGCGCACTCATGGCGCACTTCGAGTCGAATTGCAGCGACTTTTGGCAACAAGCGGCAACAAAACATGAGCCCTAACTTGCTGTTTTTTTGCTGCAGATTGTTGTAACTTGTTGTATCATCAAGACTCAAAATCTGACGGTGGCAACACCGTGCCGGTTCGAGTCCGGCTCCCGGTACCATTGTAAGATCAAGGGGTTAAGTTTTCAGCTTAACCCCTTTTTTGCTGTTCAGGCCCGCTAGCATCCAAGGCGCGGCGCACTCAATATCTTCAGGACTACATTGCCCGATTCTCGGACAACGCGCGCGTCATTTTCGAGCAGTTCGACTTCACCAACACCATCACCCTCTTGCTGGACCCAGACGACGCCCTGTTCGAGTCCCAACCGGGTCTGATCCGAACGCTCTACGATCCTGCCTGTGGGACGGGCGGCTTTCTCACCGACGCCATGAATCATGTCGCCGATCACGGCAGCCGTTTCCAAGTTCCGCCAGCACACATTCCCCATGGTCAGGAGTTGGAGCCCGAAACCCACGCCGTCTGCCTGACCGCCATGCTCTTGCGCACCCTGGCTTGCCCCCGGGCTGTTGCCCCATTGGGCCAGGCAACCGCCCCGCGGCGAACTCGTAGGCCTATCCGCCGCGCTGGACGGCAACCTGATCGGCTTGGCCATTGCCGAGCGCCTGCCCGAGGGGGCGCGTTTGTGCTCGCTGGTCGTGTTGCCTGCCTGGCAACGACAAGGCGTGGATCAACGCCTGATCACCGAATTGCAACCGAGCCTGGGCATGGCCCTGCTCCCCAATACTCATAATGACTCCTGATTAGCAAGCTCCCTCAGCTCCAACAGTTTCCCTTCACAACCGCCTGCTCGTCGCTGCGGCCACAATCGGAGCGCGATCAGAGCTGTGGCTTCGGGGTGCTGAGGACGCTCACTAATCAGGAAACTCTGTGAGGAGCTGAATGAAACCGAGACGGTTTTTCCCCGCACCAATCTGCGTTTGGTGCTGAAATTGGGCTCAGCGTAAATTCCCTGAGATCAGGTTGTCTTAGGGTGCGCTGACCAACACCGCGCTGGTTGAGACGCTGTTCGGCGCGGAGCTGTTCGGGTAAGCCAACAGCCACAGGCCCCGCCAGGGATAGGCGGGGTTCGTTGACCCTCAGCCGACGCTCATGCCGCGGCGACATGCAACGGCGGAGCAAGGCCCGCGAGCCCAGTGCTATGATTTCCGCGGGCAACGACAAAGCCCTCGCTGGCGCTCCAGCTCCCGGCCGCATCGCGCAGAGGGCGCTGTTGCCCTGCCCTCTGACCCCTGTAGCGAGCACCATCATGCAGCGTTTTTTCAACAACGCCGGCCCGATCAAGCCGGAGATGCACTACCACCTGCCGCGGTTACAGCGTCTGGACTGGGAAGAGGTTCAGCAACTGATCCGCGAGCAGCGCTACTTTGTGCTACACGCCCCGCGCCAGACCGGCAAGACCAGTACCCTGCTGGCGATGATGCAGGCGCTCAATGGCTGTGGCGACCATGCCTGTGCCTACGCCAACATCGAAGGCGCCCAGGCGGCGCGCGGAGATGAGACGCAGGGGATTCCGGCGGCCTGTGAGGCCATGGTGGATGCCATTGCCCGCGATACCCACCACCCTGATCTACTGGCCTGGTACAGAAGCAACAAGCCCGAGACCCAGCCGCAACATCTGCTCACTCGGCTCCTGACACAATGGGCGGCAACGGCCACCCAGCCCACCGTCCTGTTGCTCGACGAGGTCGACGCCCTGGTCGGCGACACCCTGATCTCCTTGCTGCGCCAGATCCGCGCCGGCTACGCCCAGCGCCCCGAGTCCTTCCCGCAATCCATCGTCCTCTGCGGCGTGCGCGACGTGCGCGACTACCGCCTGGAGCAGGAAGGCGCCCAGGTCATCACCGGTGGCAGTGCCTTCAACATCAAAGCTGAATCACTGCGCATGGGGAATTTCACCGAGGCCGAGACCCGCGCCCTCTGGTTGCAACATACCGAGGCCACCGGCCAGGTGTTCGATGAAGCCATCTTCCCCGATCTGTGGGAAGACAGCCGCGGCCAGCCCTGGCTAGTCAATGCCCTGGGCTATGAGGTGACCTGGAAGAACAGGGCCGCACGCGATCGCAGCCAGCCCATCGGCCTGATCGACTACCAGGCCGCCCGCGAGCGCCTGATCCAATCGCGCGCCACCCATCTGGATCAGCTCAGCGATAAGCTCAAAGAGTCCCGGGTACGCCAGGTGGTGCAGGCCCTGCTGGTGGGTGAGGAAACCGGCCTGCGGATGCCAGAAGACGACCTGCAATATGTCACCGACCTGGGCCTGATCGAACGCAAACCGCAGCTCCGCATCAGCAACCGCATCTACCAAGAGGTCTTGCCACGGGAGCTGACCAGCGTACTGCAGGACACCCTGGTTCAGCAGCAGAGCTGGTACCTGAATGCCGACCACAGTCTCAACATGCCCAAACTGCTGGCCGCCTTCCAGCAATTCTTCCGCGAACACTCCGACAGCTGGAGTGAGGGCTTTGATTACAAGGAGGCCGCCCCGCAGTTGCTGATGCAGGCCTTCCTGCAGCGCATCATCAATGGCGGTGGCCGTCTAACAAGAGAATACGGCCTCGGGCGCAAGCGCACCGATCTGCTGATCGAATGGCCGCTGGACCCGGAGCAGGGCATGTACGGGCCGTTGCAACGGGTGGTGATTGAACTCAAGCTGCTGCGCGGCAAGCTCGATGCGGTGATCCAGACCGGCTTGGCGCAGACCCTGGACTATTGCCGGCGGGTCGGCGCCGACGAGGCCCACTTGGTCATCTTCAACCGCAACCCCAAGGTCTCTTGGAACAAGAAGATCTGGCACAAGCCTGCGAGCCTTGAAGGTTTCAGTATCGGGGTTTGGGGCGCGTAACTCGATCAGCGACATCGGGTGGTACAGAGGCAGGCTCAAAGTGGATGTCGGGGTGCAAACACGGTCAAATGGGTTCGTAACTATACTATATTAGCCGTTACCCTGACCGCACTCCGCGGACGCCTATGTCGGGGAGCCCCCCTGCGTACTGCGCCACACCAGCCGCTCGAAGCCCAGTGCCACCACGGCATGGGTATGCAGACGCAGGCGCTCGCCATAGGCCTGTTCCAGCCCCCGGCGGTAGCGGGCGAGTTGGGCCTCGGCGGCATCCAGGGCACCGGCCACCGAGGGGAGAGCTGCCAGCGTCTCGCGCGTCTGCCCGCGCAAGGTCTCGGAGGTGTGTCCGAGATCCGCCAAGCTCAGATTCATGGCCCTGGGCGCGGGCGGCGCTCACCGCCGATTCCAGTGCCACCACGCCGTTTTCTTTGTGCAGGGTCGCTGATCCTTCACCGAAGCGCTTGCGGTAGCGACTAAAAAAAGCTCGCGCACGGCTATTGAGATGATCATGCAAGGCTTGGCGAATCTCAGCCAAATTGCCACTGGCATCGACCATAGAAAAATCCCAGCGCAACACGAAGTAACTGTTGCGGCGCGTGGTGGGCTCGCGGCCGATAGCCAGGGCGCCAAACAGGGCATCAAACTCCCCGGTGCGGGCCAGATCGTAATAATTCTCCAGCGTCGTCAGCCAGGCGGTTTTGCCGAAGCGGCGCGGGCGCAGAAAAAGCAACTGCTCGCCGGCGGTCTCCAGCGTGCGGATACGCTCAGTGCGATCAGCGTAGTAGTAGCCGTCGGTGATGATTTTGTGAAAGTCAGCAGTGCCGTAAGGAAATTTCATGGTGGATGACCGAAAGCGGAGCCTGGGGGAAGTATCATGGAGCCGACATTGTTACATCGGCATGTCTTGCAACCGCAACACCGCCAAGCAGCGGATCCGATGTGCCCCCTGTGACGGTGTCTGTCAATCTGCACGACCTGGACGCCGTGTGGCGAGCGGCGCGCCCGCTATTGGTCAGCTGTGCCGATGCCGCCGAACTCTTCGCCCGCGCGCTGGCATTGCTGGAGCCCAAGCCAGCCCATGATGGGCATCGCCTGCGCCTGGGACTCTGTCTGGCGCTGGCGCAATTCTCCACCAACCGCATTGCCGCCTGCTTGGCCAGCGCTCAGCACAGCCTGGCGCTGACGACCAGCAACGCGCAGTGAACGCCATCGACGCCAACGTCCTGGCCGGCTTTTTCATCGACGACCCCGATGACAGCGAAGCGGCGCTGCAGCGCCCGGCGGCTATCGCAGCCCTTTCCGGTACGGTGTTTGTGCCGGTGACGGTGGTAGTGGAGTTCGAGTGGGTGATGCGTGGTTTCTACCAACTGCCCCGACAGACCATCCAGAGCGTTCTCGAGACCTTATGCCGGTTGGGGAATGTGATCGTCGAAGACCGTGACAGCCTACTTGCTGCCCTGAATGCCTACCGGCAAGGGCTGGATTTTGCCGATGCCCAGCATCTGGCCCGTTCGCAGGCTTGTGCTGCGTTTCTGCTTCGGACCTTCGCCTCGGAGCTGTATCTCGTCGACAACCCCGATGTGGACGCCGCCGGGCTCAATCCGCTACTCCACTTCCTGGGTTTCGGCATCGAGGAAGGACGCAATGCGCTCTCCATCGGCACGGAAGTCTGGTGGTAACTGCTGAGCGCCCGGCGCGCGCGCTCGCGCTGGGCGCGTTCAACGGCTCAGCATCTGAGTGAACGTCGCGTTTGTCGTCAGGTCTTCGCCACGGGTTGGTCGAGAGTGCATGGATCTCGCCCGCAGTCGCACAGGCGCCGCGCCTGCCACTCAGACATAAGTTGCCAGCGGGATCGGGTATTCATCCATCCCGACCTTGTCTTGACCATCGAAAGCAGGCAAGGGGCGCGCCGAGAAGGACGCTGCGACCGTGCTATGCTTGAACTCCGATCTCGCCCCAGGAGTTGAGCGCCCATGCACTTTCCCTATGGTCTGAGCGATTTTGGCAAATTGCGCGAGCAAGGATATTGGTATCTTGATCGCACGGATCGAATTCCCGTACTGGAAGCCGCCGGCGATCAACTGATTTTCCTGCGCCCGCGCCGCTTCGGCAAAAGCCTGCTGCTGTCGATGCTGGAGCACTATTACGATCTTAATCGCGCCGAGCAGTTCGAGGCACTGTTCGGCCCGCTTGCCATCGGGCAGCACCCGACAGCACGGCACAATCAATACTTCGTGCTCAAATGGGATTTCTCACTGGTCGCCGCGCATGGTGAGATCGGCGCTATCGAAGCAGCATTGCATCGCCATATCAACGGACGCATTCGTGCCTTCGCCCGGCGCTATCGCGAGCAACTGCCGGAAGCGCTTCAGATCCATCCCGAGGACGCGCTCACCTCTTGGGAGACGCTTTTGAGTGTCATTTCCCAGACCCCGCATAAACTCTATCTGCTGATCGACGAATACGACAACTTCGCCAATGAAGTGCTGATGGCCGCGCATCCGGGCGGGCAAGATCGCTACCAGACCCTGCTCCAAGGTGAGGGCTTGATGAAAACGGTGTTCAAGTCCGTCAAGGCCGCTGCTGGCGGTCTGGGGCTGGATCGGGTGTTCATCACCGGCGTCGCGCCGGTGGTCTTGAGCGACATGACCAGCGGCTACAACGTCGGCGAGGATCTGTTCCTGCTCCCCCAATTCAACGACCTGTGCGGCTTTACCGAAGGTGAAGTGGCCGCCGTGTTGAACCAACTGGCCCAAGAAGGTGGCGAGTGGTCAGCGGACAAGGCGCTTGAAACCATGCGCACTTTCTACAACGGCTATCGCTTCAGCGAGGAAGCCAAAGAAAGCCTCTACAACCCGACTCTAAGCCTGTACTTCTTCAAGGCGCTCGCCACCCAGGGCCGATATCCCCGGCAGATGCTCGATGAAAACCTGGCTATGGATCGCAACAAGCTGATTTATATCGCCTCGCTACCCCATGGCGAGGAGCTATTGATCGAAGCGCTAAGTGGCGATGACCGAGTGCTGGTGCCGGAACTGGTGCAGCGCTTTGGCGTCGCCGATGTGCTGGCGGCAGTGAAGGATCAGCCGTTCATGGCGTCGCTGCTGTATTTCTTCGGCATTCTCACCCTGGCGGGCTTGAACTCCTTTAACGAGTGCCAGATGCGCATTCCCAATCTGGTGGCGCGCGGGCTCTATGTGGAGCGCTTGCGCGAACGCTGGCTGCCGCCGAGCGGACGTGCGCGCGAGCTTCCCGATGCGGTGCGCGCCCTCGGTCAGCAAGGCGATCTCGCACCCCTGTGCGAACTGATCGAACAGAGCTATTTCGCCGTGCTATCCAACCGCGACTACCGCTGGACCAATGAACTCCTGGTGAAATTCGCCTTTCTGACGCTCTTGTTCGACGACCGCCTCTACATGGCCGTCTCCGAGCTGGAGACCGAGCGCGGCTATGCCGATCTGGCCCTGATTGTCCGCCCGGACATGCGGCGTTTCCAGGCGCTTGATCTGCTGCTGGAATTCAAATATCTCAGTCTGAAGAAACTTGGCCTGAGCGGCGAGCAGGTGCGGCAGGAATCCCGCGACGCACTGGCCAAGCGACCGGCGGTAGCCGCCAAGCTCGACGAAGCCGAAGCCCAAGCACGCGACTACGGCAGCACCCTGACCCGGCGCCATGGCCTGACCGACCTGTGCGCCTTTGCCGTGGTCGCTCTGGGAGTGGAGCGGCTGGTGTGGCGGCGGTTGCCCGACACGGCGGCGAAGATCACCAGCCAGCCGCTGTCGAGCCCCAAACCGGCCAGATAACCAGTGATTTTTCTGGCCTCTGGCCATCTGATGGAAATGGCCTTGCATGACCAACAGACCGTTTGATGCGTCCCCTACTGACCACGCTGCTTGTTCTGACCCTGACCTGCCTGGTCGCTGAGGCACGCCCGCAGACGCAGGACTTGGTGGATGTGCCAGTCATCCGTCTTGACCAAGGCCAACTGGCCTATCTGCGCGACCCCTCCCGCGCCATGACCCTGGACCAAGCCCGTGATGCCCTGGCCCAGGGACGGTTCCAGGGGCTGAGCGCTAACCTCGGCATCGGCTATGTGCCGGACGCGGTCTGGTTGTCTTTCCGCCTCGAACGCCAAGCCGACCAGCCCTCCCACTGGTGGCTGGAACTTATGCCGACCTACCTGGACAGCATTGCGCTGTTTCATCGCACCCCCACGGGGCAATGGGACCAACGCCAGGCGGGGGATCGGCTACCGCAATCGGCCAAGGAAATCGATTACCGGGGCACGGTGTTCAAGCTCGACCTGGCGCCGGGTCCGCATGCGTTTTTTATTCGCCTGCAAACCACCAGCACCATGGCGGCCATGATCAAGCTCTGGCAACCACCGGCATTCAAGCGGCATATCCTCAACAGCTACTTCGGCTATGGATTCTATTTCAGCCTCATCTTTGCGGTATTGATGTTCAACAGCGCCAATTGGATGGTGTCACGGCGCCCCATTTTCATCGCCTATTCAGGCTATCTGGCGCTCAATCTCCTCAAGTGGCTGTGCATCTACGGTTTCGCCTCGGAGTTCTTTTTCCCGCAACAACCGCTGTTAGCCAATCTGACGCTGGGCATCATCCTGGCATTCGATTTTGCCGTCGCCATGGTGTTCTTTGCCCTGTTGCTTGAGTTGCGACACTATCATCGGTACATCTACCGGCTCTACCAGTTTGGCTTCCTACTCGCCGTGGCCACCGCCATCGCAACGCCCCTGGGATACTACCAGTGGTTCGCCCAGTGGGTGCATATCACCGCCATCGCGATTATTGCCTCCACGCCCTGGCCCGCCGTGCGACTCTGGCGGACCGGCGAACTCGCTAAGCGTCTGCTCGCCATTGCCCTGACATCGCATGGATTGCTGATCGGCATGACCATTCTGACCACGCTGGCCATCCTGCCCTTCAGGCAAGTCTTCATCGACGCCGGATTGGCCAGCAATCTCACCCATATCATGCTCCTGCACTTCGGCATGTTGTTGCACTACCGGCGCATTGAACAGGAGCACGCGAAAACGCTGGAACAGGCGGCGCTGGATCGAAAAAACATGGAGTCTGAAAAGCGCCGCTGGCAGGAGCAGAACCAACTGCTGGACATGATCACCCACGAGATCCGCACCCCCATCTCGGTCATCGATGGAGCCAGGCAAACCTTGCAGAGCCTGGATGAAGATGAGGGACGCACAACGGACAATGAGCGTGTCTTGCGCTACATCACCATGGAAAAGGCCGTCCATCGCCTCGATATGCTGCTCGAACTGGTGGTGGCCCATCATAAGATCCAGCCAACCGAATGGCGCCCAATGGACACCTGGATCGATCCGCATCGCCTGAGCGAGGAGGCGCTGGCGATGCTGGATACCGACGCGGCGAACAGAGTGAAACAGATCACGGATCTGCCCCCGACCGAACTGCGCGCCGATGAGCGGCGGATGCGTTTCGCCCTGCTCAACCTGCTCGACAACGCCTGCAAGTACAGCCCGGCTGAATCGCCCGTGATGCTGCGGCTCGACCGCTTCGAGCACCAGGGCGAACCGGGCCTTCGCTGGCGCATCGAGAACCAGGGCACCGGCGTGCCAGACGGCATGGCCGAGCCGATCTTTGAGAAATATGTCCGCCTGGGGGAAACCAATGGCCAACCCGGCCTCGGCCTGGGTCTCTATCTGGTGCGTCAGATTGTCGAGCGCCACGGCGGCTGGGTGCGCGCCGACACCGGCCTGAACCGGGGCGCCTGCTTCATCGTCTGGCTCCCCATCCAGCGGACTGCGAGCGCACCAAAATGACACGCCTGGGGATCATCGAGGACAACCTCGACTATCGACGGGAGCTGGTTTTTCACCTGCGGCGGGCCGGCTTTGAGATCGTGCTTGAAAGCGATGGCCACAACATCGATCAACAGGTCGCGCAACATCCGGCGGATCTGCTGATCCTGGATCTTGGCCTGCCGGATGAAGACGGCCTCAGCATCGCCCGCCGATTGCGCGCGCAAACGCCCCAGCTGGGGATTGTCATCCTGACGGCCCGAGGCGCGCTTGATGATCGACTGCTCGGGCTGGAGCAGGGCGCCGATGCCTATCTGGTCAAGCCGGTGGATTTTCGCGAACTGGCCGCCGTGCTGGACAGCGTGCAACGCCGCCTGACAGCCCACGCCGAGGCACCCTCACCGGGCTGGTGCTACCAACCGCACACCTTGACCCTGATCGACCCCGAGGGGCGATCCTTCTCCCTCACCGCGAGTGAAGCAGCGGTGCTGGCGGTGCTGGCTCAGCAGGCGCCGGAGATCGCCAGTCGCGAATCCCTCGCCCACGCCCTGGGCCACGATGAACGGGGCTACGACTACCGCCGCCTCCACGCTGACCACCACCAGCGCTGTCGAGATCACCGACGCCACCACCTTCACCGCCACCCTCTCAGGCGCGGACAAGACAGCCGTTGATGCGCTGCTCGACACCAACGGCTCGCAGTCATCCGACAGCACCACCTACAATCTGGCGATTGCTGACGATTGGAACGGCCCGTTCACCGGTGGGGATATCAGCGACACGACTGGGAACGGCATCACGGTCTCGGGGGTCAACAGCCCACCGACCATCACCAGCAATGACGGTGGCGCCACGGCGGCCGTCGATGTCGCCGAAAACACCACCGCCGCCGTCACCACCGTCACCGCCACCGACGCCGACGGCGACACCGTCACCTACAGCCCCACCGGCGGCGGCGATCAAGCGTTGTTCCAGATCAGCTACGTCTGGAAGGCCGACGGCAACGCCATCGATGGCGCCACCGCCAGCAGCTACACCCTGACCCAAGCCGAGGTCGGCAAGGCGATCACCGTCGAGGTCAGCTATACCGACCAGCAAGGCACCGCCGAAGGCCCGATCGCCAGCAGCGCCACCCTCGCCGTAGCCAACCTCAACGACGCCCCCGAGATCACCTCCAATGGCGGCGGCGAGACCGCAACGCTCAACCTGGCCGAGAACAGCCTCAACGTTACACAGGTCACGGCCACTGATCAAGATGGCGACGCACTGAGCTTCGCGATCACTGGTGGTGCTGATCAGGCACGCTTCATTATCGATGCCAACAGCGGCGTGCTAACCTTCCTGAGCGCACCAGACTTCGAGAACCCGAGCGACAGTGATCGCAATAACCGCTATGAGGTCACGGTTCAGGTCAACGACAACCAGGGCGGCAGTGACACCCAGACCCTCACGGTGACGGTCACCGATGTCGCGGAGCCAGCGCCGGCTCCAGCTCCAGCGCCAGAACCCGATCCAGCGCCAGCGCCTGAACCCGAACCAGAGCCTGAACCCGAACCCGAGCCCGAGCCCGAGCCCGAGCCTGAACCCGAGCCCGAACCCGAACCCGAGCCAGCCCCATCCCCCCACCGCCAGAGGATTGGGAAACACTGCACGACGACGATGGCGACGGTGTGCCGGAGGTCGTCGAGGACTTCGTCCCGGCGCTGGTCGAGGGCGGCAGCCCGGGTGACGGCAACGGCGACGGCATCCTTGACCGCGAGCAAACCGATGTCGCCTCGGTGCCGATCCGCGAGACCGATCAGGTCTCGGCGAATCCGGATGCCCCCACCGTGTTCTTGACCCTGGTCGCGGGTGCGCCCGCCGATGATGGCAGCGGCAGCGCGCCGGTCCCAACCGGCGGTGTCGCCATTCGCGCGGTCAGCCAAACCGACGCCCCCGCCGATCGCCCTGCCGATCTCAGCATGCCGCTTGGCCTGATCGGCTTCGACGCCGAGATCAGCAACGGCGCCGACGCGGTGCCCTTCAGCCTACTGGTCGATGGCGCCCTGGATGTCAATGGCTTCTGGAAGCAGGCCGCCGACGGCGATTGGGTCAATCTCGCCAGCCCTGAGTTCGGCGGCCAAGTGGTCAGTGTCGGCAACATGACACGGCTGGATTTTGTCATCGAAGACAATGGTCCTTTCGACACCAACGCGGCGATCGGCGCGATTACCGACCCGGGTGCTCCAGGCTATCGTGACCTGGGTGAGCCCCCACTAGCGGACTGTCCCTATCGGCCCTTCCAGCCCGACGGCGATGGCGATGGCGTCCCGGATGCCTTGGATGCCACGCTCGGGCTCGATCCGGCGCTGAAAGACAATGATGTCTTCAATGACGGCGCCCTGTTTGTCCAGCAACTCTACCGGGATTCCCTCTGGCGCGAAGGCGAGGACGTCGGGGTCAGCTATTGGACCGACCAGCTCCACGCCGGCACAAGCCACGCGCAGGTCGTCATGGCCTTCCTCGACGCGCCGGAATATCAAGCGATGGCGGGTCTGATTGGGCGCTTCTACGATGGCGCCCTGGGGCGCGCGCCGGATCCCTGTGGGCTGGATTATTGGGTCGCCCAAGCACAGGCTGGCATGCCGATGACGCAGATCGCCAATGCCTTCCTGCAGTCACCGGAGTTCATCGCCCAGCAGGGTGCGCTGACCAACACCGCGCTGGTTGAGACGCTGTTCGGCGCGATGCTGGAACGCGCCCCCAGCGCGCAAGAGCGGACCCACTGGACCCAAGCCCTGGAGGCGGATTCCTCGGCGGGCGCGTTGCTGCTCGATCTGGCGCAACAGCCCGAGTACTTCGCCCTCCAGGGGGAAAAGCTGCTGTTCAACAGCCTCTATCTCTCCGCCTTGGATCGCGCCCCGGATGACGCCGGGCTGGCCTGGTGGGAGACCCAACTGGCGCAGAGTGATGATGACCTCGCAGCCATTGCCGGCTTCATCAACAGCAGCGAATACCATGATCGGTTCTTGCCAGCGACCGCTGACAGCCCAACCAGTGCGGTGGATGATGACGGCAACACGCTGGCCTTGATCGGGCAGCCAGCGGCGGCTGAGCTCGGCGCGGAGCTGTTCGGATAAGCCAACAGCCACAGGCCCCGCCAGGGATCGGCGGGGTTTGTTGACCCTCAGCCGACGCTCATGCCGCGGCGACATGCAACGGCGGAGCAAGGCCCGCGAGCCCAGTGCTATGATTTCCGCGGGCAACGACAAAGCCCTCGCTGGCGCTCCAGCTCCCGCCCGCATCGCGCAGAGGGCGCTGTGGCGCTGCCCTCTGGCCCCTGAACCGAGCACCATCATGCAGCGCTTTTTCAACAACGCCGGCCCGATCAAGCCGCAGCTGCACTACCACCTGCCGCGGTTGCAGCGTCTGGACTGGGAAGAGGTTCAGCAACTGATCCGCGAGCAGCGCTACTTTGTGCTACACGCCCCGCGCCAGACCGGCAAGACCAGTACCCTGCTGGCGATGATGCAGGCGCTCAATGGCTGTGGCGACTATGCCTGTGCCTACGCCAACATCGAAGGCGCCCAGGCAGCGCGCGGGGATGCGACGCAGGGGATTCCGGCGGCCTGTAGCGCCATCGCCCGCAGCATCGAGGACTACACCCAGAACCCAGCGCTCAATCAGTGGTGGATGCAGGGGGGACGCCAGCATCAAGCCCAGGATCAGCTGACCCAGCTGTTGCGTCACTGGTCCAGGATCACAACCCAGCCCACCGTCCTGTTGCTCGACGAGGTCGACGCCCTGGTCGGCGACACCCTGATCTCCTTGCTGCGCCAGATCCGCGCCGGCTACGCCCAGCGCCCCGAGTCCTTTCCGCAATCCATCGTCCTCTGCGGCGTGCGCGACGTGCGCGACTACCGCCTGGAGCAGGAAGGCGCCCAGGTCATCACCGGTGGCAGTACCTTCAACATCAAAGCTGAATCACTGCGCATGGGGAATTTCACCGAGGCCGAGACCCGCGCCCTCTGGTTGCAACATACCGAGGCCACCGGCCAGATGTTCGATGAAGCCATCTTCCCCGAGCTGTGGGAAGACAGCCGCGGCCAGCCCTGGCTAGTCAATGCCCTGGGCTATGAGGTGACCTGGAAGAACAGGGCCGCACGCGATCGCAGCCAGCCCATCGGCCTGATCGACTACCAGGCCGCCCGCGAGCGCCTGATCCAATCGCGCGCCACCCATCTGGATCAGCTCAGCGATAAGCTCAAGGAACCGCGGGTGAATCGTGTGCTACAAGGGCTGCTGACCGGCGAGGAAGACAGCCTGGACAACCTGAGGATGGACGATCAGCAGTATGTGGAAGACTTGGGGCTGATCGTCACCCGCCCCGGTGTGCGCATTAGCAACCGCATCTACCAAGAGATCATCCCCCGCGAGCTGAGTTGGATTGCGCAAACCCGCATCCCCAATCAGGAGCCGGCCTGGTACATCGACCCCGACCACAGTCTCAACATGCCCAAACTGCTGGCCGCCTTCCAGCAATTCTTCCGCGAACACTCCGACAGCTGGAGTGAGGGCTTTGATTACAAGGAGGCCGCCCCGCAGTTGCTGATGCAGGCCTTCCTGCAGCGCATCATCAATGGCGGTGGCCGTCTAACAAGAGAATACGGCCTCGGGCGCAAGCGCACCGATCTACTGATCGAATGGCCGCTGGACCCGGAGCAGGGCATGTACGGGCCGTTGCAACGGGTGGTGATTGAACTCAAGCTGCTGCGCGGCAAGCTCGATGCGGTGATCCAGACCGGCTTGGCGCAGACCCAGGACTATTGCCGGCGGGTCGGCGCCGACGAGGCCCATCTGGTCATCTTCAACCGCAACCCCAAGGTCTCTTGGAACAAGAAGATCTGGCACAAGCCTGCGAGCCTTGAAGGATTCAGTATCGGGGTTTGGGGGGCCTAGCGCCTGATCCCAACGCGCGCCTCTGTGCACACCTCGACCGATGCTCTTGTCTCAAGAACCGCTACTAAAAACCTATGCCCTGGCCCACGGCCGCCCCCGCACCGCAAACCCCCTTTGATGCGGTCGCTGCCGGTCGCCAGCTCGAGCAGGTGCTGGCGGCCTTGTGCCCAGCTGGCTTCCACGCCTTTGCCACCGGTGACGCACTGCTCGGACTGGTCCGCGACGGTCGCCTGATGGACCACGACAAAGACCTCGATGTCGTGGTGCCCATGGACGAATTCGCGCGCGCCTGTGCCCACTTGATGAACCTGGATTGGCAACCGGCCTGGATTCCGGTTGACGCCGTCAACTTTCGCGCCTTCGTCCACCGCCGCAGACAGCTCACCCTGGACCTGCTCGGCTACACTGCTTGGCGAAGTTGCTCGATGTTGGTACTCATCTTGATGCGCGTGTCTCTTTAGCTTTCTGTATAGAAAGTAAATTGTACTCTGCTGAGATCCTGGAGAGCCCAAAATTGGCGGTGTTCTTTTCTACAAAAATGGAACATGAGCCCGCCCCGTTTATCCTATCTTGCCCATGGGAAGGCGCCGTAAATTCACCATGATGCCAGTAGATATTCACACTTCTCTTATAACAGACCCGCAGGGGATGGTGGCGCAATTTACTGCCAGCTTGACCCAACCCGGAGTGCCTCCCCGGCAATCAGTCCAACAGGGGTATCTTCTGGCGCTGGCTCATGCCAGGCTCAGCCAGTTTGACCAAGCCAGCATTCAGGCCTGCCAAGCCTTGCGGCTGGCATCCCGACTGGATTGGCCCGAGCCAGCCAGGACAACATCCCCTGTTTTCCGGTCTGACCTGGCTCTGCCACTGCTGCTGAAGACGCTCAATGACCTCGCCCGGCAGGGGTATGTCGCCTTTGCCACCGGCGGCACCCTGCTGGGCCTAGTCCGAGAAGGTCGTCTGCTTCCCACCGACAAGGATCTGGATATCGCCACACCCCTAGCCCAGTTCGCTCAGGTGGCACAAAGCCTGATCGAACAGGGATGGCAACCGAACGAAGTCCCTCTGAAACTGATCAACTTCCGCAGCTTTATCGATCCAGCCGCCGGCATCACGCTGGATTTAGTGGGAGGCGAATACGATGCCGAACGCAACAAAGTCCTCGGGGGTTGGTGGCCGGAAGGGGTGCCCCGAACGGCCGGGCGCGTGCTGCAATTTACCCCGTACCGCCTGGAGCGAAAGACCCAGGGCCGGTTGAATTTCTGGGTGATTCCGGAACCGGATACCCTGCTGAGCGAGTTATTCGGCCCCTATTGGCGACTGCCCGACCCCGATGCCGTCAACCTGTTCGAGACCTCCGCACTGGTCGAGCACAACGGCTTCAGCCACTGCCTGGGCTATCTGCGCCTGCTGGAAGCCTGGTTGACGGGGCGGCAGACCCGCTTTGCTCGCCTGACCCAGGCATTGCGCCGACTGGACCCGGACGACCCCGGCCTGCGCAACCTGCCACAGACGCCCTTGGCCCGAGACCCCGTCCTCTCGGCCCAGCGTCGGGTTCAGGCGGGTCTGCAATTGGCGGTGGATCAATTCCGCGAGAACCGCATCGACAGCGCCCTGGCCATTGCCCGCCAGGCCGTGCAACGAGCCACGACCCTGCCGTTGCCAGCCACCGAGTCGGCGCCTATCCCGCCGGTAGACACCGAGCAGGGTTGGGCCCTGCTGCAAACCACCCTGGTCCAGTTGGCCGCCCAGGGTATCCAGGCCTTCGCCTTCGGCGGTGCCTTGCTCGGCTGGGTGCGCGAGGGTGGCCTGCTGCCCAACGACAAGGACCTCGATATCGTCGTGCCCTGGCCCCAGTTCGACCCAGCCTGTCAACAGTTGCTCGCCTCGGGCTGGCAAGCGGCGAGCATCCCGGTGAATACCGTCAACTTCCGCTGTTTTGTCCATCCTGCCAGTCAGATCACCCTGGACCTGTTCGGTTACGATTTTCAGCCCGAGGTCATCATCGGCGGCTGGTGGCCAACGGGCCTGCCACGCGAGGCCGGTCGGCTGTTGCGCTTCACGCCCTTCGAACTGCACCAGCAACAGGGACCACAGGGCGCTTATTGGGCCATCGCCCACCCGGAAACGGCGCTGGAACAACTCTACGGCCCCCACTGGCGCGAGCCGGACAGCGGTTTTGACACCACGCTTGAAAGCCCCGCCCTGGAGCACTTCACCGGCTACTGCCGCTGCTGGGGCCTGCTGCGGTTACTGGAAGCCTGGATCCAGGGCCACAGCGGCCGCTTTTGCCGTCGGCTGCGCATCGTGCAGCGACGCGCTCCTGATGAGCCTGTGCTCGATCAGTTCGCAGAGGACAACCCATGCGCGTAGGTGGCGCCATCGGCGTATTCGACCTGCTCCATGTCGGGCATCTACGCTTTCTCCAAGCCGCCCGCGCGCAGTGTGACTACCTCAAGGTCGGCCTGGGCGCCGATCGGCTGATGCAACGCTCCAAGGGCATCCGGCCGGTGATCGAGCAGGACCAGCGCAGGGAACTGGTCGCCGCCCTGCGTTGTGTCGATGAGGCCTGTCTGTTCGACATCGGCCTGGACAACACCGAAACCGC
Organism: Thiorhodovibrio winogradskyi; assembly: GCF_036208045.1. NCBI lineage: Bacteria > Pseudomonadati > Pseudomonadota > Gammaproteobacteria > Chromatiales > Chromatiaceae > Thiorhodovibrio > Thiorhodovibrio winogradskyi. The sequence continues at coordinate 437,116 of NZ_CP121472.1, read as the reverse complement.
GCTGTCCTGGCTGCTCGACTGGCCGGTCGATTGCCTGTTTGTCGGTAGGGACTGGGCCGACAGCCCGCGCTGGCAGCGGCTCGAACCGCGACTGGCGGAACAGGGCATCGACTGCATCTGGCTGCCCTACACCCCGGGCATCTCCTCCAGCGCCATCCGCCAACGCCTGCGGGCCGAGCGCGATGACTGAACCGCCAAACAACGATCCCGAATCGCCCCTGCTGCCCAACGAGCCGCGCGTGCCGGGGGTGGCGCAGCAACGGGCCCTCACCGAGCGTTTTCTGTTGCCCCGTCTGGTGGAGATCGAGGCTCTGTTGCGCGGCATCCGCGGTCGTCTGGATGCACCACTGGCCCGGGCACAGCCGCGGAAGGCCAACAAACCCTACCCCCTGGGTCAGGGCCTGGATATCTCGCTGGCGGTCAAGCAGGAACTGACCCGCCTGCGGCAGTCAGACCTGACCGGTCCGGCGGGCCGGGACCATGCCGCCCTGGTTGACTTCCTCAGTCATGGCGGGCAGATGCGCCAGGTCTGGGGCGACCTGCGCGGCGCCTATTGCCAGAACGCCTTTCTCGCTGGCACGCTCTACATCGATGTGGCCAACGACAGCGTCTTCGCCAAGAAGCCCCCGGTCGAGATCCTGCCATTCGAGCGCAGTGGCCTGGTGGCCATACGGGATTGTCTCCACTTCGGCCAACTGGCGCGCCGCTACTGGGGTGGAGAACTGTATCCAAACCACCTCTTTCCCCAGCTGGGCCCCTGGTTTCCCTGGATCTCCGTGGTGCCCGGTGCCGGGGTGCAACTGGAGGCGGGTAACGACTTCATGATTGCCCTGACCCGGCGTGACCGATTCTGCAGCGCCCAGCAGGTGCTAGAACAGGCCGCTCCACCGCAAGCCCTGGCGACGGCCATTGCCGCACAGGTAGCCGCTGCAGATTGCGGCTTCCACTCCCGGGGCCAGGAGGCGGCCCTGGCCCAGTGCGCGGAGCTGCGCGCCACCCCGCCCGACGATGCCCAGCGCGACCGGATGGCGCGGCAGTTTCTGGCCATCAATCGACGCTTGGCCGCCATGGCAAACAAAGTAACTGTTCTATCATGCGCAGAGGTTTCTAGGTTGAATCTGGCGGAGCCTTCAGTCTCTCCCGTCCCCCTTTGGTGCAAGTAGGTGTGAGGGCGATCCAAGCGTGACATCACTCACTTCTCGGGCCAGCCCGACCCTTTCCATGATCGCAACAGCGAAGGTGCCATCCGCAGCCCTCTGCTGCCTCCTCCTGGTACTTGGCCTGCTCCTGCAAACGGCCGCAGCCGGAGCGGCGGTGCTGCAGGATCATGTGCTCGATCGGGCCGTACTGCGCGATGCGACGGGCCAGCTCTCGATCGACCAGGTCCAGCACAAGACCTTTGAGCCGGTGCAGGGCATCTACGCCGGAGGCTACACCTCAGACGCCGTCTGGCTGCGTCTGACCATCCGTCCCGCCGCCGACGGCGGCCCGCTGCTGCTGCGTATTCTGCCCGCCTATCTCAACCGAATCAGCCTGTTCGCGCCCGATCCCGATCGCCCGGGGGGCTGGCGCCAGCGCACCACCGGCAATGCCATCCCCTGGCAGGAGCGCCCCTACGCCGGCCTGGCGCTGGGCTTCGTCATTCAGCCCCGGGTCGACACCACCTACTACCTGCGCCTGCACACTATCAGCAACACCATGCTTCAGGCCCGTGCCCTCACCCTGCGCGATGCTCAACAGACGCAAATCGACACCCTGCTCTGGCAGGGGGCCTACATGGTCGTCATCCTCTGGGTGGTGCTCTGGGCCCTGCAGGATTACTGGAACAGCCGCGACCGGGTGATCCTCGGCTTTGCCGGCATCTACCTGGTCTACCTGATCTACGTGCTGGCGATGCTCGGCTACCTGGCCGTGCTCCTGCCCGAATCCACTGCGATCCCAGACCTGACCGCCTGGGTGGTGACCCTGGCGGTGTTCTTCACCCTGGTGTTCCATCGCCAGTTTCTGCGCATGTTCGATCTGGCCCGGCTGGGGAAAAGGGTGCTCGACCTGTTGGTCGGCTCCGAGCTGGCCGCGCTGGCGCTGCTGCTGTCCGGCCAGACGGCGCTGGCGCTCAAGCTCAACAGCCTGATCGTCCTCATCACCGGCCCCCTGCTGTTTCTCGTCGTCCTCGGCGCCCGTGGCGAGACCCAGCCCGGCCGGCTGCGGCTGAAGGTCTACTACGGACTGCTCGCCCTCGCCCTGCTGACCTATATCCCGGCGATCCTGGGGCTGACCGGCGCGGCCGCCTGGGCGCTCTATGGTGCCCTGTTCAACGGCCTCATCTCGGCCCTGCTGATCGGCAACCTGCTGCACCTGCGCGCGCGCAGGCTGGCCGAGGATGCGGCCCGCGCCCAGCTCAAACTCAGCCTGGCCGAGCACCGGGTCGAGCTGCACCGGGAGCAGTTGGACGAGCAGGGGCGCCTCACCGCCATGCTCACCCACGAACTGAAGACACCCCTGGCGGCGATCCGCCTGAGCCTGGACAGCCTCGCTCCCCCCGAAACCGAGATCGAGGCGCGCAGAGTGCAGCGCATCGACCGGGCCCTGGCCGACATTGATCATCTGGTGGAGCGCTGCGTCTTGTCCGACCGCATCGAGCAGGGCGAACACCCCCTGCACCTGAGCGATATCGACCCCGCCGAGTTCATCGCCAAACTACCGCAACAGCAGACCGCACCCGAGCGCATTCATCCCGTTTTCGCACACAACCTGCCCCAGCGGATACGCACCGACGCTTACCTCCTCGGTGTCGCCCTGGCCAACCTGCTGCACAATGCGCTCAAATACGCCCCGGCCGATGCTCCGATAGAGCTGTGTGGCACCCGGGCCGAGTCGGCCTCCGGCCGGGCCGGGGTGCGCTTCGACGTCAGCAACCCGCCCGGCGCGGCGGGCTTCCCCGACCCAAAACAGCTCTTCACCAAGTACTACCGCAGCCAGGGCGCCACGCGCCTGCGCGGCAGCGGCCTCGGCCTCTATCTGGTCAAGGGCATCGCCGCCCAACTGGGCGGACGCATCGACTACCACCCCGAACCCGAGCGCATTCGATTCAGCCTATGGATACCCCTGGGCCCCGCCTGAACCTCCTCATCGTCGAAGACGACGAAAACCTGCGCGAGGCGCTGGTCGATACTCTCGGCGCACAGGGGCATGCCGTACGCGGGCTGGAATGCGCCGAAGAGGTGCCGGAACAGGCCGATCTGCTGCAGCTGGATATTGCCGTACTGGACCTGAACCTGCCCGGCGAGGACGGTCTGTCTCTGGCTCGGCGGCTGCGTCAGGCGCAGCCTGAGTTGCGCGTCATCATGCTCACCGCGCGCACCCAGGGCGCCGACCGGGCCGCCGGCTACGCCAGCGGGGCCGATATCTACCTCACCAAACCCGCCAGCCTGGCGGAACTCAACTACGCGCTGCAGGCCCTGGCGCGCCGTCTGCCCCGGCTGCACCCCAAGGGCTGCAGCAAGCCGCCACCCTCGACCCGAAAAGGGCGCTACTGACCACCGCGGACGGGCAGGAGCACCCCCTGAGCGACAGCGAATGTCGGCTGCTGCTGGCCTTCGTTCGCGCCGAGCAGAACCGTCTGGAAAACTGGCAGATCGCCGAAATCCTCGACATGGACCTGGACCACTTCAACAAGGCGGCCCTGGAACTGCACCTCGTGCGCCTGCGCAAAAAAATACACACCTCCTCCGCGGCCCCCTCCGCCATCCGCGCCATCCGGGGGCGCGGCTATCAGCTCAGTCTCCCTATCCAGCTCGTTTGACCCCCGTTCCGCAGGCCGACATCGGCAGTCCGGTGTCCGGCTATGACTGAAAACAAGAAAATAAAGTCAATTTACTCAAAATGTTGAAATCGTATTTACCATGCCTGGGTCAGACTTCAGCCCGATTAACAGCCATTGAACCCGCTTGCCACCGGACCATTGAGTGAAGAATTGCTTGTGCGGCATCAAAAACCATCAATTTTTATCATTCTATGAAGGTTTTTGTAGGGTTAGGAAAAATCGTCCTGATAAATCAAGGCAAATTTTTCGATCCAGGCTGTGCGCAGCTCACTCTCGAACGTGCTGCGCGGCCGCGTTGCTGACCGAGGAACCTATCATGATCCACCCTAGTGTTTTTATCGATCACCGCGTGGCCGCACGCGCCACCCTGACTGCCGGCCTGCCGTCGGCCGCCGAATGGCACCTGCTCGGCGATCGGCAGCGGTTCCAGTCCAGCACGGAAGTTCTGCGCCAGCCTGCCATCGGCTAAATCCGCCCTTCTTCTCAAGCGCCCACTCTGTTTACCGATGAATCAAAGAGTAATGGCCATGCCCACACAAAACCAAATCGCCGTCATCGATACCCAAGTCCAGGACTATCAGATCCTCGAACAAGCGTCCCGCGAGGCGGGGCTTGAGGTCATTTTGCTCAGTGGGCAGGGCGATGGGTGGGTCGAACTGGCCGCGGCGCTAGAAGGGCGCAGCGGTATCGAGGCCTTGCATGTCCTTTCCCACGGCAGCGCCGGGCACGTCCAGCTCAGCAGCGCCAGCCTGAATAACGACACCCTGGAAACCCATGTCGATGAACTGGCGGTGATTCGCCAGAGCCTGAGCGCAGACGGCGATATTCTGCTCTACGGCTGTAATGTCGGCGCCGGCGCGACGGGAGTGGATTTCATCGGCAGACTGGCCCAGATGACCGGGGCCGATGTGGCCGCCTCTGATGATGCCACCGGCGCAACGGATCTTGGGGGGGATTGGCTGCTGGAGGAAGTAACAGGTGTTGTAGATGCAAAGCCCCTGGAGGCCACAGCATTTTCCGAGGTACTGGCCGTACCGGTTGCTGGATTTGGTACTGCGATCAGTTTTGATGGCAGCAATGATTATGTCTCTATGTCTGATACCGGCTACAGCATTACATCGAGCCTGACGATGGAGGCCTGGATCAATCCGAGTAGTCTGACCGGTGTTCAACACATCATGGGTAAGTGGACCGCATTCGGGGGGTATGTGGATACCGACTATTCGTCAGATAATTATTTATTAGCCCTTTCTGGCGACAAGGTCGGCGTATGGCTCTCCGGTAACGGTTCAAGCGACGAAAAGAACTTCGCAAGTGTTTCATCGATTGCCCAAAATACCTGGACGCATGTCGCCTTGGTTTTCAATTCTGGAACTGCTCAAATATATATAAACGGAATTTTAGATCAAACATTTAATACAAATACGGGATCATCACCATTCAACTCTTTGGCTAAAAGCACTTTGGACTTTAGTTTAGGCGCAACAAGTTCTGGTGCTCAGTCTTTCTTTTTCAATGGGAGCATGGATGAGGTTCGTGTCTGGGACATTGCTTTAACTCAAACTCAAATTCAAGATAATTTTTATCGCACTCTTCTTGGCAATGAGACGAATTTAGTTGGCTATTGGAACATGGATGAAGGCTCCGGGACATCTATTGCTGATCGTTCCGTGAACGTTGGCACTGGAACCCTGAACAATGGCGTTAGCTTTTCTAGCAACACGTTATCTCTGGCGATTTCCACTCAAGAAGATTCAGCCGGGATTGCAGTGCGGACCTTTGGTGGTTCTGATGCGGATAACGATGGCAATACGCAGACGGATACTCTTCAGACAATTATCACCACACTACCAAGTTCTGGAAGTCTATTTCAAACGGCAGATGGAACGACGAAAGGGGCACAAATTACAGTCACTGGGACCGCTATCACAAATAGCGCTGGTAAGGTAATTTATGTGCCTGATTCTGACTTTAATGGTGCCGATTCAATCGCGTATCGTGTGAATGATGGTACTCAGGATTCATCAAATAGCGCCACACAAAGTATCAGTGTCACAGCTGTCAACGATAATCCTGTTTTGAGCGCAGTCACCCTGAATTTGAACGACACCGCCGCATACGACTCTTTTGCAATCCAGGAAGGTAGTTTCAGTGCAACGGACGTAGATGGGAGCAGTTTCACCTACAGTCTGGTTGATTCCACAACGGTTCCGACAGGTGCCGTGAACAACCAGGCATACAACTATGTTAAGAATGGAACCTATGGTGATTTGTATATCCAGACAGGTGGGAACTATGCGTTTGTTCCCAATGCTACCGCAATCAATGCATTAACAGCCAATACCAGTGAATCGTTTAATATCCGGGTCACCGACGCCCAGAGTGGGACGGACGAGAATACCTATACGGTCAATATCACCGCAGTCAACGATACGCCTACCATCACGACCTATGTATCCACCACGGATATCACAACCGGATTGCCTGAATCGGCATTCTCAGCCGACGGTACTTCCCCGACCTCGGAGGTTGTCAAATACGCTTTTGATGATTATACCAGCACCAAATACCTCAACTGGGGGCCTAACGGCTATCCAAACGTAGACGGTGCCGGCACCAGTGTCTTCATCGATGCAAGGGCCAATTATGTTGTGACCTCGTTAGGCCTGACAACGGCAAACGATGCAGAAAATCGAGATCCGACCAGTTATACCCTCTCTGGTTCGACTGACAATACCGACTTTACTCAGATTGCTACCGGGAGTCTCAACCCGCCGACAGGCAGGCAAACCGATTTCCCAATTGTTTCATTTACAAACAGTACAAGTTACCGCTACTACAAATTGACATTTGATTCCACCAGGACGAGCCCGTCTGAAGTCCAGGTCTCTGAAATACGGCTTGGCGGCGAGACCTCCAACATCATCATTTACACCGAAAACAGCACGGTCAATGCTCTGGAAAACGTTATCATCAGGGACAATGAAAACGGCAACCTGGCCTCGGCCACGGTAAGCATTACCTCTGATTATGAATCCGCTTACGACACCCTTTCGTTCACAAACAACGATGCGGATTTGTACGGCAACATCTCTGCCTCCTTTGACAGCGGAACCGGAGTACTGTCATTGAGCGGCGTCGCAACGGTCACGCAGTACCAGAACGCCCTGCGGGCCGTCACATATGCCTCATCCAGCGACAATCCCACCTCAAGCAGCACGACAAGAACACTCAGCTGGGTAGTCAACGACGGCGACGCCAACTCGGCGGTCGCAACCTCGACCATCACCATCGCTCCCGTCAACGATGCCCCGGTCATCACGTCGGGTAGCGACGATACGGCGTCGGTTAACGTCGCCGAAAACACCACCGTCGTCACCACCGTCACCGCCACGGATGCGGACAGCGACACGGTGACCTTCAGCCTCACCGGTGGTGCTGACCAGAACCTCTTCCAGATCGACGCCAACACCGGCGACCTGAGCTTCAAGAGCGCCCCGAATTTCGAAAACCCCCAGGATCAGGGCGACACCGCCGGCAACAACACCTACGTGGTCGAGGTGCAAGCCAGCGACGGCAAAGGCGGCACCGACACCCAGACCATCACCGTGACCGTCACCGACATCAATGAGGCGCCCACCGCAGTGGCGTTCACCAACTGCACCAGCAGCCTGGCGGAGGGCACCGACACCAGCGCCCGCATCCAAGTCGCCGACATCGCCATCACCGACGATGCGCCCGGCACCAACACCATCACCCTCACCGGCGATGACGCCACCAGCTTCGAGATCGACGGCACCGTCCTCTACCTCAAAGCCGGGGTGAGTCTCGACTTTGAGACCCAGGCCAGCTACGCGGTCACCGTCAACGTCCAGGACAACACCATTGACGGCAGCAGCGCGCTCAGCACCGACTTCAGCCTCACGGTCACGGACGCCAACGAAGCCCCCGAAATCACCTCAGGCGCCACCGGCAGCGTCGCCGAGAACGCCGATACCGCCACGGTCATCTATGACGCCGAGGCCAGCGACCCCGACAGCGGACAAACCCTGACTCACAGCCTCTCCGGCACCGATGCCGACTCGCTCAATATCGACGCCAGCTCCGGCGAAGTCACCCTCAAAGACAGCGCCAACTATGAGACCAAAGCCAGCTACAGCTTCAACGTCATCGCCACCGACGATGGCGCCGGCACGCTGAGCGACACCCAAGCGGTTACCGTCAGCGTCACCGACGTCAATGAAGCCCCGACCGCGGTTGCTCTGACCAACACCACCCCAACACTCGCCGAGAGCGCCGACACCAGCGACCGCGTCAAAGTCGCCGACATCGCCATCACCGACGACGCGCACCGCACCAACACCATCACCCTCAGCGGCGATGACGCCGACAGCTTTGAGGTTGAGGGCGGGGTGCTCTACCTCAAAGCCGGCGTAAGCCTCGACTACGAGAGCAAAGCCAGCTACGCCGTCACCGTCAACGTCCAGGACAACACCATTGACGGCAGCAGCGCGGTGACCACCGACTTCAGCCTCACGGTCAGCGACGTCAACGAGGCGCCTGAGATCACCAGCAACGGCGGCGGCGAGGATGCCGCGGTCGACGTCACCGAGAACACCACCACCGTCACCACCGTCACCGCCACGGATGCGGACAGCGACACGGTGACCTTCATCCTCACCGGTGGTGCCGACCAAGACCTTTACCAGATCGATGAGAACACCGGCGCGCTCAGCTTCAAGACCGCGCCAAACTTCGAGAACCCTCAGGACCAGGGCGACACCGCCGGCAACAACACCTTTGTGGTCGAGGTTCAGGCCAGCGACGGCAAGGGGGGGACTGACACCCAGACCATCACGGTCAGCGTCACCGACGTCAACGATGCCCCCACCGGCACGGTCAGCATCACCGGCACCGCCACCCAAGGCGAGACCCTAACGGCGGATACCAGCACGCTCGCCGATGCCGATGGCCTGGGCGCCTTCAGCTATGTCTGGAAGGCCGATGACGCAATCATCACTGGCGCCACCGCCAGCAGCTACACCCTGACCCAAGCCGAGGTCGGCAAGGCGATCACCGTCGAGGTCAGCTACACCGACCAGCAAGGCACCGCCGAAGGCCCGATCGCGAGCACCGCGACCGATCCAGTCGCCAACGTCAACGATGCTCCGACAGGCACGGTCAGCATCACCGGCACTGCCACCCAGGGCGAGACCCTCACCGCCGATACCAGCACGCTCGCCGATGCCGATGGCCTGGGCAGCTTCAGCTACGCCTGGAAGGCCGATGACGCAATCATCACCGGTGCCACCGCCAACAGCTACACCCTGACCCAAGCCGAGGTCGGCAAGGCCATCACCCTGGAGGTCAGCTACACCGACGGCCAAGGCACCGCCGAAGGTCCGATCGCAAGCACCGCCACCGATCCGGTCACCAACGTCAACGACGCCCCCGAGATCACCTCTGATGGGGGCGGCGATACCGCAACGCTCAGCCTGGCCGAGAACAACCTCAGCGTCAATCAAGTCACAGCCGCTGATCGCGATGGCGACACACTGAGCTTCGCGATTACCGGTGGTGCTGATCAAGCCGGTTTTAGGATCGATGCCAACAGCGGCGTGCTAACCTTCCTGAGCGCACCAGACTTCGAGAACCCGAGCGACAGTGATCGCGATAACCGCTATGAGGTCGCGGTTCAAGCCAGCGATGGCCAAGGTGGTAGCGACATCCAGACCATCAGTGTCACTCTGACCGATGTTGATGAGCCTGCTCCAGAGCCCGAACCAGAACCAGAACCAGAACCAGAGCCAGAGCCAGAACCAGAGCCAGAGCCAGAGCCAGAACCAGAACCAGAGCCAGAACCAGAGCCCGAACCAGAGCCCGAACCAGAGCCCGAAGCAGAGCCCGAACCAGAGCCCGTCCTGCCAGCCCCTGAGGATTGGGAAACACTACCAGACGACGACGGTGACGGTGTTCCGGAGGTCGTCGAAGACTTCGTCCCACCGCTAGTCGAGGGCGGCGCCACCGGTGACGGTAACGGCGACGGCATCGCTGATCGCGAGCAGACCGATGTCGCCTCGGTTCCCATCCGCGAGACCGACCAGATCTCGGCCAACCCTGATGCACCCACGGTGTTCATGACCCTGGTCGCAGGCGCGTCTGCCGATGAGGGCAATGGAACCGCGCCGGTGCCAACCGGTGGCATCGCCATTCGCGCTGTCACCCAAATCGACGCCCCGTGGATCGCCCTGCCGATCTCGCCATGCCGCTCGGCCTGATCGGCTTCGACGCCGAGATCAGCAATGGCGACGACGCGGTGCCTTTCAGTCTTCTGATCGACGGCAACCTTGAAGTCAATGGCTTCTGGAAGCAGACCAGCACTGGCGACTGGGTGAATCTGGCCAGCCCAGAGTTTGGGGGGCAAGTGATCAGTGTCGGCAACATGACACGGCTTGATTTTGTCATCGAAGACAACGGTCCTTTCGACACCAACCCGGCCGACGGGGCGATCACCGACCCCGGGGCCCCCGGCTATCGTGACCTGCGCGAGCCACCAATGGTGGACTGTCCCTATCGGCCATTTCAACCGGACAGCGATGCCGATGGGGTGCCCGATGCATTGGAAGTCACGCTCGGACTCGACCCGGCGCTGAAAGACAACGATGTAGTCAATAACAACCTGCTGTTTGTCCAGCAGCTTTACCGCGATCTGCTCTGGCGCGAAGGCGAGGACGCTGGGCTTAATTATTGGACCGACCAGCTCCAAGTCGGGGCGAGCCACGCAGAGGTGGTCGCGGCCTTTGTCGAGGCGCCGGAATATCAAACCATGGCGGGCCTGATTGGGCGCTATTACGAGGGCGTGCTGGGGCGCGCGCCCGATGCCTGTGGGCTGGACTACTGGGTTGCCCAGTCTCAAGCTGGCGTTGCGATGGAGCAGATCGCCAATGCCTTCCTGCAGTCATCCGAGCTCCTCGATCAGCACGGTCCGCTGACCAGTGCGGAGCGGGTTGAGACCCTGTTCGGCGCGATGCTGGAGCGCGCCCCGAGCGAGCAGGAACGCACCACCTGGACCCAAGCCCTGGAGACAGGTAGCTCGGCGGGCGCGTTGCTGCTGGAACTGGCGCAACAGCCCGAGTACTTGGCGCTCCGGGAAGACAGGTTGCTGCTCAACAGTCTCTATCTCTCAATCTTGGATCGTGCCCCGGATGACGCCGGTGTGGCCTGGTGGGAGAGCCAACTTGCCCAGAGCAATGATGAACTGGGGACGATTGCTGGCTTCATGACCAGCAGCGAGTATCAGGAGCGGTTCTTGCCGACAGCATTCGACGCCCAAGCCAGCGGGCTTGATGACAGCGCCCTTGTGGGCCTAGTTGGGCAGGCGGCACCTGCCGAGCCGGGCGCGCAACTGCTGGGATAAACAGCCAGCATCAGACCCGGCCTGGGTTGGGCCGGGGGAAAAGACTATTGATTGCTATAGAAGGGCCAGGCTCGTAGCCGAAACGATAGCCGTTGTACCAGGTGCGCATGGTGTCCAGCATGCGCGCCGACCAGTCGCGGTCACACCCTCGCTCGGCGGCAAGCTGATCCAGCACGGCGGCGATTTCCGCCTCGCTAAAGCCGACCAGATAAACACAGTTCGCATCAAGACTGACATCCTTGGAGACCTTGTAACCGCTGGAAACATACGCCAGCACCACGGGCGATACGCCTGTGATGAACAGCCGATCAATGCCGGCTCCCGAGGCCAGGGATTTGACCGCCTTGAACACCGTCTTCAGCAACCCTTCGCCCGAAACCAAGGCATCGTAGTCCGCCCGCCGCCCGTGCATCAGCTCATTGGCAAAGTTGTCGTATTCATCAATCAGCAGATACAAGTCATGTCCTCGGGCGTGTGCGGCGCTGACGGCGGCACGCAAGGCCACAAGACCGTCGCTCGGATGGGCTTGTAGGTCGTCACCAAGCCAGTCGGCATAGCGGACCCCGAAATCCGCCACCTGGGCGTCGAGGTGGTTGTGCAAGGCTTGGCGAATCTAATGTGATCCGGCATTTGTGCGAGAAAATCCGCCGTCTCAATGCGCGACAGGGCACGGAAGCAATTTGAGTCCGTCCACGGTGACGGCTATCGCCTGCTGCTGCAGATCAAAACCCTTTTCCCATGCCCGTCAGCCGAATCTCAATTCTGCTGCCCCTATTGGCCATGTCGCCACTGATCGGCACCACGCCGGTTCCCCTGCTAGATAGCGACGAGCCCGCCACGCGCTGGATTCATCCGTACTTCCAAATTCATGTCGGCCTCGCCGACGAGATGTCGCTCGCCGAGATCCAACAGCTCCCTGACAGCCCCTTCCGACCCATGGCCACGGTGCGAATCAGAAACGCCTCGTTGAAAGCCGCCTATTGGTATCGCTGGTCGTTTTCCGGAGGCTACAATGCAGGGCGAGCGCTTATAAAAGTTAAAAAATAGATTAACTTGCAGTAGTCTATGAGAAAACAATTACAGGACATGCACTCCCTTGCATGCACTCCCTTGCATGCACTCCCTAGCATGCACTCCCTAGCATGCACTCATGGAAAAGCAGGGAATCGTCACCTAGACCACCGACTGGGAACGGCAACGCGGTCTGCTCAATGCCGTCGGACATGAATATCCCGACCCAAGAACGATTGTCGATCTGCTCAATGGAATCCATGCGGAGACGGCACCCGTTCTGAGATTTGATTTTGCAATCTTAATTTGTTGTACTGCACCAATCGATTGGGAATCAGAATCTAATGGGGCCAACACCGTATAACGAAATTCGGTCCTTTGACCCGACGCACTAGAGACACAAGAATAAAAGAACTCGGCCCCTCGCCCAGTCTTTTTTTGTGTCAAAGCCACAAGCGCCCGGGATTGCTGTCAGACACCCCCGATGCGCTCTGCAACTGATCGCTACTGACTGAGTGACATCTATCCATGACTAACGATACCAATGTGACCTGGCACGAACATCGTGTCTCCCGCGACGACCGCGAGCGCATCAACGGCCATCGCGGCTGTGTGATCTGGTTTACCGGTTTAAGCGGTTCTGGCAAGAGCACGCTTGCGAACATCCTCGACCACATGCTTTGTGAACGTGGCGTCCGGACCGCCGTGCTCGATGGGGATAATGTGCGCCATGCACTCAATGCCGGCCCCGGTATGCTGCGCGAGACCCATGGGGAGGCTTTTGCCGAGCGCTTTGGCCTGGGCTTCACGGCAATTGATCGGGAAGAGAACATCCGTCGTATTGGTGCCGTGGCACAACTTTTTTGCGAGACTGGGGTGATCGCATTGACCGCCTTCATCAGCCCCTATCGTCTCGACCGCCAGCGCGTACGAGACACCATGCGCGAGGGTGACTTTATTGAGGTGTTCGTCGATACCCCGCTCGAAATCTGCGAGGAGCGCGATCCCAAAGGCTTGTATAAAAAGGCCCGCGCTGGAGAAATCAAACATTTCACCGGCATTGACGATCCCTATGAGGCCCCGGAGGCAGCAGAACTGGTGTTGCACGCGGATGGTGAACGCCCGCCCGAGGCGCTGGCCGTCGAGGTGATCGAGTATCTTATCAGTCGCGGCATTCTGCCGGCCAACAGGCCAGCCACCGCGCACTAATGGCTCCAGCATTCCTGGCCAGAACAGGCCTGCCTGAACCAATCTGCCTGGCAGCCTTGGCACCGCGTTGCATGACCGCTGGAGCACTAACTGTCAGATCTGTACGAGCGCACAAATGAGCGCTACAGGGTAGGTCGGGCTAAGCGAAGCGCGCCCGACTTTTCGAAGCTAAGTTGTATCGCTTATTTTTGAACCCTCGCTATTATCTTGGCAACAGCCAGCAATTCCATATTTCGGTTTCCAACGGCTGATTGTTGGCTCTGTCATCAGTTGGCGCGTCATGAAGCGGCTGGAAGCCGCTTCTACACAAGATGAAACACCAAAATTTTGAATCGCTGGGCTTGCTTGCGCCAGCTTGACAGCATGAGCGCGACGCGATAGCGTTCTAGTGGTGTTTTTTACTGAAAACACAATATCCCATGCCGAATTGCGTTAATATAGCCAGTCCTACAATCCTAAGCCTAATGAATTAGCAGAGGTCAGTCATGAGCGATCAACCAAAGACCCGCCCCCAGGTTCCAGACGGCCATAGCCGCTTTGTTTTGACCCGGCAAAAACAAGCTAACGATAAGGGCTATGTTGGATACGATGTGATTTGGGACAAGTTCCAGAAGGAAGTCCCTTATCAGACGCCCAAACGCCCCTAGCCAAAAGAACCCAATGAGCGATCCATACTAGCGTCCTTGGTTAGACACAACCAATGTAATGTAGGCGCGTATCTGAGCACATGCAGCCGCGTGAGCCCCAAACCTAGGCTGACGCGGCTGCAAAGGTCTTGAGCATGAAGCTGAGATTAGACAGTAAGCAATTCGACGAACTACAGCGGATTTTTACCGCGGAGATCGTTGAACGGATCAAAATGAAGCTTCAAGAAGCCAAGCTTCAAGAAACAGGATTTGACCAAGCGCGAATCGAAGACCTGACGGCCGAAATCGCGCTGAGCATCACTGGCATCATTGATGATCTGGCAGGAATTGAAATCGAGGGCCTAGAGGTTCACCCTTACCTGACATTTCGCGCATCTTCTGCCACTGAGAATGATGCGGAAGATGACGAACTCATCCATTGCGGAGAGAATGCCTATACCTATGAGCAGGTCTATGGCGCGATGCGGAAGCTATTCCATCCTTAACCCTTAGCTCAGCTTAAGAATTAACCACTTTTTTTGTCGCGGCTGAAGCCATTACCTTCTGCTGACTCCGGGACAGCCCCCTTTATCGAATCCCCTGCCTCTAATCCTGGGCAAGGTGATACAGTTTCTTGTGCGGAATCACGCCGCGCACGCCGCCTTTGGGATTTTCGACATCGCCTTTGTAGCGCGGGATCACATGGATGTGCAGATGATGAATGGATTGCCCAGCCCAGTGGCCGACGTTAATGCCGATGTTATAGCCATCCGGGTGGTAGGCTTCCTCGACCATCTCCTTGCCGCGTTTAACCAAGCCCCAAAGATCGACCAACTCGGCATCATTGATGTCGAAATAGCTGGCGAAATGGCGATAGGGAATGACCAGAAAGTGGCCTGGACTGGCGGGAAAGCGATCATAAGCGGCAAAACCCTGCGTGCTCTCGATCATCAGCTGACGGCCGGGTTTTGACACACAAAAGCGGCATTCTTCTTTGGTGACTGGAGCAGGGTTGTTATCAGACATCGCGCGAAACTTGGGTATGGGTCATGATCATTGAAAGGAATACACCACTGCGGCGCTCCAATTGAAGGATAGGCAATTGGGCAAATACATCGCCCCCTAGGTGCAAGCACTATCCAGCGCTGCCTCTGGTCAGATTGGTCTTGTTTCGGCCCCACCAAGATTGGGTCCCTGTTCGAGCTTGCCGCCGGCGAGAATTTCTTCCTCGGTGGCATCACGCACCTTCAGCACTTCCAACTCGAAGACCACCTGCCGGCCGCAGAGCGGATGATTGCCATCAATGGTGAGCGTTTTGTCATCCATTCGGGTGACGAGAAAACTCTTGGTCTCACCCTTGGCGTTCTCCATGACAATGCGGGTGCCAAGTTCGCGATACTCCTCGGGAACGTTCTCGATCAAGTCGGTAACGACTAGGGACTCGTCGCGCGAGCCATAAAGATCCGTGCAATCAATGGGTACCGACAGCGTCTCTCCCGCTTGCTTCCCTTCCAGTTCCGCCATCACCCGAGCATCCAAGACGGTATTGGTGCCGTGCACATAGCCAAGCGGAAAATCCACGGTCGTCAGCACATCGCCGGTTTTTTGATCGAGGACGCGATAGGTTAGCTCGACAAACTTATTGTCCTGAATGACTGAATTCATGGTCTCCTTTTGGGCCGGATTGCCTGAAGTCGAAGTCTAAATCAAGGGCGATCAGAAAATCGAGGCGGCAAAAATCCGGACTTCGCCTTTCTCAAAGCCAAGGACCATGCGCCCGAGCCATTCGCCTTCCCGCGTCTTGCTGCGCACGCGATAAAGCGCGGTCACATGTTCACCACGGCGGATGAGTCCGAGAAAGTCGCGTTCCTCGACCAGATTACGGGATAACTCGCTGTGTGCGAACTGTTTGCCCATTTCGACTTCATTCAGTCCAAGCAGCAGGTCATAGGAGAATTTTCTGATGAACTTACCGTATGCGCCCTGGTTGGAATACTTAATCAAGTCATCCCACATGGGATGGGCAATCGCGAGGATCTCTTCGTCCGTTAGATCGATAATATTCATGTCATATCCTCGTCAATCGCCGGCGCTCCGCCATGATGTTTTCATCGTTGCGAGTGGAAAAATGAAGGCACAGAAAAAAAGATCAACTGGACGCGTCGATCTTGCTTTCTCGTGCATCCACGATGAAATTTTGCTTATTGTCGATATTGAGCAGAGCGGGACGGCGGGGCGAATGAATTCGCCCCGCCCAGCCCCCTAGGCCTCAACCAGATGGTAGCAAGGCGCCTTTTCCATGGTGTATTCGCCGGTTTCTGGATCACGACGCGAGACGGTCAGTACATGCCAGTTCTCGTCGTCCACCTTCATGACATCGCCACGGTAATAGTAGCCAGGCCAGCGGGTCTCCTTGCGGAACAGGGTGTGCTGCATGACCGCCTCGGAGGTGAGATGGCGATGCTTCAACTCCCAGGCGCGCAGGAGTTCATGGATATTCTCCGCGGCAATCTTCTCGAGATCTTCCTCGAAGATCTTCATCTTCTTGAGACCGATATTCAGCAACTTCTCGTTGGTCATGTAGCTGACAGTCACACCACCGCAATACTCGTCCATCAACTTTTGCAGGCGATCCAGGCCTTGGCGCGGGTTGATGTAGTTGGGGTTGACCGAACCGGCGGTGATCTCGTTGCGATAGACCCGATAATGCTCCATCGGCTTGTAGATCTCGGCGCGACGGCGCTCGATTTGCTCATCAGTTACGCGAATGCCCTCGGCCTTGCCATCGTCGATGTACTTGCAGGCCGCCTTGGCCGCCAACCGCCCTTCGGTGAAGGAACCGGACGAGAAGGCGTGCGGGGTGCCACCAGCGGCATCACCAGCACCGAACAACCCCTCGACCGTGGTCATACGGTTGTAACCCCAGAAATACTCGGGTGGCGAGATGTCCTCGGGACCCGAGCACCAGGCACCGCAGCCGGTGGCGTGCGAGCCCATGACATAAGGCTCGGAGGTGGTCAACTCGGGGTTTTCATTCTTCGGATCCACGTCGGTGGCGGCCCAGAGCACGGCCTGGCCGACGGTCATGCCGAGGAAGTTGTGCCAGCCGATTTCCTCCAGATGCGGATCCTGGAAGGCCTCCATGGTGATCATGTGAATCGGGCCGCGCCCGGCGTTGACCTCGTTGATCAGCGCATGGTTGCGCAGACAGGTCGGGATGGGTCTATGGGTGCGGTGGGAGGCCTCGGGGTCGAGGTATTCCTTGCCGACCATTTCCTGCAGTTGCGGCCACCAGTTGGACTCATACTCCTCGCCGTTGCAATTCTGGGTGTAGGTCTTCAGATGCAGGAAGTAGGCACCGACCGGACCATAGCCGTCCTTGAAGCGCGCCAGCACGATGCGGTTTTCCATCTGGGTCATCTTGGCGCCGGCACCAATCAACAGGCCGTAAGCGGAGCCGGAGGACCAGGGTGCGTACCAGACGCGACCGGCACCCTCGCCGACCGAACGCGGCTTGTAGATGTTCGAGGCTCCACCGGCGGCCACGATCACGGCCTTGGACTTAAACACATGATAATTGCCGGTGCGCACATTGAAGCCGACAGCGCCAGCGACTCGGTTCGGCTTGCTCTCATCCATCAGCAAATGAGTGACACAGATGCGGTTGAAGACCTTGTCCGCGGACTTCTTGGCCGCCTCGGCGACGATCGGCTTGTAGGACTCGCCGTGAATCATGATCTGCCAGCGCCCTTCGCGCTGATAGGCACCAGTCTTGGGGTTGCGCATCAGCGGCAGGCCCCATTCCTCGAATTGATGCACGGTGGAATCCACATGGCGGGCCATGTCGAACAGCAGATCCTCGCGCACCATGCCCATGAGGTCGATGCGCGCGTAACGCACATGATCTTCCGGGTTGTTCTCGCCAAAGCGGGTGCCCATGTAACAGTTGATGGCGTAGAGGCCCTGCGCCACGGCGCCTGAACGGTCAATGTTCGCTTTTTCTGCAATGACGATTTTTTTATCCTTGCCCCAGTAACGCGCCTCGAAGGCCGCGCCCGTACCGCCCAGGCCGGCGCCGGCGACCAGGATGTCGATGCCATCTTCGATGATTGTCTTGAAAGCCATCAGTAGTACACCCCTTCTTTCAGTTTAAGGCCATTGGACTCAAGCGTGTGCAGACCACCATCATCCAGCCGAATGTACTTGGGCTCGTTGTACAGGTGCTGGCTATCGCGCATTTCTTGACTAGGCTCGGCTTCGTCGGCGAGTTGCGGGATCGCTTGGCCCCAGGGCTTGGTTGTGATGGGCGCGAGCAGCGTCATGTCTTTCTCGCCATTGCGGAAAATGATCCGCCAGGCAATCACGCCTTTCTCCTCGTCGCGCTGCACCCGCACTGAATGGCCGAGCGGAGCAAAGTCAGCGTAGCCGCGCACGTCAATCGCATTGTGCGGACAGGCCTTGACGCAGGAATAACATTCCCAGCACATGTTGGGTTCTATGTTATAGGCACGACGGACAACGGAGTCCATGTGCATGATGTCTGACGGACAGATATCAACGCACTGGCCGCAACCATCGCAGCGGGTCATGTAAACAAAAGTTGGCATCTTCTAATCCTCTTCGTGACCTGATTCAGTGAACCAGATTCAGTGAACCCGATTGAGCAAACCCGATTGAGTCAATAAGTCTCAGTAATGGCTCGGCGCTTCACGCTTGATTCCCAAGCCCATATAAGCGGGCTTCTCGCCCATGTACTCAGGAATATCCGGAAAGCGCTCCTTGACGACCGGGTCGGTCAACTCGGGCACTTCAGGCAGCTTATCGAGGGAACCATCGGCCTTAGCCACTTTCTTCTGGAAGGCGGCGGCGGGCTTGAAGAACATGTGCGCGAACTTTGACCAGAGGACAGTGCTAAAGAGCGTGGTCGCGGCCGCGATAAAGACGAAGAAGGCGAAGCCACCCAGCACGCCCAGACCCAGCAGCGACCAAATCAGGGCAAAGCCGGCCATCAGCAGCAAGGAGACGATGAAAATGTCGGACTGATGCACCTCATACCACTCGTGGCCCTCGGAGCGCACGTCGGCACGGATTTTGAACCAGAACCAGTACCCGCCGACACAGATGGAGGCAGCGCCCGCATGCCATAGTAGGGAGGTCAGGAACCAAGACTGCCCCTCGGCGGCCGGCAGGCTGAAAATCATCGAGGCCGTTGTCAGCACGAAGACGATGAAGCCGTACATCATCAGCAGGTGCGATTTACGCCGGTCAGGATTCTCGAACTCGCCCGAGGACAACACCTCATGCTTGATGGTGCTGATGGCGATGGTCAGCTTCTCGGCACTGCTGACCTCGCGCTTAGCCAGCTTTTTCAGCGACTTGCCTTTCTCGAAGAAGTAGAGCGCGCTCTTTTTGTGCCAGATATCGAGCAGGGTACCACCGATGACAAGCAAGACCATGAGGACGACATAGGCCTTCATCGCGCCAGGCGGGATGATCGTCGAGAGCTCGACGAAGGGATTACTAGTGATCATTGTTTGAGGGTCTCCGTTAGCTGCAGGTTGCCGCAGCTTTATTTTATTACGAATTAACGAAATGCCTATCGACCGAGATCAACTAAACTGCTTGTAAAGGGGCTTACAAGAGCCAATCCTGGTCATTTAAGCGACTGCTTTCAGCCCGGCGACGGGTTTCAGCCAAGCGATTGATAGTAGTCCATCAGGATTTTCGCCACTTCGGGCCGAGAGAACTCCGGCGGCGGCGCCTCGCCTTGGCCGAGCATCTCGCGCACTCGGGTGCCGGACAGCAAAATGAAGTCCTCCTTGCCATGGTCCGGGGCATCTCGCATCATCACCACGCGATTGAGTTTTTTGGAATAAGCGGTGTGATCGGCGCGGAAAATCTCGATATCGAGCGCGCCGGCGGGAACTTCGTCGTCGAAGATGCTCTGGGCATCGAAGGGACCGTAATAGTCCCCCACCCCGGCATGATCGCGTCCAATAATGAAATCGGTCGCACCCATGTTCTGGCGAAAATAGGCATGCAGCACCGCCTCGCGCGGGCCGGCGTAGAGCATGTCGAAGCCGTAGCCGGTGATCATCACGGTGTTGGGCGGAAAGTACAGCTCCGCCATCTTGCGGATGGAGGCATCGCGCACCGGCGCCGGGATGTCACCCGGCTTGAGCTTGCCGAGCAACATGTGAATCACCACGCCGTCGGCCTTGACCGCGTCCATGGCCATTTTGCACAACTCCTCATGGGCGCGATGCATGGGATTGCGGGTCTGGAAGGCGACCACTTTGCTCCAGCCATGTTCCTGGATCTCGTTACGGATCTCGACCGCCGTGCGGAAGGTATCGGGGAAGTCGGTCTGGAAGTAGGAGAAGTTCAGCACCTGAATCGCGCCTGACACCGCCAGCCGACCCTGGGTGTTAAAGGTCTTGACCCCCGGATGCTCGGGATCGGCGGTGCGATAGACCTTGTCGGTCATCAGCGCCATCTGGGCATCGGAGACCTCTTCGATCGCGGCAACCTCCATGACCGCCAGCACCGGATGACCCTCGACATTGGGGTCGCGCAGCGCGATGCGCTCGGCCCCGGCGATGGCATCGGTGGACTCCAGCAGGCACAGGATAGGCACCGGGAAGAAACGCCCGTCGGTCATGGTCATGGACTCTGCGACGCTCAAGGCATCGGCCAGATTCATGAAGCCCTCCAGCGGGCTGAAGTAGCCGGCACCGAGCATCACCGCATTGCCGGCGGTCTGGGAACTGACAATTACCGAGGGCAGCGACTCAGCTTCATGGGCAAGGCGATGGTGTTCATCAGGGTCATAAACAAAACGGGGGTTGAGTTCGTCGGAGCCGATGGGTTTGATCATGCATGGCCTCCCGGGGCAATGAGGTGGGAAACGCCAACCGGACAGCGCGCGCTCGCGAACGCGCAAAAAACGCTGGGTCAGCGCTGTTTGGAACTAATTCCGCCCAAGGCCTGTGCGCAAGGCCAAGCCCGGGCAACCCCGAAACATACCAGAAAACCTGGCTCGGCAGTGACAGGAATTTCCACCGCCTCGGTTGCGCTGGAACTGAAAACTGGAGCGCGCCATCAGGCGGGCATAACCAAGGGAAATTGAGTCAATCGTTTTGGCAACAGTCTGCCGAGCCCGCAGAAAACGAAAAGCCCCAGGTCCGAAACGGCGACTCGCCGCCCGGATCGGGGCTTCTCACAGACTCGGATTCGCGGTCACCCCGCGCCCGAAACCTTATGCAGTCGCGCTATGAGGTTGCTCAAAGAAGCGATAGGCCAGACCGGCCAAGGCGGCGCCAAGGAGAGGCGCCACCCAGAACAGCCATAACTGCGCCAAGGCCTTTCCTTCACCGGAAAGCGCCAGCACCAGCGCCGGCCCAGTGCTGCGCGCCGGATTCACCGAGGTGTTTGTGACGGGAATAGAGATCAGATGAATGAGCGTCAGCGTCAGACCAATCGCCAAACCACCCGCCACGGCCGTACCACGCTTATCGGTCACACCCAGGATGATGAACAGGAACATGAAGGTCATGACCACCTCGGTGATCAGACCAGCCATGAGACTGTAACCGCCAGGCGATAACTCACCGTACCCATTCACCGCCAGGCTATTGGCGCCAAGCGAAAACCCGTCGGTACCAGTCGCGATCACCAGCAACAAAGCGGCCGCCAGAATCGCTCCCAGCGTCTGCGAAACGATATAAGCCGGCGTCTCCGCGAAGCCGAAGCGCCCACCAACCGCGAGCCCCAATGTCACGGCAGGATTGAGATGACAGCCAGAAATGTGGCCAATAGCATAGGCCATGGTCAGCACGGTCAACCCAAAGGCCAAGGAGACACCCAAGAGTCCAATGCCAATGTCGTTCGTACCGGCCATGAAGACCGCGGCCAGCGCCGCGCTCCCGCAGCCGCCAAGCACAAGCCAGAAAGTACCGACCAACTCAGCAACAGATCGTTTCATTAGAGACATCGACAGCACTCCCAGTCATTAAGTAATTAGGGTGAGGTAACAATGTCCACCACCCTTGAGACGGCGGACGCTGGATGATACCTTGCGCCGCGACAAGCTTCTACTGTTAGTGCCGAATCATAAACAGATCTGAATCAAAGTCCTCATGGTCCCCTGCCATAATGGAAGTCGCACACCACTGGAGCTCCATCAGAATAGGTGGTGACATGTAAGTGGCGGCGTGGTGTCGGGCAGAACCGCAAGGCTGAGAAAATCTTGACCGTGACGGTCGCGCAGCCACGACAGATCGACGTACACCCGATCAACCAAGCCGCTCTTGGCCTCACCTTGGATTACAAACATGGGCCATCGGCAAGCGGATCACATAGTAGGCAAGCAGCTACAGCCACAACTCCTTCACTAACATCTCCTGGGTTTTGCAACGCCGCCATGCCATGCCGAGGCTGATCTTTAAAGAATTGGAACCTTCAGAACCTTCAGAACCTTTCTGATCATAGCCATTAAGACTGGCGCGTCAACGGGTTAAGCTCGGCACCAGGCTCAAGCATCATGTCTGTTTGCCCTCCGCCTTCTATGATTCTTTGTTCACAAGATTCTTTGTTCTCAAGGTTCTTTGTTCTCAGGCATCACCCGGTTGGTCGGATGGCTGTACAGAGATAATGCTTGAAAATCAGGCAGAAATTAGGACAGACTCTTTAACAGAGTCCCAGTTATACTTAGTTGACCCTGAGCAAAATGCCGCAAACAGGCTTTGATCACCGGCACCGACGGCTTGATCGGCAGCATCGCCCCGCGGTCTTGGTGCGCGCGGCCGATGCAAATGGCCAGTTAACGTGAATTCACGAAAACCGATGGATCGTACAAGTTACGCCAGAATAATATCCAGAAAGTGTGAACCCTCAAAAATTCCTTCGGGAATATGACAGGGGGGTTCCGGACCAGACTCTGAGGTATCTTTAGCAGTGATGCAATCACTCCCTTGGTGAGGTGTCTCGATCAGGCCTAGCCCCGTGCGCTGACGGTTTTGTCTGTAGCCGGATTTTCCAGAAAAAGTTGTCGGGAAATCTCAGTGTCTGTCTCTGTATAACACTGTTTGCCAGGGTGTTTTTAGCGGCTATTCCAGGTGGTCTGTATCAGGTATGCCATTGCATTGGTGCTGATGCATCGGCGCTGAATCATCTCGAGTACTTTGAAATCCGCCGCGAATAAAACACCATTAATCATCAACCAACACTCTGGAAGTCGCATGTATCAAAACCAATGGCAATCATTTTTCACAAGCCTCCCCTATTCAAGTTCGCTTGTTCACGAGTGGAGTCAGATCGATCATTCTGGCGATATCCATTGGAGTGCATATGAGCAGGCACTCGTTACATATCTAGCATCCCGTGACGAAAGCCTATCACTAGCAAAGCGTTATGCGTGTTTGACAGAAAGCATGAAGAGCTTTGTCGCACTGCGAGAGCAGAATGATCGACATATCGCCACAAGCTTCTCAC
This sequence comes from Thiorhodovibrio winogradskyi, assembly GCF_036208045.1. Lineage (NCBI taxonomy): Bacteria > Pseudomonadati > Pseudomonadota > Gammaproteobacteria > Chromatiales > Chromatiaceae > Thiorhodovibrio > Thiorhodovibrio winogradskyi. The sequence goes on along the minus strand of NZ_CP121472.1, from coordinate 413,538 downwards.
TCATACGCATCCATCTTGAAGAAGGAGCACCGCAAGCTGCGCGTGCCGAGATTGAGAGCGCTGTGCATTTGATGCCTTGGCTCGCTCAGTCACTCCCCAGGGACTTAAGAATCAGAGTGAACCGTCCATTCCTGGCGCCCACTGCAAGCTGCGAAAGTCGTCTTATCGAAGATGATCTCGGCAATTGGCTACAGTGGGCAATCGTTAAATCAATTGAAGAGATTGATCGGATGGCGTCACATCATGGCGGCACATCATGATAAATATTCGCAACCACACCGGCAGCCGTTCATTGCCATCCTTGATACAAAGGTAATTGATTTGCAGCAGATATCGACAGGGCTCATACCTTAAGGGATGACAGTCAGGTTAATGCCAGGCACGAGACCCATGTGCAACTGCCCGACAGCAGTGGCTTCTTGCGCGATTTCTTCGCCATATCAAGAGAGACCTTGGGGCGTACTCGCAGCGAGTTGGCGCCTTGTTAGGCTTAGTCCAGCTTAACCTATCTCAAGACGCACACGTCTCCGTACCGGCAGTGCCATTGCGAGCAGGCCAAACAGCAGGCTGGCGCCGAGCATGAAAAGATGCAGATTCACTGCGGCGGCCAAGGCCTCTTTGGCTGGGACGCCCAGAGGGACAAGTGCCGCGAGCGTGGCAAGTTCATAAGAGCCAGCGCCGCCGATGCCGTGAAAAGGCAGCACCGAGGATAACTCGGCGCCCATGACGCCGGCGAGCAAGCGCCAGAAGTCAAGGGGCAGGAAATAGCCCAGCACCCAGGCGAAGGCGATGAATTTGGTTCCCCAGCAAAGGGCCGTCCAGCCATAGAGGCCAGCCAGGCGGGTGTGCTCGCGTGGTGCGGCTTGCGCCAGAAAACGCAGGACGCGACGCCAACGCACGCCGGATTCTGGCAGCGCCGACAGGCGTCGGGCTGCCAGTGGCAACACCAGCAGCAGAGCCAGCCATAGAGCCGCCGCCAGCGGCCAGAGCGCGGAGGGCGAGCGCAACCACAGAATAAACCAAGCGATTAGCGCCAGAAAGTGCAAATCCAGCAGACGAATCCAGACCAGGGAGACACCTGCGCCCAGCAGTCCGTGGCCGAAGTAGCCTCGCATCAGCCAGGGAAAAACCAGCTCGCCCAAGCGCATGGGCAAGAGCACATTGGCTGTGGTGTGTAACACCGACAGCCGCAGGGTCGTTGGAAAAACCCCATTCATTAGCGGTGCGAAATACAGTTGGATACGCAGCGCTCGGGCCAGATAACTGCCAGCACTCAGACCCAGCAACCCGATGAGTATCAGGGGTGGAAACCCGAGCCAGGGCGCGAGCAACCGCGACCAACCAATCCAACACTGCACCAGCAGGATGAGCCCGAGCAGCAGCGCACCGCCCAGCAGCCATTCAAACGGGCGCTTTATCCTGCGCGATGCTTGCGCCGTCATCTCTTCCGGCGACGGCGATGCAGCGTCCTCATCAGCCGGCGGCATCATCTGCCGCGACGCCGCCGCGATGCGCGCGGATACAAGGACGGTTCTCCGGGCGGACGGGTTTTGAAACGCCGATGCACCCAGAAATACTGCATGGGATCGCGGCGCACCTCAGCCTCAATGACCTGGTTCATCAAGCCAGCATCGATGGCGGGATCGGTCCCCGTCAGCCCCTGAATTGGCGGCGAAAAACGCAGTTCAATCCGACGGCCGTTAGTGGCAAAGCGCACGAATACCGGGATCACCACTGCCCGGGCCAAGCGCGCAATGCGACCTAGGGTTCCAACGGTCGCGGCCGGCTGACCACAAAAAGGCGCGAAGACTCCGCGACGCTTGCCTGGGTCCTGATCGGGCAAGTAATAAAAGGGAGTGCCTTTTTTGAGCGAGCGAATCAAGGTGCGCAGATCATCATGACGTTCGAGCGGCAAGTGCCCAAAGCGCGTTCGACCGCGCATCACCTGCCAATCAAAAACCGGATTGCGAATCCGCTGGTACATATAGAGCCCAGGCTCAACGGCGGCGGAGTAGGCCACGCTGGCCAACTCAAGGGCGACGAAATGCGGAACCAGCAGAATGTAGGGCTGCCCGCTCTGTTTGACCTCGTTGAGGATCTCGATTCCTTGGACATCCAACAGACGGGTCAAACGCTGCCGCGAGGAAGACCAGCACACACCCTGGGCCAGGGCAGCAGCGCCGAGATAAGCAAAATGCTCCCGTGCCATGCGCTCACGCGCGACCTCGGTGAGCTCGGGAAAACAGAACCCAAGGTTAATCAAGGCCACCTGGCGTCGGGTTCCGCCGAGCCGATAGAGCGCCCGGCCAAGTCCCTTGCCAAGGGCCACCAACAGATTGAACGGCAGCAGCCCCAGCAAACAAATCAGACCGACCAACAGCCAGGAAGCCCAGTGCTGGGGATACAGCAACGCGAGAGGAAAGGTCACGCGGGCACGGTTAGCTGGCTCGGGCATGTCAGCCACGGGAGGGACCATGGCTTAATTCTCGAATTTGAAGAACACATCGGCGCCCTGGGTATCGCCGGTTTCTGTCTGCAGTTGAATCCAATTGTTGAGATCATAGCGTAGCTTAACCTTGTCGCCCTGATCGCCCAGATTGCTTTCATACTCAACAAAGAGTTTGGGCGCGATATAGGTGCCGACCGAGAGCGAGCGGTCAAGATCGCTGGCGTTGCCCCTGGGTGGCACACCGGTCAGTAGATAGTTGACGATCTCCGAATCGGTCATGCTGGAGTCGGCATCAGAGAAAAAGGTCAGTTTGGGTTTCTTCAGCGTTCCCAGCACGCGCACGCCGGCGGTCATGTCGCCGCCCTCGCGTTGGGCACGCAACACCAGGCCGGGGTTGCCGAGCGGTGTCTTGGCAAAGACCAGGATACCCTGCTCGATCTTGAGCGGTGCGCCCACGCTGGCTAGCAAGCCGAATTGGCTCGACAGCCGGTAGGTGCCATCCAGAATCTCAAGCTGGCCGTCGCCGAGCAAGGGCTGACCAGGGTCCTGGAAGGCGCGCAGATTACCACGCAGCCTGGCACGCAGGCCAAAGGCTTCAATCCGCACCGAATCACGCACCCTCAGCTGAACATCGACCGCAAAGGGGGCAGCAGTTTTTTCACCGGCATCGCCCTGCCCCACCACCACCACATCTGGCGAGGTCGAGACAGTGCCCGCTGGAATCGAACGCGGTGTGATGCGCGCCTCCTCAACCTCGACCAGCCCCTTCACCGAGCCGCCATCGGGGCCAAAGCCGGCGGTCAAATCGGTCTTCAACAGGGCGAAGTATTCCTTGGTATCAGCTACCTTGAGCTTGTCGCCGTTGAGCTTGAGGTCCATGGTCCAGCCCTGCTCGGCGCGCAGACCGCTGCCGGTGAGCGCCAGCTGACCGCCACCAATGGTGGCGCCGCCACTCATCTCGAGACGCTCGCTGCCCTGGGTGCGGGCGGTCAGATTGGTATCGGTGACTGCCAATCCGATCAGCGGCACCTGAAAGGCGAGCTGCTTGAGCTCTGCCTGCCCCTGAAACATCGGCTTGCCAAGGGTGCCGCCGAGTTTGATATCGGCAGCAACGGCGCCGGTCAGGTTCCGAACATCCGGCGCCAATTTTTCCAGCCTGCTGAAATCGCGCAGGTCAAGACGTACCGCGCCTGTCAGCACCTGGCGTTCAATATCCGGCGCCGCCAGCACCAGCCCTGGCAGTCTGGCATCGGCCTCCAGTGCACCAAGGCCTTGCAGGGGCAGTTTTAACTGGGCATTCACTGCGTCAACCGTCGCAACCAGTTCAGCGCCCGCGGTGGAAAACACCAGTTGTTCGTTGGCGTTTGGCAGTGCCAGATCAACACCCCCCTCCGGCACCTTGAGACTTGCTTGCCCGGTGATGACGGCGTTGCGCGATTTGAAGTTGGCATCCAGCACTGCGTGGCCCTTTAGTTCCAGATTCGGCGGCATCAGCGCCTCGAGGCTAGAGAAGTTGAAGCGGTCGAGCTTTAGACTCGCGTCAAAGTCCCCCGCCTGGCGTTGACTGAAGCGCGCACAACCGCCAGAGCCCTGACCGTCGCCGATGCACAGAGGGCCGACCTGTATTTGGCTTTGCTGAAATACCATTGGTGCCTGCTGCCGCAACGCCCAGGTGCCAAAATCGGCGGTGGTGAGCTTTAGGGTGCTGAGCTGACCGCGATACCCCCCTGGATCCTGTTGCTGACCGGCAAAGGCCAGTTGCAGCGAGAGCGTCTCGCCAGCGAGTGCCGCGCTCAGGCGGTGGCTTGGCAGGGTCCCTTCGGCAGTAAGCCGCAGGGATGCGAAAGGCATTCCACCGAGCAGCAATTTGGACGCATTCAGCTCCGCCTGGATGGGATCATCGGGACCCAGGCCAACATCGGCATTACCTTTGATGCTGGCAATCCCCTGCCCTTGAAGCGCAAGATCACGCCCATCAATGGCGACAGTCACGCGCGGGGCTTTGGTCTCGCCGCGCACTTGCGCGTCGATGCCGAGCCGCCCTTTGGCCGCCGGCAACAACTCGCTCAGGTTCGGCGAGCGCAAACTGAGATCGACCGCCAACGTCTCCGCGGCTTGTCCGCTTGCCGTGACTTGGGTCGCGCCCGAGTACGCCTTGAACTCGCGGATCTCAACCGCCCCCGAGGCCAGCTCAAGCAAGGCGGCGATGCCAACCGGGTAGCCGCGCAATTGCCCACCAAACTCCCGGATGCGCGCCGACCCCTCGGCGCCCTGGGGCGTCAGATGCCCGCTAGTTGTGATCTGACCGGACAGACGCCCAGGCCAATCTTGCGCGAACTGACCAGGATCAATGTCGCTGAGTGCTAGATCGGCATCCCAGGCAAGCTCTGGCACCCAGTTCAGGCTGGCGGTCCCGGTCACCTGGCCGCCCAGGGTTTCCAGGCTCAGGGTGTCAATGCGGGCCTCCGCCGTGGTGCCCTCGCCAGTCAAATTCACCATCATGGCCGGGTAAGCGGTGAGCCCAAGATCGGCCTTGAGCTGATAGCCGTAGCCCCGCGCCAGACTACCGGAGGTCTCGGCTTTCAGTTTGAGCGCGCCATCCAGACCAGGCCATTGCAGGCCAGGATTGATGTCCCGCGCCGTGAGAGCGAACTCCCAGTTGAGTTCCGGGCTCCAGTTGACGCGGCCTTTGCCAATGGCCTGCCCGCCAAGACTGTCGAGCCTGAGCTCGTCGATCCGGGTACCCTGCTGATCGCCCGCGCCACTGAGTGCCAAGCGTGTCTCCGGAATACCCTGGCCGAAGGCCTCGGCCGAGAAACGGTAGTCGAAGGCATCGAGTTGACCACTGACATCAAGGGTGCCGCGCGGCGACTGAAGACGTGCCTCGCCGGTGAGCGGCCAGCGCAGCGCCTCCCAAACGCCGGTCACCGCCACCTGCCCTTGGGCGCCTTTGAAATCAATCTGTCCCTTTAGGTCAAGCAGACCACCCGAGCCCTGCTCGGTGAGATTCAGCGCCTGGATGCGCAACACCTGATTCTGCCAGGTCAAGTCGAGTTCCGCGCCCAGATACCCCATTTCGCCATGATCTGGCGCTTCCGCGCTCAGCGTGCCGGCAAGACTGGCGCGTTCGAGCGTGCCATCGGACCGGAGATTGGCCCTGACCTCGACCCGCGGCGCTCCGGCAACCAATCGCGGCAAATCCAGCGCTTCAAGTTCAATGGTGGCGGTCCAGGCCGGTTGCGCGAGCAACTCCCGCACCTCGGCATCCAGCCGAAGCTCGGCGGACCCACTGATGCCATGCGCGATGCTGAGCGCGCGCGCATCGCCGGACACCCGGCCCTGGCCGGTCAATTCCATGGCCGGCGCCTGGGCGAACGTCCAGTCAAGCTGCAGATCGGCTGGATAGTCGCCACGCAGCTCGAGCTGACCCCTGGCCTCGGCTTGGACATCGGGCTGGCTCAGGCTGAGGCTGAGTGTGCGCAGTTCGACCTTCGAGCCGCTCATGGCACCAGCCAGTTCCGCCCGTGTGAGCGCAAGCAGCGGTTGATCAGGCGCTTCCGTGGCGGGGCGGCCGGGCTTAGGGGGTGCATCCATGGCACCCAGGCGCAGATGCTCCAACAGCACCGCGTCGGCTTCAAGCGCGAGCGGAAGTTTGATCTCCGGCAGTTGGAAAGGCTCTGGCGGATCGGGTTTGTCACTGGGAGCGGTCAGAATATCGACCTTTTGGACATGCAGCCGCGCCAGGCTGAAGGTCGCGCCGAGCAAGCGTGCGGGACGCCAACGCAAGTCGATTAGAGCAACACGCACATCAAGCTCGGGCAAGCGCAGATGCAGATCCCGCACCTGAAAAGCGTCGATCAGCCGGCCCTCCACGGCACCGACCTCAAGCGCATCCGGCAGGGCACTTTCACCCAAGTCCACCAGCAGACGCAGACCGCCCTGGGTGGTCAGCACCCAGGCGAGCAGTAACACCAGGAGCAGCAGCAGGGTGGTCAAGGCACCCAGCAACCAGCGCCAGAGAGGCCAGCGCCGTCGCGGCGGGAGATTGCCGGCGCTTTGGTCTTTGTTGGCGTCCGTGGCGGTCATAAGCTTGCGTTAGAGATCGGGTCCAATCACCAGATGCAGGCGCACGCCTGGGTCATTTTTGGTAAAAGCATAGGCCACATTGACCCGAACCTGGCCCAGTGGTGTTTGGTAATTCACACCCAGCCCAGCACTCTGTTCCCATTCGGCATCGTACTCGGGATCGAAGGCGTTGCCAAAATCGGTAAAAACCGTTGCGCTCCATTTGCCCTTGATCCGCCGTTGCAGCTCAAGCGATCCGACTGCCAGATAACGCCCACCCAGGGTTTTTTTGGTGACCGGATCAATCGGGCCCAACACGTCGTAGCCCCAGCCACGGATGCTGTTATCCCCGCCGGCAAAGAAGCGCTTGCTTGCCGGTACGTCATCTAAGTGCGCCGCCCAGATCGCCCCCAGATCGGCGCGGGTGAGAAAGCGGTAGCGCTCGCCAAAGCTTTTGATCCACTTTGCATTCAGCGAGCCGCTGAGCCAGGAGGCATCGGTGGAGAGCACGCCGCCGACTGTGCTCTGAATCAGCGCCTTGACGCGGTAACCATTGCGGGTGTTGATAGGATCATCAGCGACAATCCTGGACCAAGCGATATTGGGCACCAGGCCATTGAAGTCGGAATCTTCCTGATCGCTAACCTCGAAGTCCTCATACTGATAATCGAGACCGATATCGCGCCGCCAGCCCGAAGGCCCGACATGAGACCAGGAGGTTTGCAGCTTGAACATGGATCCCTGCCGGGTTGCCGTGTCATAGAGGCCGAACTGCGGCTTGATCACCAGGGAGTCGCGCATCGGATCACCGACCGGAATGCTGTATTCCGTGTAGATGGTCTGAATACTGGTCGAGAGCGAGGCTTCCGCCTTGAGCTTGTGGCCACGGCGGCCAATGTAGCGGCGGCGGTAGTCAAGCGTCAGACGCGGGCCGACATCGGTTGCGAAACCCAGCCCGACACGGTAGCGATTGGCCTTGTTGCGTTCGGCAATCACAGTGATGGGCACCTCGCGATCGACGCCGGCGTCTTGCTTGCGCGGATTGATTTCAACGCGCTGGAAGTATTCCGTCCCCAGCAGGCGGCCCTGCAGCTCGAGCAGCTCGCCTGGATCATAGACATCTCCTGGTCCAAAGGGCACATAGCGCTGCAAAAAGTCATCTGCCAGCAGATCCTGCTCGAAGCTGACCTTACCGAGGTAATACCGCGGGCCGGTGTCGAGATGAAAGACCACCCTGGCCTGATAGGCCACTAAATCCACCAGCACCTGATGACGCGTCATGGCCGCATCCAAATAGCCCTGTTGGGAAGCGATGCTCTCGATGCTGTCCCTGGCCTTGGTGTAGTTGGCGTGCAAGAGCACATCGCCCACCTGCAGCGGGAATGCGTCCGGGAAAACACCAGCGCTGGCACCGGGTCCAGTGACCTGGTAGTCAATGCTGGCGATGCGCACCGGCGGTCCTGGATCGATCTTGTAACGGGCCACCCAGGTACCGTCATCCGTGGCAGGTGGCGTGAGACTGTCTTGAATGCTGACGCGATAAAGACCAAAGGGCGCGAGCGCCGTGCGAATCTGCTCCGGCGCCTGCCGGTGCAATGCCATCAGTCGCAGTGGACTGATGTCTTTGTCCTCGCGCTCATGATGGATACCAAGCATTGCCAGGACGTTCTTTTCCTGTTCACCACTCAAACCCGTGACCTCGACCTGCAACGCTAGCGCCACCGCCGCGCCAGGCAGCCACAGCATCAAAACCAGCAGCCAGACAGGGACCGGTATGAAGATGTCGCGGCTTGCGCGAGGGCCTTTCGCCTCCGCCAGAGGACCGGATGGATAACGCATGGGTGTTGGGGTCAGCGGGGTTCCGGTTCGCTCAGGACCGGCTCGCTCAGGAAACGGGCGGCGCCGATGAGACCGCAGTACTCCTCGAGCACCAGATGCACCGGCATGGCCTCGAGTAGTCCGCGCATCCGTCCTTTGTCGAGAAAAGCTTGTATGAACCCACCACGCTTAAGCAAATCAAGATTTTTCGGCAGAATACCACCTGCCAGATAGACCCCGCCGCGCGCCATGAGCTTGAGTGCGCTATTGCCCGCTTCGCGACCGAGCAGCAGCATGAACCAAGCCATGGTCTCCTGGCAAATGTCACAGTCTCCCGCCGCGGCCAACGCGGCGACCCTGGCAGCCAGGTCGCCCGTCTGCCCTCCTTGGGGATTGTCCTGTCGCGCCAGCACCTCGGCCATTCGCGGATGATGCGCGGCATTGCGATACAGGTGCAGAAAATCATACAGGTTTCCGATCCCCATGCCGGAGGCCACCCGCTCCCAGCTCACCCGGCCGAAACGCGCTTGCAGATGCTCGAGCAGAGCGAATTCGCGCGCATCCGTGGGGGCAAAGTCCGTATGGCCACCTTCGGTCGCAAAGGGGCGATGGCGCTGTCCATCCCAAAACAGACCAGCCTGACCAAGGCCAGTGCCAGGTGCGACCACGGCAATATTACCGCGCGCGCCGGGCTCGCCCACTTGCAGCGTCAGGAGCTGGTCGTTATTCAGCCCGGCAATCCCCCAAGCGATGGCCTCCAGGTCATTGAGCAGACGCACGCGGGCGAGTCCAGTCGCCTCCTCCAGCGCCCGCGCATCCAACTGCCAGGGCAGATTGGTGGTCTCGCTGCGATCATCCGCGACGGGGCCGGCAATTGCCAGGGCAGCCGCCACGGGAGGCTGCTCGAGTCTGGCCGGATCTTGCGCCAGATGCTGGGCCAGATAGTGGGTCAAGATCTTGTCCAAGCCGGAATAATCCTGGCTCACATAGCGGTGGATGTCACGCAAACGCCAATCCTGGCCATCCTTTTCCGCGATCGCGATCTGGGTTTTAGTGCCACCGACATCACCCACCAATAGAGTCATCCTAGGATCTCCCTAACGCTCAGGGTTCCGACCACTTCGGTCGATGAAGACGGTTGTTTCACGCCACTGACTCGGGTCATGGTGCAAAGTTTAAGGTGAAGATTATACACATAAAACAGGGGTTTTCAGCTCGCTTTGCGCCGGGTTTCAAAGCGAAACGCCGCAGCCCGTATACCCTCGGGCTCAAACAGCAGCACACGCGCTTCCCACCACATGCGCTGGCGCACACAAATCGGTAGAATACCATCACCGCGATAGCTGTAACTGGCGGGCGCGCGTTGATCAGGATCGACCACCGCCCGCAGGGCAAAACGGTTATGGCCCATATCCATATCGACACCACGAAAATCGACCTCGACCCGCTGCGGTGCCGACATCCGCGCAAGCCGCACATCCAGCTGCAGCGGTGTGACCAAGGGAACGCCGGCCGGCGCGATGGCCAGTGTTATCTGCCCGCCATCGGCAAATTCGGCTATGCAGGGACGCTGGCCCAGGTCGCAACTTGCCGCTGCTTGAACCAAGGTCGCAACTGGTGTGTGCAGCAGGGGCCGCAGTTTGAGCACCAGAGTCGCTAGCACCGCGAGCAGAAGACAGGCCAGCACCAGCCACCACCCCGAGGGCCTTACCGAGAGCCTTGCCGTTACCGCCGCTGACCGCGACCGGGAGTCGCTTGTTTTGGGTTCCATGATAAGGTATCGCTCCCATTTCGCCCGCGCCACTTGCGCGCCAAACCAAGAGCCGGATATGAGAACTGCCCGCGCCTTTCGCATTCATCACAACGCTAACGGTCATCACGCCGGAGTCGAAACCCTGACCATCGCCAACCCCGAGCCGGGGGAGGTGCTGATCCGAGTGCGCTATTCCTCGGTCAATTACAAAGATGCCCTGGCCGGAACCGGCACGGGCAAAATTCTGCGCCAGTTTCCCCTGACCGGCGGCATTGACGCCAGCGGCACAGTGGAGGTTTCGGCCCATGCGGACTTTCACCCCGGCGATGCGGTGCTGGTGACCGGCTGGGGGCTAAGTTTCGACCATGATGGCGGCTATTGCGAGTACCTGTGCGTGCCTGGTGACTGGCTCACCGCGCTGCCGCCGGGTCTGGATCTCGCCGCGAGCATGACGCTCGGCACCGCCGGTCTGACCGCCGCTCTAGCGGTCCATCAGATGCTGCTCAATGGTCAGGAACCCAGCATGGGGCCGATCCTGGTCACGGGGGCGAGCGGCGGCGTTGGCTGCATCGCGGTGGCCCTGCTGGCCAAGCTTGGGTTCGAGGTCGCGGCCGTGTCTGGCAAGTCCGAGCGAAAGGCCTGGCTGCAGAACCTCGGCGCCAAGCAGATTCTTGCGCGCGATGAACTACCCACTGGGCAACGACCCCTCGAGAAAGCCGTCTGGGGCGGCGCCATCGACAATGTCGGTGGCGCCATGCTCGCGCAGATCACCCGCACCCTGGCCCCCAATGGTTGTATCGCCAGCATTGGCCTGGCTGGGGGAACCGAGCTTCACACCACAGTCATGCCCTTTATTCTGCGCGGCATCAAGCTGCTCGGCTGTAATTCGGTGGATGTACCCAGGGACTTGCGTCAGAAGCTCTGGAGCCACCTTGGCAGCGACTGGCGACTGAATCTGGAACCGATCCGCACCGATAGCATTGGCCTTGACCGGCTGCCCGTCATCTTTGAGCGCATGCTTGACGGACAGACCCATGGCCGGGTACTGGTGAATCCGCACTCCACCGACTAAGCGCCCAGGCCCCGACGACTAAAAACCCGACCTTTACCATGCCTAGCATCACCAATAAACAACGTCACTGGCTGAAACAGCAGGCGCATCATCTCAAACCCGTGGTCATGCTCGGCCAGCATGGCTTGACCGAGGCCGTATTGCGGGAGATCCGCATTGCGCTGGACCACCATGAGCTGATCAAAATTAAAGTCAGCGCCGGAGACCGCGACGAGCGAGACCGGCTGATCGCCGCCATCCTTGAAGACACGAAGGCTGAACTGGTGCAGCGAGTAGGCAATAGCGCCAGCTTCTACCGCCCAAATCCCGACAAGACGGAACCGCTCGGTTTACCAGCCGTTTAGCTGTCCGCCAATTGTCCCGGCCGATCTTGAGAAGAAGGCTGCTCAAGACGGCTGGGCGATAGCGATTCTAGCTTGCACCACCCAGCATCTCATTGCCGCCCTTGGCATGCAGAAAAAGCCGCTCGAAATTGCGCGCCGTCACGGCCGCGACCTCCGCTGGGTCAAGGCCACGGATTTCCGCGATCTTCTCCGCCACCAGAGGCAGGAAACGGGGTTCGTTTTTCTTGCCCCGATGTGGAACGGGCGCGAGATAGGGTGCGTCGGTTTCGATTAGCAGGCGCTCAAGCGGAACCTGACGGGCGACGTCACTGAGTGCCTCGGCATTTTTGAAGGTGAGAATGCCCGAGAAGGAAATATAAAAGCCGAGTTCCAAGGCCGCCTGGGCCATCTCCCAGGTCTCGGTAAAGCAGTGCATTACACCGCCGACCCTGGCCGCCTTCTCATCACGCAAGATGGAGATAGTGTCCTCGCGGGCGTCCCGACTGTGAATGATCAGGGGCTTTCCGCAGTCCCGCGCGGCCTGAATGTGGCGGCGAAAACGCTCGCGCTGCCAGTCGAGATCGCCCTCATTGTAGTGATAATCGAGGCCGGTCTCGCCGATGGCAACCACACGCGCATCGGCGCTGGCGAGCTTGACCAAGTCCGCCACCGAGGGCTCAAGACCCTGCTGTTCGCTCGGATGCACACCGACCGACACCAACACCTCTGTATAGGGATCGACCAGGGCTCGCATGGCGGGATAGTGCTCCAAGTCGATGCTGACGCACAGCATGCGGCTCACCCCATCCTGCCCAGCCTGGTCCATCATGGCGGCAAAGTCGCCCCCATGGGCGCTTAAGTCGACACGATCAAGATGGCAGTGAGAATCAACAAACATCGGATAAGCCAAAGGAGTCCATTAAAAACTACATCGTATGGGTGCCACGATCAGACTCCAGCGCGCCAGCGAGATATTCCTCGATTTTACGTCTGGCGATGCCTTTGTCCTGATCGCTGAACTGAATACCGACTCCCACGGCACGATTGCCCTCGGCGCCAACCGGCGTGATCCAGATAATTTTTCCCGCAACCGGGATACGCTCTGACTCCTGCATGAGTTGCAGCAGCAAAAAAAGCTCGTCGCCTAGTTGATAACGCTTGCTGGTGGGGATAAAAAGCCCACCGTTTCTGACAAAGGGCATATAAGCGGCGTAGAGGGCATTCTTGTCCTTGATGGCGAAGCTAAGAATGCGTTGACGGCCGGTTTTTTTTTCGCCTTCCATCAGTTAATCCTGGTTACCAATGCCGTTTTTTTGGTGCTGGTCGCTGTTGCCCATTTCTGATACCCATTATTGATACCGGCTTTATTCTATAGCAATGAGAGCACAACACCTCATTGCGAACTTGACGCCATCGCGCCCGCCGCTCCCAAGAGTGCCCACCGGATAAGCAAGGATTCCAACAGCAGCTGCTTATTGACCGAGCCTTGTTGGAGTGACCCTGCGCGCAGGCAGTGACGCAGAAACTCGTGCAGTTTCTCGCTCGGCAGGCGCAAGGCCAATGCCAGCAATGCATCATGCAAATCCGGATTACTGAGATATTGCGCCTGGGGGTCGCCAATCAAACGCGCGATGTCGCACAACCAACCCAACGCAAGTTCCAGCAACAGGGGCATATCCAACGACTGCCAGGCCGCCGCCACCGCAAGCGGGTCTTCACGACCCTCGGCAACGCCAAGAAACTGCTGAAAGCCCTGGCGACGCAAACTGAGGTAGTCCGCCTGCCCCATGGTCAGGGCTTTGAGCGGCGCGCCCCGCGCCAGGCGCAACAGCAACTCGGGCGGCGCGGGTGGGGACTGGAGCATGGCAGCGAGCCAAGGCAGTGCCTCGTGCTCAGGTGGAGGCACGCAAACCAGATGCTGACAGCGACTGCGAATGGTCGCGGGAAGCCGGCTTGCATCATCGGCAATCAACAGCAGTAAGGTGCGCTCGGTCGGCTCCTCTAGCGTCTTGAGCAGACTGTTGGCTGCCGCCCGGTTCATGGCCTCGGCCGGGACGATGTGGACGACCTTGTAACCTCCACGATGGCTGGTAAGATTCTCGAGCGCGACCAGCTCGCGAATCGCATCTACTTTAATCTCGCCACTGGCGCTCTCGGCGTCGGGCACTATGCGCTGCAAGTCCGGATGATAACCGGCGTCGATCAGGTGACATTCGCTGCAAACACCGCAGGGCGCGCCATCCTCATCGGGATGCTGACACAACAACGCCCGCGCGAGCCGCTCAGCAAAAAGCCGCTTGCCCAGCCCAACAGGCCCCGTGAACAGCCAGGCATGTCCCAAACGCCCTTTGACCTGTGCCTTCCATAAGCGCTGCCAATGCCCAACAAGCCAGGGTGGAAGTTCCCGCCCGGCAGTGGCAACGGGGACGGGGGCAGAGGACAGCTTGCTCATTGCCCCGAGAACGGCCTGCGCGCGACAAAGTCCACCAAGGCTTCCCGGACGTGCCGCGCCACTTGCTCGACATCCTGTGTGGCATCCAGCACCCGAAAGCGCGCAGGGTCCAGCTTGGCACGTTGCAAATAGACTTGACGCGCCCGCTCGAAAAACCCGAGTGTTTCAGCTTCAAAACGATCCAAGTCGGCACGCGCTTTGGCACGCTTCAGGCCAAGCTCGGCTGGCAGATCGAACAGAAAGGTCAAGTCGGGACGCAAGGCGCCTTGCACCAGCGTCTCCAGCCCGGCGATGGACTCAGCCGAAATCCCACGCCCACCACCCTGATAGGCAAAACTCGCGTCGGTAAAACGGTCGGACAACACCCAGGTACCGGCCTCCAGTGCAGGCCGCACAGATTGCGCCAGGTGTTCAGCGCGTGCCGCAAAGATCAGCAGCAATTCCGCTTGGGCGCAGAGTCCCTCCTGCTCCGGATCCAATAGCAGGGCACGAATGCGCTCGGCAATGGGTGAACCGCCGGGCTCGCGTGTCTGCAAAAATGGAATGCCAAGTTCCGCGAGAGTCGCGACAAGGGTCTCGCACTGGGTCGACTTACCCGCGCCCTCAATGCCCTCGAGCGTGATCAAGCACCCCTGTGGCGGCCCTGGTCTCATTGCCGCCCCTCCCTGATTCACCGGAAGCGGGCCGGATCGCACTGACCACCGCGTTGAAAGCGCTGCACGGCGCAGTTGTGTTCATCGAGCGTGGCTGAGAAATAGTGGCTACCATCGCCGCGCGCGACAAAATAGAGGGTCTCGCCGTCTTCTGGATGCAGGGCGGCATGAATGGCCTCACGCCCGGGCAGGGCGATAGGCGTCGGCGGCAAACCACCGCGGGTGTAAGTGTTGTAAGGCGAATCCGTTTCAAGATGGACGCGCGTTAAATTGCCGTCGAACTCGGCTCCAAGGCCGTAGATCACCGTTGGATCCGTCTGCAGCCGCATGCCTTTGCGCAAGCGACGCACAAAGACGCCGGCAATCTCCGGGCGCTCGCTGCCAAGGCCGGTTTCTTTTTCGATCACAGAGGCAAGAATCAGTGCCTCGTAGGGCGATGTCAGCGGAAGATCCGCATCGCGGTTGCCCCATTCTTCATCAAGGACTTCACGCATGCGCTCGTGCGCCCGACGCAGCACCTGGATGTCACTTGCTCCGCGACGGAATAAATAGGTATCGGGGAAAAACCAACCCTCGGGATGTTCAATGTCGAGATCAAGCGCGGCAAGTATCTCGGCATCGGTGAGATCCTGAAGTTCGTGCTTGAACTCAGGTTCGGCGGCGATGCTCGCGAGGGCGTCACTAAAGGTTCGTCCTTCGATCAGGGTAACCGGGTATTGGATGGAGCGACCGGAAACGAGTAGATCAAGGAGTTGCCCTGGTGTCATCTCAGGCGTTAGCGCATATTCGCCTGCCTTGATTTGATCCGCCTGCCGGCGATTGTAGGCAAGCGCAATCAGATAATGGGCATTGTCAATCAGACCATCGGCTTGCAGTCGGCTGGCGAGGTCGCGCAGCCCCTCCCCGCGCGGCACCTCCAGAATCACCGCGTCGTCCTGCGCATCGACACGACTTGAGGCGATGGGCGTTACCAGAAAATGCTGATAATCTTCCCAAAAAAAGTAACCTATCCCCGCACCGAGGCCGACCAGTAACAGCAGAGCAATCAGGGTGTTCTTCATCAGCGCCCGCCAAAACGCGACTCATATCGGCAGTCGCGGCTCAAAACGCTCAACCCTGCTTAAGGATCAAGGTACCGTTGGTACCACCGAAGCCAAAGGAATTGCTGAGCGCGTAGCGTATCGGCATCTCGCGTGCCTGATTGGGCACCACGTCCAAATCGCAGTTGGGGTCAGGTGTTGTGTAGTTGATCGTGGGTGGCGCGACCTGATCGCGCAGGGCAAGCACGCAGAAAATCGCTTCCACGCCACCGGCTGCGCCAAGCATGTGTCCAGTCATGGATTTTGTCGAACTCACCGCCACCTGCTTGGCGTGCTGCCCCAACGCGAGTTTGACCCCCTTTACCTCGGCGATATCGCCGGCCGGGGTGGAAGTGCCATGGGCGTTGATATAGTCGATTTGCTCCGGATTCAGGCCGGCATCGGCAAGCGCGAGTTTCATGCAATCGCAGGCACCCTGACCGTCCTCGGACGGGGCAGTCATGTGGTAGGCATCGGAGTTCATGCCGACACCAAGGATCTCGGCATGTATGGTGGCCCCTCTCGCGCGCGCCATTTCGTATTCCTCCAGCACCATGATACCGGCGCCATCGCTGAGGACAAAACCATCGCGCTCTTTGTCAAAAGGGCGACTGGCGCCCTCGGGATCGTCGTTACGTGTCGAAAGCGCTCGCGCGGCCGCGAAACCACCAAGGCCCACGGGAGAGGTCGCCATTTCCGCCCCACCGGCGATCATCACATCCACCATGCCATGGCGGATCATCAACGCCGCCTCACCGATGTTATGGGTGCCCGTGCTGCAGGCGGAGACAATGGAGTAATTTGGCCCCTTAAGACCATACTTAATAGACAGGTTTCCGGCTACCATGTTGACGATATTGGCTGGCACGAAGAAGGGCGAAATCTTGCGCGGCCCACCACTGAGATAATTGCCATAGTTGTTCTCGATACCGGTGATTCCACCGATACCAGAGCCAACGGCAACGCCAATTCGGGTACGGTTCTCGTCGGTGATTTCAAGCCCCGAGTGAGTAATCGCCTGAATGCCCGCCGCCATGCCGTAATGAATAAAGGCATCCATTTTGCGGAGGTCTTTCTTCGACACATATTCAGTTGCGTCGAAGTTATAAATGGGACCACCAAAACGCGTGCTGAAGGGCGTCACATCGAAGTGCGTAATGGTCTGAATGCCACTGCGGCCATTCAAGATGCTGTCCCAGGCTGAGGCGATATCGAGCCCGACAGGGGAAATAATACCCAGGCCGGTAACGGCAACCCTTCTACCTGACATGTATCACCTCTTCACTCACTCCTGCTCGCCAATGCCCCATGTGCGGGATGACCATTGGAAAACCAGGCTAATGTGCACGGATAGGGCACTAAATTAGTTGGACCTTCTTGGTGCCCAAGCGAGACATCGAGCCGGACATGCCAGCCAGGTATGCAAGCTAGACAACCAAAAAGGGGAAACCAAACAGGGAACATCTGAACACGTGAACAACCAACTGACTCAATACCAGACCGACAACAGGCCAACAGCACTAGCATAACATCACAGCCAGATCAGTTGTACCGTTCAGCGACAGGGCCGCAGTGACATCCACATGGACACTTATAGCCACATGGATGAAATGACAAAACGCCCGGATTCAGTCTGAAGGAGGTTGTCCCCGAGTCGCGATTTACCCCATGTGGGCATTTATGTAGTCGATTGCCTGTTTGACGGTGGTGATTTTCTCGGCGTCCTCGTCGGGAATTTCGGTCTCGAATTCCTCTTCGAGTGCCATGACCAGTTCGACAGTGTCGAGCGAATCAGCACCGAGATCGTCAACGAAGGAAGCCTCCGGGGTGACTTCCTCTTCCTTGACGCCCAACTGTTCGACAACAATTTTTTGGACTCGCTCTTCAACGCTGCTCATTGTTTGACAAACCTCCAGTGAATGAAACCCCCAAGAATCGAGGGTCGCGGTATTTTAGAGACAAAAACCCCAGGTTGAAAGCCGAAAAAACCGGCTCTTGCAACCTTAGGTCATCAGCATGCCACCATTGACGTGCAGGGTCTCGCCGGTGATGTATCCAGCCTGTGGCGACGCCAGAAAAACAACGGCCGCGGCAACCTCCTCGGCTTGACCAAGCCGCCCAAGCGGAATGTTTGCAAGCAACGCATCCCGGTGGGCCTCTGGCAGGGCACTCGTCATATCGGTCGCGATAAAGCCGGGCGCGACGCAATTAACAGTGACGCCACGCCCACCGATCTCGCGTGCGAGCGACTTGGAAAACCCGACCAAGCCGGCTTTGGCGGCGGCGTAATTAGTCTGTCCGGCGTTGCCGCTGAAGCCCACAACCGAGGTGATATTGATAATGCGGCCATGACGCGCCTTGGTCATCGCCCGCATGCAACTTTTGGTGAGGTGAAAGACCGCGCTCAGGTTGGTGGCGATAATCTTGTCCCACTCCTCGTCTTTCATGCGCATCATCAGGTTGTCTTTGGTGATGCCAGCGTTATTGACCAAAACCGAAGGGCTGGCACCGAAGTCCGCGCTGATGCGCGCGAGTGCCGCATCCATGCTCAGCCTATCCGTCACATTCATGCACAAACCCAAAGCACGGACATCTTGATCGGCCAATTCCTGTTGAATGCGCCGCGCGCCCTCCTCTGTTGTCGCGGTGCCGGCAACCCGCGCCCCGGCTTGACCCAAGGCAAGGGCAATTGCGCGACCGATTCCTCGGCTCGCACCTGTTACCAGTGCAATTTCATTATCCATCAGCCAATGCCTCCTCACCCGATAGCTCCTCGATGGCCGCCTGGAGCGTCACCACGTCCACAATCGCTGTGGTTGGGCGCGCCTTGTCGATGCGCTTACCCAGACCCGCGAGTACCTTGCCTGGCCCGCATTCAATAAAGCGTTCAACGCCCTGCCCGGCCATTAACCGAACGCTCTCCACCCAGCGCACCGGCCGGAAGAGTTGCTGTGCAAGCAGCTCGCGAAGATGTTCAAGATTCGACGCCGCCGAGACGCTGGCATTATGAACGACCGGAATTTCGGGCATCCGCATCGGGCATCCAGCCAAGACAGACTCAAGTTGCTCGGCCGCGGGGCGCATGAGCGCGCAATGCGATGGTACGCTAACCGGGAGTAGCAGTGCCCGCTTGGCGCCCAATGCCTTGGCCGCGGGCAAAGCTCTTGCGACGGCCTCGCGCTGTCCAGCAATGACCACTTGACCGGGCGCGTTAAAGTTTACCGCCTCAAGCACCTGCTCGCCTGCCTGGTGAGCGCACAGCTGCAGCACCTGTTCGTCCTCAAGCCCCAGAATGGCGGCCATGGCACCGGCACCAGCTGGCATCGCCTCCTGCATGAGACGGGCGCGTTCGGCGACCAGACGTGCGGCGTCAGTTAGTTCCAACGCCCCGGAACAGACCAAGGCAGTGTATTCGCCCAGACTGTGGCCCGCCATGACCTCGGGCGCGGGCCCACCGCTATCGCGCCAGCAGCGCCACGTGGCAACGCCCACCGCGAGCATCGCGGGCTGGGTATTTTGTGTCTTGTCGAGTTCCGCAGCAGGCCCCTCGCTGATGAGCGACCACAGGTCGCATTCCAGCACCTCCGAGACCTCGGCAAAGGTCTTGCTTACCTGCGGGAACGCGCCCGCCAGTTCGCTCAACATGCCGACGGATTGCGAACCCTGTCCGGGGAATACAAAGGCCAGTCGGGTACTCATCGGTCGTTCACTGAAACTTGTCGCGGACATGAAGAAAGAATCGAATCTTGCAGCCCCAGCCTAATAGCGCACCAGCACGGATCCCCAGGTAAAGCCACCACCGAAGGCCTCCATGAGCAAGGTATGGCCGCGCTGGATGCGGCCATCGCGGACCGCTTGATCGAGCGCGAGCGGGATGGAAGCGGCCGAGGTATTGCCGTGCTTACCAACGGTGACAACCACTTGCTCCATATCCAGATCGAGCTTGCGCGCGGTGGCCTGGATGATGCGCAAGTTTGCCTGATGAGGAACCAGCCAATCGATATCCGAGCGTTCCATGCCATTGGCGTCCAGTGCCTCATCAACGATGCGCCCGAGCGTTGTCACGGCGACGCGAAAAACCTCATTTCCCTTCATTTCCATGTAAGGCGAACCCGTGCCGCCGTTACCAATGCCAGCAGGAACCTGAAGCAAGGATTTGTAGGCCCCATCCGCATGCAGATGCGATGACAGTATGCCCGGTTCATCGGCCGCCCGGAGCACCACGGCCCCGGCCCCATCGCCGAACAGCACGCAGGTTATGCGGTCGGTCCAATCGACTATCCGCGACAGGGTCTCGGCTCCCACGACCAACGCCGTGCGTGCCGCCCCCGTGCGAACAAATTTCTCCGCCACCGAGAGCGCATACACAAAACCCGTACAAACCGCCTGCACATCGAAGGCCGGGCACCCGTGAATATCAAGCCGATGCTGCAACAAGCAGGCGTTACTCGGAAAAATCTGATCAGGGGTGGTGGTTGCCACGATGATCAGATCAATGTCTTCCGGAGCAATGCCAGCGGATTCTATCGCGCGACGCGCGGCAAGCTCGGCAAGATCAACGCAGGTCTCACCCTCTTGCGCAATGTGCCGCTGCTCAATACCGGTACGCTCACGAATCCAGCTGTCAGTCGTATCGACCATTTGTTCAAGGTCATGATTCGTAAGCACCTTTTCCGGCAAACAGCCGCCGGTACCAAGAATCCTCGCGAAGGCCATCAGGCGATTGCCCTCTGTTGTTGACCAGCCGCGGCTGTTCCGCTGAGCGGATCGGCAGATTCCGCCACGACCGAGGAAAGGTTCAAATGGGGTACCACGAAATGCGCGGCGACCTCGTGTTCAATACGCTCGGGAATATTGCTCTGGATTTCTTTTCGCGCGATATGAATGGCGTTCTCAAAGGCAAGCACATCGGCGCCACCATGACTTTTAACCACGATGCCGCGCAATCCGAGCAGACTCGCACCGTTATACCGGCGCGGATCGACCTCCTTGCGAAAAGCACGCAACACCGGAAGCGCCATGAGCCCGGACAAACGCGTGAGAAGATTCTGATTGAAGTGCGCCTTGAGCCGATGCGCCAGCAAGCGCGCCACGCCCTCGCTAGTTTTGAGGGCGATATTGCCGACGAAACCATCGCAAACGACCACATCGACATCGCCAAGATAGATGTCGTCGCCTTCGACATAACCGACGAAGTTCAGCGAGCTCCTGCTCAGCAACTCATGCGCCTGGCGGACCTGTTCATTGCCCTTGATCTCTTCCTCCCCGATGTTCAAGAGCCCCACGCGCGGAGCTTGCAGACCATCGACAGCGCGTACCAACTCACTGCCCATAACCGCGAATTGATACAACTGCTCGGCGGTGCAGTCCACATTGGCGCCAAGATCAAGCATGTGGGTGCGGCCGTTGACCGCCGGCACGGCAGTCATGATTGCCGGGCGATCAACATGGGGAAGGGTTTTGAGCACAAAACGGGCAGTCGCCATGAGCGCGCCAGTATTGCCCGCGCTGACGCAGGCATGGGCGCGACCTTGCTTGACCAGATCAAGCGCCACGCGCATGGACGAATCTTTTTTGCTGCGCAGTGCCTTGGAGGGCGGCTCATCCATGCCAACCTCCTGCGACGCCGAATGCAAGCTCAGGCGCGGATGCCTGGCCTTATCGCCCAACAAGGGCCGCAGTCGTTCTTCGCG
Organism: Thiorhodovibrio winogradskyi; assembly: GCF_036208045.1. NCBI lineage: Bacteria > Pseudomonadati > Pseudomonadota > Gammaproteobacteria > Chromatiales > Chromatiaceae > Thiorhodovibrio > Thiorhodovibrio winogradskyi. Next base: position 392,181 of record NZ_CP121472.1, on the reverse strand, counting down.
TCCGACCAAGATCAACAGGGTATCCTTGGCCTTGTCAAGAAATTCGACGGCAGCCGGCACCACAATGTCCGGACCGTGATCCCCCCCCATCGCATCAAGGGCTATGATGTGGCTCGAGCTCAAATCAGCAATCCTCGATAACGTTGAGTGAGGCGGACAGCCATCCCGATCCATGATTCGTGGGAATAACCGCCTTTTAGGCTGGTCAACAAGACTGGCATCCAAGGCTGGCAGAAGACACTGGTCAGGCGCAAAGCAAAGTCTGGCCAGTCAGAGAAAAGGACAAGCCGCGGCATCCCGGCACAGCAAGAGAACCCGATGAACCTGTCGGACAGCCTGCAGCGTGCCTCAGTTGCTTGACTTGTCGATGATCTTGCGACCGCGATAAAAGCCGTCTGATGTCATGTGGTGCCGACGATGGATTTCACCCGTGGTGCCGTCTTCCGACAGGGTTGGCTTGGAGAGCGCATCATGGGAACGGCGCATGCCACGCTTTGATGGGGTCTTGCGATTTTGCTGAACAGCCATTGGAATCTCCAAAATACTCAAGCGCCGGGGCCAGCGTCGACAAACGCCAAGGCCCTCGAACAGAAACCAAAAGAAATACCCGGCCCGCGTTAGACGAAGGCCAGTCATAATCTAGCGAGAACCTGGCAAAGACCTGGAATCAATCTGGGCAACCATTGATGCCGAGTCGATTGATACCGACTTGATGTCAGTCGCGACTTGCGTTCCAGTCCGCCAAAACAGCAAAAGGTGAAGCGTCCTGACTGGATGCCTGCGCCGACTCAGCTCGATCTTCAGCCAATGGCAGCCCGGAATGCGCCCGGTTTGGCATCAAAGGCGCCAAGTCAAGCGACTTTGGCGGACCAGTCAGAGGCGAATCTGGCGCATTGCAACGCGGATGCCGCGGAATCGCCGGAATTGCAAGTAGAATTTCGTCCTCAATCAACTTAAGTGGCTGCAACAGTGGCTCTTCAAGCAACAGTGGATCATAGTTATCTGGTAAGCGGCCCGCTTCATCAAAACCCTGCACCAACGCAAGCACCGAGTACTCATCAAGCCGCCAGTCCATAATCCCGAGACAGCGTTGGCACGTCAAACGAAGCAAGCCCCGAGCGGCAACATGCACGACAGGGCGACGGGCGACATCCCTAGCGAAATGCAAGCTGTACATCAGTTCTCCGCTCGGCTCCGCGATGAGCGACCGCAAGCGAGCCAAGGCAGTGGCGCTGATTGTGCCCGCATAATGCTGATTCTGGGCGACAGCCCGCAAGGGGTCGACCAAAGAGGGCAAATCCTTCGACATCAGCCGCTCAGTATAGCCCGCCGCAGTATTCGCGGTCAATATGGCCGCTTGCGCAGAGACTTAATACAAGGTTGACACAATGTTGGCAACATTGGATCAACTCCCGGTCAGCGCCAGCAGCACCCCAGCCGCCACCGCCGAGCCAATGACACCCGCCACATTTGGCCCCATGGCATGCATCAGCAGGAAGTTCTGATGATTTTCTTCCAGCCCGACGCGATTGACCACCCGTGCCGCCATGGGCACGGCCGACACACCGGCGGCACCGATGAGCGGATTGACCTTGCCGCCGGTCACCCGGTGCATGATCTTGCCCATGAGCACGCCGGCCGCGGTGCCGATCGAGAAGGCCAGGGCGCCAAGCGCCAGAATGCCCAGGGTCTCGAGCGTCAGGAACATGTCCGCCGACAGCTTGGAGCCGATCGCCAGGCCAAGCATGATGGTGACGATGTTGATAATTTCATTCTGGGCAGCGCGGCTCAGGCGCTCGACCACGCCGCATTCACGCAGCAGATTGCCAAAGGTGAGCATACCGATGAGCGGAGCCGCCGAGGGCAGCAGCATGGCGCACAGCAGCAGCACCACAAAGGGAAACAGCATGCGTTCCAAACGCGACACCGGCCGCAACTGCTGCATGACCACGGCACGTTCTTCCTTGGTGGTGAGAAGGCGCATGATGGGTGGCTGAATGATAGGCACCAGCGCCATGTAAGAATAGGCGGCCACGGCAATGGCTCCAAGCAAATCGGGCGCCAATCGCGAGGCGAGGAAAATAGCCGTGGGCCCATCGGCACCGCCGATGATGGCAATGGCCGAGGCATCCTGGAGGCTGAAGTTAAAGCCGGGGAGAAAGTTCAGCGCCACCGCTCCCAGCAGGGTGGCGAAGATGCCAAACTGCGCCGCCGCGCCCAGCAGCAGGGTCGAGGGGCGAGCAATCAGGGCACCGAAGTCGGTCAGGGCGCCAACCCCCATGAAAATTAGCAGCGGAAAGATGCCGGTCTCGACGCCGACGGTGTAGATCTGCCCGATCATCCCATCCGGCCCACCAATATTGGCCACCGGAATGTTGCTCAGCAGCGCGCCAAAACCGATGGGGACCAGCAGCAACGGCTCGAACTTTTTCGCGATCGCGAGATAGATCAAGCCGCCCGCCACCGCCATCATCAGCACCTGACCCCAGGTCAGGTTGGCGATGCCCATGGACGCCCAGAGTTTGAGCAATTCTTCCACGGGATTATCCCAGCACAACCAGGGGAGCGCCCAGCGACACCGCGTCGCCTTCCTTCACCCGGATCTCAAGGACTTTGCCAGCCGCCGGGGCGCGCACTTCGGTTTCCATCTTCATGGCCTCGAGCACCACCACCACATCGCCAGCGGCGACTGACTGTCCGGCACTGGCCGGAATTTTGACAATATTGCCCGCCAGGGGCGACTCAAGCACCTGCTGTTCGCCTGCCGGCTGGACTGCTGTATCCGCGGCGGGTGCCGCCGCGACACTTTCGACCGAGCCCGCCGGGGAGACACGCACATCGTAGCTCTTGCCATTGACCTCGATGCGGTAGGCTTCCGGGCCGCCCGCCGAACTGGCGCTTGCTGGAGCACCCGCCGCCGAAGCACCCGAGGTTGGTGCATTGGCCTCGGCCAACTTGGCCGCCTCGCGCTGATCGAGCTCCCAGGGCGGCGCCTCGAAGGCCTCGGGATTATCGCGATTTTCCAGGAACTTCAGGCCCACTTGCGGGAACATGGCATAGGTGATGACATCGTCCACCACCGCATTGGCCAGCCGGATGCCGCGCTCCTTGGCAAGTTTTTTCAACTCGGCGGTAAGCTTTTTCAACTCGGGCGCGATCAGGTCCGCCGGACGACAGCTGATGGGCTTGGCACCCTCGAGCACCCGCGCCTGCAAGTCTTTATTGACGGGCGCTGGCGTCGAGCCATAGGTCCCTTTGAGCACTCCGGCGGTCTCGCCGGTGATGCTCTTGTAGCGCTCACCCATGAGGACGTTGAGCACCGCCTGGGAGCCGACGATCTGCGAAGTGGGAGTCACCAGGGCGATGTAGCCCAGGTCCTCGCGCACCCGGGGAATTTCCTCCAGCACCTCGTCGAGGCGCTCGGTCGCGCCCTGCTCGCGCAGTTGGTTTTCCATGTTGGTGAGCATGCCGCCTGGCACCTGGGCGACCAGGATGCGTGAATCCACGCCCTTGAGCGCCCCCTCGAAGCGCGCGTATTTCTTGCGCACCGCGCGGAAATCAGCGGCGATGTCTTCCAGCACCTTGATGTCGAGCCCGGTGTCGCGACCGGTGCCCTGCATGATGGCGACCACCGACTCGGTCGGTGAGTGGCCGTAGGTCATGCTCATGGAGGAAATAGCCGTGTCCACCACATCGACACCGGCCTCGGCCGCCTTGACAATGGTCGCGGTACTCAGCCCAGTGGTGGCGTGACAATGCAGGCCAATGGGCACCTTGCAGGACTCCTTCAGGCGTCCGATCAGTTCCTCGGCGACATAGGGCCGCAGCAGCCCGGCCATATCCTTGATGGCGATGGAATGGCAGCCAAGATCCTCGAGTCGCCGCGCGAGATCGACCCAGTAGTCGATCTTGTGCACCGGGCTCACGGTGTAGCTCAGCGCGCCCTGGGCGTGGGCCGAGGTGGCCAGCGCGGCCTTGACCGGGCGCTGGAAATTGCGAATATCGTTCATGGCATCGAAGATGCGGAAAACATCAATGCCGTTTTTGACCGCGCGTTCGACAAAGGCATCCACCACATCGTCGGCATAGTGGCGATAGCCAAGCAGATTCTGCGCGCGCAGCAACATTTGCTGACGGGTGTTTGGCATTGCCGCCTTGAGCCGACGCAGGCGTTCCCAAGGATCTTCGCCCAGGTAGCGGATGCAGGCATCAAAGGTGGCTCCGCCCCAGGACTCCAGCGACCAGAAGCCGACCTGGTCGAGCTTGGCGGCAATGGGCAGCATGTCGTCGATGCGCATGCGGGTCGCAAGCAGCGACTGGTGGGCGTCGCGCAGCACCAAATCGGTGATGGCAAGAGCATTGTTCTGATTCATGCGGGACATCTCTTAACAGTTTCCGTCAGTCATTGGAAGAAGCACCAGCGCGGCAACAGGACCGCCACCTAACCGCCCTGCCGGGCGCGATAGCGCGCCACCGCGGCGGCCATCACCGCGATCAATTCGCTGTCCGCCGCTGGGTCCGCCATTGGGTTCCCGGCAGCGCCGGTGCCCCTGGACATGGAGGCCGCGCCAGCAGCCAACTCATGGAAGTCCGCCGGTGCCACGCGCGCGGCAAACCAGGACATACCGCGCAGCAGAACCACCAGGAGCATCAAAAAGCCAAACACAATGCTCATGCCGATCAGCATCAGCCGCAGGCTTTCCGCGACCATTTGAGTGTCAATCACTGCCGAATCCATCGAACCCACTCCCAATCTCCGCGCCAATCTCCCACCCAAACCCAGCCAGACCCCATCATGCAGGCGGCTGACACAGGCAACGAGGCCTATATTCAGTCGAACGGATGATCCCGGACAATGGTCTGCGCCCGATCAGCCCCGGTCGAAATAATGTCGATCGGTCGACCGCTCAATTCTTCGATGCGGTTAAGATAATCACGCGCCGCGGCGGGCAAATCCTCGAGCGACAGAGCGCCCTCGGTGGATTCCCGCCAGCCTGGCATCTCGATATAACTTGGCTTGACACGCGCCAGATCCTCGGCCCCCATGGGCGGGACATCCAGTGGCTGTCCGTCCAGTTCATAGCCGGTACAGATGCGAATCCGCTCTAACCCATCGAGCACATCAAGCTTTGTAATGCACACCCCGGAGACACTATTGACCGCGAAGGCACGCCGCAAGGCGACCATGTCGAGCCAACCACAGCGGCGCTTGCGCCCGGTGGTGGCGCCGAACTCATGCCCACGCTCGCCCAAATGATCGCCATCGGCATCGAACAGCTCGGTCGGAAAAGGCCCGCCACCGACCCGGGTAGTGTAGGCCTTGACGATACCCAGGACATAGTCAAGATCAAGCGGCCCAACACCACTGCCCGAGGCGGCACCGCCGGCGGTGGTGGTCGATGAGGTGACAAAGGGATAGGTGCCATGGTCGATATCGAGCAATGAGCCCTGGGCACCCTCGAACAGAATCCTGGCGTCCTGGTCACGCAAGGCGTGCAGGCGACCGGATACATCGCCGACCAAGGGCCGAATGCGCTCGCCCCAGGCCAGCGCGGTGTCCAGGGTGGCCGCGACATCGACCGGCTCGGCTTTAAAATAGGCCGTGAGCGCGAAGTTGTGATATTCCATCACCTCGAGCAGGCGTGCCTCGAACAGGCTTGGATTCAGCAGTTCGCCAAGGCGAATGCCGCGCCGGGCGATTTTGTCCTCGTAAGCCGGCCCAATGCCGCGTCCGGTGGTGCCGATGGCCTTGCTGCCGCGCGCTTTTTCCCGCGCCTGATCAAGCGCGATATGGTAGGGCAGGATGAGCGCGCAACCGGGGCTGATGCGCAAGCGCTCTTCAACCGCGACCCCAGCGGCGGTGAGGGTATCGATTTCATGGAAGAGCGCATCCGGCGCCAGGACCACGCCATTGCCGATGAAGCACTCGACCCCCGGATGCAAGATGCCCGAGGGGATCAGATGCAAAATCGTCTGCTCGCCATCAATCACCAGCGTATGACCGGCGTTATGCCCACCTTGAAAGCGGACCACCGCATTGGCGCGTTCGGTCAGCAAATCGACCACCTTGCCCTTGCCTTCGTCGCCCCACTGCGTCCCGATGATGACCAGATTCTTGCCCATAGTGCCTCTACTCAGCCGGCATCAGCCGGATAAAATCCCGCCCTGTCAACGGCCAGAACAGGTCATTGACAGCAAAGCGAAATCATCGTTGTCGTTGTTGTACCCGCCGTCGCCATCCATCCTTTAAGACCGCGCCCGGCTCCAGACTCGCTCCATCGAGAGTCGCTCCGTCAAAATTGGCCCGCCACCATGGGTACCAATTGCCAGCGCCCATCGCGACGCTCAATGCGCTGCTCGCAGCCAAGCGCGGCCGGATGACCTTGCTGACCAGGCAGCCAGCTTAGCACCCGCCGACCGGATGCCCGCAGCTCGTTGATCAGCGCCTGTAATCCGGGGTCGCGATCATTGGGCGCGAGCACGGCGCCAGCTCCAACCAAAGGGTGCTCGGCAGCGGGCGCGGCCAGCTCAATCAAGCCTTTGAGATCAGTGCTGAAGCCGACCGCCGGGCGGGCATGGCCAAAAAACTCGCCAATGGCATCGTAGCGCCCGCCGCGCGCGATTTCGAGCCCCCACCCAGGCGCGAAAGCAGCAAAAACCACCCCGGTCTTGTAGGTATAGCCACGCAATTCGCCCAGATCGAAGTGCACTGGCACCTGGGGCATCCAGGCGTGCAGATCCTCGGCAATCAATCGCAGATTGCCGAGCGCCCGATGAACGCTATCGCGAGCCTTGGCAAGACGCTCGCCAGCGCGCTCAAGCGCATCATCACCGTTCAGCTCAACCAGCGCCAGAAGCATATCCGCCTCGCTTGGCTCGACGCCAGCCTCATCGAGCAGCGCTGCAAGTTCGGTGCTGGCCTTGCGCTGCAGGATACCAAAGAGCGTCAATTCCTGCTCCCGCGACAGTCCTGCCTGTTCAGCCAGGCCGCGAAAGATGCCCACATGCCCGAGATCAAGGTAGGCGGAGCCGATTCCGGCGGTCTCTAGGGTGGTCAGCAGCAGCCTGAGAATTTCGACATCGCTCTCGGCGCCGCCATGGCCATAGATATCGGCACCGATTTGCAGCGGGCTGCGGGTGCCGGCAAAGCCATCGGAGCGGGTATGCAGCACAGTGCCGAGATAACACAGCCGGGTGGGTTCCTCGCGCCTGAGCTGATGGGCGTCAATGCGCGCCACCTGCGGCGTCATGTCCGCGCGCACGCCAAGCAGGCGCCCGCTGAGCTGATCAGTCAGTTTGAAGGTCTGCAGATCCAGATCGCTCCCGGTGCCTATCAGCAGGCTCTCGAGATAATCGATAAAGGGCGGAATGACCAAATCATAGCCCCAAGCATCGAACAGATCGAGCAGGCAGCGGCGCAGGCGCTCAATATCGCGCGCCTGTTGGGGCAGAATTTCCTCAATGCCAGCAGGGAGAAGCCAGCGGTCCTGATTGATGGTCATGAGCTTGCCGGAGTCAGGGTGCGGTTGCGGCACAGCCAGGGCGGCGCGGACGGCGGCAGCCCGGGCGCGGTGCGGAATGGGAAATCATGGGGTCGCTTGTCAGCTAACGAACAAAGTACAGCAGCACAACCCCAGAGGCCATGCTAAGCAGGCCCACGATGCGCAGACTGCCATCACTCTGGCGCGCCACCTCCTCCATCATACGGCGCATGGCCCCGGGGGCAGCGAAGGGCATGACGCCCTCAATGACGAACACCAGCGCCAGAGCCACCAGGAAGTCATGCCACATCGTGCATCAAATCCAGAATAGCCGCCGGCAGCCAGCAACGCGCGCTGCTAGCGCACACGCAGACGACCATCCGTGCCGGCGTCGTCCGAGGAGCCGGCCGCGCCCTGGGGATGATTGAAATAGCGGAAGAATTCCGAGTCAGGCGCCAACACCAGGGTGGTGCCCTTGTCGACGAGCGACTTCCGGTAGGCATCCAGACTGCGGTAGAAAGCGTAGAACTCGCGATCCTGCTCGAAGGCTTCGGCGTAGACCCGCGCGGCTTTCGCATCACCCAGGCCACGGGTTTCCTCGGACTCCTTGTAGGCGTCCGCCAGGATGACGGTGCGCTGGCGATCAGCATCGGCGCGGATACGTTCAGCCGCTTCATGACCCTTGGCGCGCAGATCGCTTGCCACACGCTCGCGCTCGGCGCGCATGCGGTTATAGACGGATTCGCTCACCTCGGGCGGCAGATCGATTTTCTTCACCCGCACATCCACCACCTCCACACCCAACTCAGTGGCCTGGGTGTCGAGTGTCTTGGTCAGCACCTGCATCAGTTCCAGGCGGTCTTCGGACACCACCTCCTGAATGGTGCGGCGACCGAATTCGTCCCGTAGGCTGGTATTAATACGCTCGGCAAGCAGACGCGCGGCACGGGCACTGTCGCCGCCGGTGGAACGGAAAAACTGCGCCGCGTTATTGATGCGCCATTTAGCGTAAGAATCGACGATGACGTCTTTCTTTTCGATGGTGAGGAAGCGCTCCGGCTGGGAGTCGAGTGTCTGAATGCGTGCGTCGAACTTGATCACATTGTTCAGCACCGGCACCTTCCAGTGCAGGCCTGGTTTGTACTCGGGCCCGACGATTTCACCCAGGCGCAGCTTGATCGCGATCTCCCACTGATAAACGATGAACGCCGAGGCCGTCACCAAGCCAACCAGCACCAGAACAGCGATGCCCGAGAGGAGTTTCATGCGGTCTGTCATCAGCGGGTCCTCCGTTCGCGATTCACATTGCGCATCGGCCGTTGCGTTATCGAGTTGCTCGCACCACTCGCGTTGCCACTACTCCCGCTTGAAGAGACACTTGCCGGGGCCCCGTCGCGACTCGCGCCCGGGTTCTTCATGAGTTGATCCAGCGGCAGATACATCAGGCTATTGCTGTCCGGCACGTCGATCAGCACTTTCTGGCTGTCGCCAATCACCTCTTGCATGGTATCCAGATACAGGCGCTCACGCATCACCTCGGGCGCCTTGCGATACTCCTCCAGCACCGCCAGGAAGCGCGAACTCTCACCCTCGGCCTCGGCGATCACCTGATCGCGATAGGCCTTGGCATCCGCCACGATGCGGGCGGCTTCACCGCGCGCCTGCGGCAGGATCTGATTGGCATAAGCCTCGGCCTTGTTCTCGGAACGTTCCTTGTCCTCGCGCGCCTTGATGGCGTCATCGAAAGCCTCCTTGACCTGCTCCGGCGGCTTGGCCGGCTGCATGTTAATGGAGGTGACTAGCAGACCGGTTTTGTACTCGCGCATCAAGGCCTGAACCCGCTCGCGAATGGTCGCCGCCACGGCGCTGCGACCCTCGGTCAGGATGAAATCGAGCTTGCTGCCGCCGATGGTCTTGCGCACCACGGTCTCGGTCGCATCGCGCAGGGTTTTCTCCGGATTTTGATCCTGGAACAGATAATTGGCGGCATCCTCAATGCGCGACTGCACGGTGAGTTCGACATCGACGATGTTCTCATCCTGGGTCAGCATCAGTGCCTTGTGACTAAAGGATGAGATCTCGTCGACATTGACAATCTCGACCTGCTCAACCGGCCAGGGCCAGTGCCAGTGCGGGCCGGGTTGGGTCATCCTGTTATAGACACCGAAGCGCAGCACCACACCGCGCTCAGCGGGATCGACGATATAAATACCGGTGGCGAGCCAAAGCACCACCAGCACCCCGACAACGATACCGATAGTCCACTTGCCAAGCGGCCCGAGCGGTGCACCGCCGCCCGCCCCGCCACCGGAGCCCTTGCCAGATCCGGAATCACCACCGAACAGGCCTTTCATTTTGTCCTGCAAGTTGCGCACGATCTCGTCGAGATCGGGCGGTCCGCCCTGGTTTCCCTGCTGGGACCCCCAGGGGTCTTTGCCTCCGCCTCCCGGCTCGTTCCAGGCCATAGTGTCTCCGTCTGGGCTAATCGTTCTTTAAAGGTGATTCGAAGGTGCTAAATGCGTGCCGCGCCACGACCATCGAACGGGCATTTTAGGTTTTCCCGGCCCGGGGGACAATGCGCAGCCTTACCATACAGGAAATTCCCTTGGCTGGGGTCGCGCACGACCCTGGCGCCGCAACTCCCGCTGCAGTCGCTCGGGCTCGATCATCACCTCCAGGGTCCAGCCACCGTCATCCCTGGCTTGTTCGGCAAGAATTTGCCCGTGTCGATAGAGCCAGGCGCGCAACGCACCCTCGGAAGGATTTAGCTCAAGCTGACAATTTTCAACCTGGCCGCGAAAGCGCTCGGCCAGTGCGTCCACCAGCAGATCCACGCCCTCACCTGTTCGAGCGGACAGCCATACCGTGCTGACATTCCCCGCCGCGTCCCGATCAACCCGCGGACGCTGATCCTCAAGCTGGTCGATTTTATTCATCACCCGCAGGCGCGAAATCGACTCGGCGCCGATCTCCGTCAGCACCTGCTCAACATCCCTTTCGCAGCGCTCGCGCTCCTTGCCCGCCGCATCGATCACATGCAGCAGCAGCGCCGCCGAGCGCGTTTCCTGCAAGGTCGCGCGAAAGGCCGCCACCAGCTCATGTGGCAGCTGGCTGATAAAGCCCACGGTATCCGCCACCACCACGGCCGGGGCATTGGGCAGCTCCAAGCGTCGCAGGGTGGGATCCAGGGTAGCGAAAAGCTGATCGGCCTGAAACACCCCGGCCGCGGTCAGCCGATTAAAGAGCGTGGACTTACCGGCATTGGTATAGCCCACCAGGGAGACGGTGGCGATCTCGGCGCGATCACGCGCCTGGCGCCCCTGGGCGCGCTGGGTCTCGATCCGCTCGAGGCGTTTGTTCAAGGCGACAATGCGCTGGCCGAGCAGGCGCCTGTCGGTCTCGAGCTGGGTCTCGCCCGGTCCGCGCAGGCCGATACCGCCCTTCTGGCGCTCAAGATGGGTCCAGCCGCGCACTAGGCGGGTTGACAGGTGCCGCAGCTGCGCCAACTCCACCTGCAGCTTGCCCTCGAAAGAGCGCGCGCGGCGGGCGAAAATATCCAAAATCAGCCCATTGCGATCCACCACCCGACAGGACAGCCGACGCTCCAGGTTGCGCTCCTGGGCCGGGCTCAGGGCATGGTCGAAAATCACCAGTTCGGCGCCCGTGGCGGCCAGCTGCTCGGCCAACTCAGCCGCTTTGCCCTGGCCAATAAAAAAGCGCGGATCGGGCGCGGCGCGGGTACCGGTGAGCCAGCCCACCTCAAGCGCGCCGGCGGCCTCGGCCAGCAGCCGGAACTCGGTGCTGGCTTCCGCGTCCAGCTTTCCGCCGATGGCCAGCTGCACCAAAAGAGCGCGTTCGCCCGCGTCCGGCCGCTCAAACATGGCAAACCCGCGGCAGGTACCGCCTCATTCCGCCTCGCTCTCATCCAGGTCGAGGTCATCCTCTGGATAGGACCATTTGACGTTGCGTGACGGCACCACGGTGGAAATCGCGTGCTTGTAGATCATCTGACTGACATTGTTCTTGAGCAACACCACGAACTGATCGAAGGACTCGACCTGTCCCTGGAGCTTGATGCCATTGACCAGAAAAATCGAGACCGGCACGCGCTCTTTGCGCAATGCGTTCAAAAACGGATCCTGAAGACTGTGTCCCTTCGACATAGTGAAATTCTCTTGTTGTTATTGGGCAGCCCCATCAACGCATGATCGCAACGATCATCCACCGCCGTTCTGCACACCACGGAGGAGGCCGGCAACCGCGGCAATCAGGCTCGCAGGGGCCAGGTCGCGACGATGCGCTTGCACGCATAGGACGTCAATGCAAGTGATACGTTATCACAGAGCCGCCGGGTCATGGTCTCACTGGCGACCTTTGGTCCGACGTCCAAGCAAAAAAGGCGCCATTCTTGTCACCTTGCGGCCAGCAAGCGCCCTGGGCCGCGCCAGGGCCGCGCCAGCTCAGCACTCACCGATGGCCGCCAGATTTGCCAGCCTCTCCAGCGCCCGATCCAACAGGGAGCCCCCCTGGGGCAGCCAGATGCAATCGCTCTCGGATCTCAGCCAGGTCATCTGCCGCTTGGCGAGTTGCCGCGTTGCCGTGATGGCAAGCTCGCGCATGCGCGCGAAATCACAGTCGCCATCCAAATAGTGCCACATTTGCCGATAGCCGACCGCGCGCATCGAAGGCAAAGCGGGATGCAGATCACCGCGCGCGCGCAAACGCGCCACTTCGGCTTCAAAACCCGCCGCCAGCATGGCATCGAAGCGCTGCGCAATGCGCTCACGCAAGGCCTGACGTTCGCGCCCGGATGATCCAGCCTGTCCCACTGTCGGACCGGGCGCCTTGACGAGTTTCACGACCCGATAAGGCAAGTGTTGCGCGGCGGCCTCCGCCCAATGGTCCCCGAGTGCGCGCCCAGTAGTCAGATAGACCTCGAGCGCGCGCTGAATCCGCTGCGGATCATTGGGGTGAATGCGCGCCGCGCTGGCCGCGTCCAGCACCGCCAACCAGCGATGCATCCGCGCCGAGCCCATGCGCTCAAGCTGGCGCGACAGATCGCGGCGCAACTCGGGGTGCGCCCGCGGCAGGGGCGCCAGCCCGCGTACCAGTGCACGAAAATAGAGCATAGTGCCCCCAACCAGCAGCGGCACCCGACCCACGCCGGTGATCTCTTCCATGGCCCGCAATGCATCAAGGCGAAACCGCGCCGCGGAATAGGCCTCGCCGGGATCGAGGATATCCATCAGCCGATGCGGCACCCGGGCGCGAATCTCTGGCGACGGCTTGGCGGTGCCGATATCCATGCCCTGATACACCAGCGCCGAGTCGACACTGATGATCTCACACGGCAGCCGCTCGACCAAGTCAAGCGCCAGGGCCGTCTTGCCGGCCGCGGTTGGCCCCATCAGGAAGATTGCTGGTGGCAGCGAATCCCATTCCACCGGACCCGCCCCAGCAAGTCCCTCGCTTGGAGTCGCGTCTTTCATTGCCCGCGCAGAAACAGCCGATCCAACTCCTGCCGCGAGAGTTTCACCCAGGTCGGGCGCCCGTGATTGCATTGATCCGAGCGCGCGGTGGATTCCATCGCTCGCAGCAGGGCGTTCATCTCCGGCAGGCTCAGCCGTCGGTTGGCGCGCACCGAGCCATGGCAGGCCATGGTCGCGAGCAGGGCGTTGGCCTGCTGCTGCAAGCGCGCGCTCTGGCCGTGCTCGGCGAGATCGGACAGAAGATCGCGCAGCAGTTGTTCCACATCCGCGCCCTGCAGCATGGCAGGAATTTCCCGCACCGCCACCTGCTCCTCTCCCAGGCGGCTGACCACCAGCCCCAGTGCCTGTAAATCGGCATCATGGGTCTCGAGCAGATCCGCCTCGGCACGACTCAGACGCAGGCTGACCGGCACCAGCAGCGGCTGGCGGCGCACCTGCCCCTGGGCCTGCCAGGCGGTTTTCATGCGCTCGTAGCACACCCGCTCGTGGGCCGCGTGCATATCCACAATCACCAGACCATCCGCCCCCTGCGCCAGCACATAGACTCCATTGAGCTGGCCAAGCGCGAACCCCAGCGGCGGCACTTCTCCGGCGGCTGCCTGATCTTGCCCCGCGGCCGTCTGATCGTCCCCGGCAACGGCTTCGGCCAGAGCCTGCTCGGCGGCGGACCAAGGCTGCTGCCAGGCAAAATTTGCCGCGTAGGCCCCGGCCGATTCGCGCAGCGGCAGGGACGGCTGCCCGCCCGCGGGCGGGGGCCGCCCGGCCAGTGGCGCTGACGCCGGAGGCTGAGCAGGTGGCGGCGCCTCGGGTGGAGGCGACGCCACGGAGTCGTCCCCGTGCGACAGCGCGCCCGCGGCCATGGCGCCACCCGCGAGCCGACGATGCAGGGCGCGAAAAATAAAATCGTGCACCTGGCGCCCCTCGCGAAACCGGACTTCCTGCTTGGCCGGATGAACATTGACATCGACCTGGCGCGGATCAAGCTCCAGAAAGAGCACATAAGCCGGATGACGACTGTGATGCAGCACGTCCTGATAGGCCTGGCGCACCGCATGGGCAACCAGCTTGTCGCGCACCATGCGACCGTTGACGAAGAAAAACTGCCGGTCCGCCTGCGAGCGGCTGAAGGCCGGCTGCGCGACCCAGCCAAACAGTCGCAGCCCAACGGCCTGATCCTCAAGCATCAGGGCGGCGTCGAGGAAATCGCCCCCCAGGGTTTGTTCGAGCCGCCGCCTCAGGCTTGCTTGCCCATCGCTTGCTTGCCCGTCGTTAATATCCCCATGACTGGGGGCACGCAGATCCAGCACCGAACGACCGTTATGTTCCAGCCGAAAACCGACCCTGGCATGCGCCAGCGCCAGCCGCCGGATGAGTTGTTCAATATGGCCCAGCTCAGTTTTCTCAGTGCGCAAAAACTTGCGCCGCGCCGGAGTATTGAAGAACAAATCCAGCACCTCGACGCTGGTACCCGGGGCATGAGCCGCCGGTTCCGCCGCCGGGGTCTGGTCACTGCCATCGGCGGTGATGGCGAATCCATGGTCCGCGTCGGCACGGCGCGAGAGGATCCGCAGCCGCGCCACCGAGGCCATGCTGGGCAGGGCCTCGCCGCGAAATCCCAGGGTCGCGACCGACTCCAGATCGGCCAGCGAGGCGATCTTGCTGGTTGCGTGGCGCGAGACCGCCAATGGCAGCTCCTCGGCGCTCATGCCGCAACCATCGTCGCGCACCAAAATGCGCTTGGCACCGCCGCGCTCCAGGAGCACCTCAATCTGGCGCGCACCGGCATCCAGACTGTTTTCGACCAGTTCCTTGACGATGGACGCCGGGCGCTCAATCACCTCGCCCGCGGCGATTTGATTGATTAATTGAGGTGGCAACGACTTGATGCGTGACATGGGTGGATGGAAACAGAAAAGACCCGATACTGGCAACCGCCGGAGCTCAGACTGACTGGGCTTGAGCGCAGGGAACGCGCGCCCCCGCGGCCTTCCGGCGGCGCGGTTTAGGCCGCTCCCGCCAAGCGCTGGCGCAGCGCTTCATACAGGCAGATGCCGGCGCTGACGGAGACGTTTAGGCTTTCGACCTGGCCGCGCAGCGGCAGGGCGGCGAGTTGGTCGCAGCGCTTGCGCGTGAGCCGGCGCAACCCCTGACCCTCGCTGCCCAGGACCAGTGCCAGGGGGCCGGTCAACTCCAACGCGAACAGGCTGGCGTCGGCCTCGCCGGCCAGGCCGATCACCCAGAGCCCTCGCTCCTGTAACCGCGCCAAGGTGCGCGCGAGATTGGTCACCTGCACGAAAGGGACGCTAGCCGCGGCACCGCTAGCCACCTTGACCGCCGTGGCGGTGAGCCCGCAGGCGCGATCTCGCGGCGCGATCACCGCCAGCGCACCGGCGCCGTCGGCACAACGCAAGCAGGCGCCCAGGTTGTGCGGGTCGGTCACACCATCGAGCACCAGCAGCAGCGGGTCGGCCGGGCCGGACGCCAGCAGTTGGTCGAGATCGGCCTCGCCGCGCGCGGCGGGCGCTTGCGTCCAGGCCAATGCACCCTGGTGATTGCCGCCGGCAGTCGCCTCATCAAGCGCGCAGCGGTCTTGCTGACGCACTGGCACCCCGGCGGCGCGCGCCAAATCGACCAGCTCGCTCAGACGCCGATCACGGCGGGCGCGATCAAGCCACAGCTCACGCACCCCGCCCTGACTCAGAGCGGCGCGCACGGCATTGATGCCCATGACGGGCGCGCCGCCCTCGGCGTGGGTCATGCTTGCGGCAGCCGGTTTCAGAAAGGCACTCCGGCTCAACCAACCGCACGCTTGCGGTTGCCGCGTCGCCGTGGTCGCTTGGCGCCCTCGGCTTGTTTGGCCGTGGGCGCCAGCACGAAGTCGATCTTGCGCTCGTCGAGATTCACCGCCGCCACCTGCACCCGCAGCCGGTCGCCCAGGCGATACACCTGACCGGTACGGGCGCCATTGAGCCGGTGTCCGATGGGGTCGAAGTGGTAGAAGTCGTTATCCAGCGCGGTGATGTGCACCAGCCCATCGACATAGACATCGTCGAGCTCGACGAACAGGCCAAAACCCTGCACGCTGACAATGGTGCCGTCGAACTGCTCGCCGAGCTTGTCGCGCATGTACTCGCACTTGAGCCAGTCGCTGGCGTCGCGGGTGGCCTCGTCGGCGCGCCGCTCCGTGCCCGAGCAGTGCTCGGCGATCTGCTGCAGCTCGGGTTTGGAATAATCCAACTCCGCCACGCCACCACCGGCCAAAATGTGCTTGATGATGCGGTGGACGACCAGATCCGGATAGCGTCGAATCGGCGAGGTAAAATGGGTATAGCCCTCGTAGGCCAGGCCAAAGTGACCGACATTGTCCGAGCTGTACATCGCCTGTTGCATGGAACGCAGCAGCACGGTTTGGATGAGATGAAAATCCGCCCGTTTCCGCACCGAGTCCAGCAGGGTGCCGTAATCCTTGGCGGTGGGCTTATCCCCACCAGGCAGATTCAACCCCAGTTCGGCGAGAAATTCCCGCAGATCGGAGAGCTTCTCAGCCTTGGGCTGCTCATGGATGCGAAAGAGCGCCGGCATCTTCTTGCGCTCGAACAGGCGCGCGGCGGCGACATTGGCCGCGAGCATGCACTCCTCGATCAGCCGATGGGCGTCGTTGCGAGCGCGCGGCTCAATGGCCTCGAGCCGGCCTTGGTCGTTGAAAACGAACTGAGTCTCGACCGTGTCAAAGTCGATGGCGCCGCGCCCCCTGCGCGCCTCAAGCAAGGTCTGAAACAACTGATGCAGCTCATGCAGATGGGGCAGCAGCTCGGCATACTGCTCGCCCAGCGCCGGGTCGCCCTCCAGCATGGCGGCCACCTGGTCGTAAGTCAGTCGCGCGGCGGAGCGCATGACGCCTTCAAAAAAGCGCGAGCGGGTGACCTTGCCGTCGCGGTTCACATAAAGCTCACAGGCCATGCACAGCCGATCAACCTGGGGGTTGAGGGAGCAAAGCCCGTTGGAGAGCACCTCCGGCAGCATGGGGATGACGCGATCGGGGAAATAGACCGAATTGCCGCGCGCGCGACCTTCCTGGTCCAGCGCATCTCCCGGGCTCACATAGGCCGAGACATCGGCAATACAGACCAAAAGCCGCCAGCCCTTGGGCTTACGCTCGGCATAGACGGCGTCGTCGAAGTCGCGCGCATCGGCCCCGTCGATGGTCACCAGCGGCAGATCGCGCAAATCCTGGCGTTCGGCCTTGGCGGCTTCCGGCACCTCCTCGCTTAAGCCAGCAATCTGTTGCAGCACGGCCTCGGGCCAGTCGACGGGGAGATCGTGCGCGCGAATGGCGATATCGGTCTCCATGCCAGCGGCCATGTGATCACCAAGCACTTCCAGCACCTGACCGAGCGGCTGGGTGCGCTTGGTGGGTTGATCAGTAATCTCGGCCACCACGATCTGGCCCTTGGTGGCCGACCCCACCCGATCGCTGGGAATAATGATGTCGTGGCTGATGCGCTTATTATCCGGCACCACGAAGCCCACGCCGCTCTCGGAGTAGAAGCGCCCCACCACCGACTGGGTATTGCGCTCGAGAATCTCCACCACCGCGCCCTCGAGTCGCCCGCGCCGGTCGCGGCCAGTCACCCGCGCGACAATGCGATCACCATGGAAAAGCGCGCGCATTTCCTTGGGATATAGGTATAGATCATCCCCGCCCTCATCGGGCTTGAGGAAACCAAAACCATCGGGGTGACCAATCACCCGCCCGGCGATCAGGTCCTTCTTGTTGACCAGGCAAAAAGCATCGCGGCGATTGCGCACCAACTGCCCATCGCGCACCATGGCACCCAGGCGGCGCTCGAGTGCCAACTGCTCCTCGGGATCCTTCAGGTCGAGAGCCTTGGCCACGCCGGCGGCATCCATGGGTACCCCACGCTCGGTCAGGATCTCGAGGATAAACTCGCGACTGGGGATGGGCTTGTCGTATTTCCGCGCCTCGCGTTCGCGATGCGGATCAAGCACTTTGGCGGATTGGGATTTTTTGCGTCTGGCCACGATGGAAAGGCTTCCGGCTGAGAAAACCGCTAGTTTAACCCACCCGAAGCCGCCGGGTGTGCTGACAAGGGATCTTGTAGCAATTCCAAATTTCGTTTTCCAGCGCCCGGTTGTTGGCCCGGTTCTCAGTAGACGCGCCATTTTGGCGCGTCATGAAGTGGCTGGAAGCCGCCACTACAGCGAATAAGACTCCCAATGTTGGAATGGCTGGCTGGGCGAAGTCTGAGCACAGGATTCTCGTTGCTGTTGGCCTGGTATCAATTGTCCGGCGCCTGATCGCCAGGTGGGCCTGCCGCGGGGGCGTCCGCGGGTGGACCCGGGAGCAGCCCGGGCTGCTCGGCGCCATCCACACCATCGCCGCCGTTGTCGCCGGCCGCTTGTCCGGCTGGCTGATCGGGGTTGTCGGGGGCATCCTGGCCGGCGGCTGGATCGGCATCCTGGTCACCAGCCTGGCCATCGGCCTGGTCATTCATTTGGTCAGCGGCAGGATTCGCACCAGGGTCGCCAGGTTGCTCGGCGGCCGGGTCCGCCGGCTGTGGTTCGGCTGCCTGGGCATCGGCATCTGGGTCGGCTTGCGCATCCTGACCGGCTTCGGCAGCGCCCGGCTCGCCTGGTTGCGGCTGCCCATCCGCGCCTGGAGCATCTGGAGGGACATCTGGGGGAAGATCTGGGGGAAGATCTGGGGGAAGATCTGGGGGAAGATCTGGGGGAGCATCGGGCGCTGGCGCGTTGGCCGCGGCATCCGCCTCGGGTTCGGGCTGTTCAGGCAGTTCCCGCACCAGGCGCAGATGAACGACGTTGCGCTGGTTGGCGCTAAACTCCTCACCAAAGGCAAAGCCAAGCTGGCCGGCGCGTGGGGAATTATCGGCCTCGGCGGAGTTGAACCAGAACCAACCCGAGGGCGTGTTGGGAAAGAGCGACAGATTCACGGCTGGTAACAGGCAGCCGGGCTGGATGATCTGGCGCAGTTCATCGAGCCTGGGAATGCGCCAGTCATCGTAGCCGGCAAAGGTGCTTGTCTCGGCGATTGCGAGCGCCCGCTCCCAGGTCAAGTAGGCCAGGCGGCCGTCGCGACAGCGCTCGCCCCGCAGACCCTCGGCGCATTGCTTCCAAACCAGGCGGTTTTGTTCGTCGCCGACGGTTCCGTCTTCACTGAGTGTCCAGCGCTCTTCGTTGATATTGTCCTCGGGTCCGCGACCGCAATTGGGCTCTTGGGCCTGTGCGGCGGCCAGGGTCGGTAACAGGCAGAGCCCAATCAGCACCAGGGCCCGCACCATTTCCAAGCCGATCAATGGCATACCAACCAATTTAACATGGCGGTTTAATCTGGCGCGGCACGCAAGCAGGCGATGGCCGCTTGCAGGGGCTCGATCACGGGTGTGATCTTGCGCCGCATCAGGGTGCCAAGGGTGGTCGGATCCGGCAGCACCGGGCGCAGGGTAGCGTAGCTCACGCCCGAGAGCAGGCGCAGGGCGGACAGTTCGGGACCGATGCGCGGCAGGCGCTCCAGGCAGGCATGCGCGCCTTCAGGCACCGTGCCGCTGGCAACCGCGTCGGCCTCGGCCTTTAGTTCGGCCAGCGTGAGCCTGGGCTCGCCCTCGGGGCGCATGGGGCTGAAATACTCACGCATCAGGTCGAAGGCGGCGGTGACCACCTCCTGATTGGGCGGCTTGGCCAACACCCGCGACAGGGTGTCGAGAAACCGCTGACCGCCACCGCTGGCACAACGCAACAGCAGCCATGCGACCGTGTTGCCGTCCGCGGCGAGCGGCGCCAGCGCCTGGTCGAGTTGCGCAAGATCGGCTCGCGGCGGCAGTGGCGCGGGCAGATCGTCCGGCAGGGCGCGCAGAAAGCCGAGCAAATAGGCCTGTTTGCGCGCGGCTTTTTGCCACAGATCCTGGCGCGCCTCGGGGCCGATCAAGCCCGGCCGCAGCACCAGGCGCACGGACTCCATCATGCGCTCGCTGTCAGTCTCGAACGGCAGGAATTCGATTAGATATGAGGCCAACTCGCGGCCCAGCGCGCTGCCAGCGATGACAGGATTCGCAAGCATGCGCCGAGCGTTCCTGGCATCCTCCATCGCCCACCAGGCGCGGCGGGCAAGCTCCTCGGTCAGCCCGGGCGAGCAAACCGCCGCCACCACGGCCTCGGGCTCACCCAGCATCAGCAGTTGTTCCAGGCTTTCATCGCGCATCTGGCCCATGCGCGTCCAGCGCCGCAAATAGACCGGATAGCCGCCGGGGGAACCTAGAATATGACCCGAGATGAGTTCGCGCACGGCCCGCAAATAGGATTCCGGGCGTCCGGTGGGATGCAAGATGACACCGCGTTCGCCTTGGTCCGTCAGCCCGTAGACGATGAGTTTTGATTCATCAATACGAATAGCACGCGGCTTGTTGGCAAGCAGCACATTTAAACGCAAAGAGTCTTCGCTCGATAGATCCACGATATAGAGAGCCTCAGGATGCGGACTCTTGGTGGACGCCCGCGCTTAGGCGTCGCTTGGCGGCTTGCAGGTCGTGTCTTTGGGGTTGAGAAAAATAAAGTGCTGTTCGCCGTCGTCCAGGGTGACAAAATCCATCACCGCCGTATCGAGCAGAGGCACGAACTCGGGCGCCATGACAATATCCACGCCCTCGGAAGTGAAGCGGATATCCTCCTCGCTGAGTTCATCGAACCCCATGCGGTAGTCAATGGAGCCGTCCGGATTTTGCACGGCCGCCAGGCGCAGGGACAACCCCTCGGTCCCGCCTTCTTGCGCGGCTTTGGCGACCTGTTCGGCCGCTGTTGGAGTCACTTTAAACATAAGCCGGATTTCCTAGTCGTCTGTCGCTGAATCTTGCCAGCAATGCCAAGTGTGAGTGTCTTATTTGATGTAGAAGCGGCTTCCAGCCGCTTCATGACGTGCCAAGATGGCGCGTCTAGCCACCAAGGTCATTGTCACAATGAGAATACACCCGAAGAACGCTTCGATGCACTGCACAAGGTTGTTGGTGTCATGGCGATTTTCAACCATGCCGCGGCGAGCACTGGCAGGGTGCCCCTATCTTTGGCCATTGTCTCAGGCGATGCTGTCGCGGGCAATGCGCCGCCACACCTCAGCCACCCAGCGTGCGTTCAATGCTGGCGACGAAGCGCCGCGGCCAGCAATTGCCCCCCACGCCACGCAGATGAGCATAGCTGGCCAGCAGGCGATTGTGCACAATGCCGTCATGTTGTCCGTCCACGCCGGTCCCGCGCAAGACTTGGTAGGCATAGGTCCAAGTGGGATCAGGGCTGACCACGGCGGAATGATGGAACTCATGCGCGCTGAGATCACCCGTCTCCGCCGTACCCAACCAGGGACTGGCCCCGGTTTCGCGCAGGCGCACATAGCCGCGCCCCTGAGGCTTGGCGTGCATGGCCACATCGGCATTGAGCACGCCACACATATCCGCCGAGCGCCCGTTCCAATGCAGTTGGCGGCACAGGTACATTAACCCCCCACATTCAGCATACACTGGCTTGCCCGAGGCGATAAAATCCGCCACGCCCGCGCGCAAGCCACGATTGGCCTCCAGCGCCTCCATGTGACATTCCGGAAAACCGCCGCCAATCAACAAGGCATCCACCCTTGGCAGCTCCGATGCGTGCAGCGGACTGAAGCTCAGCAACTCAGCCCCAGCTTGCTCAAGCGCGGCCAGATCATCCGGATAATAAAAGCCGAAGGCGGCATCGCGCGCGATGCCGATTTTGATCCCGGATGGGGCTTGAGGCCCAGCATCCGCTGTTGGCCTTGCGCTAACAGCGGCCAGGTTGACCGGTGATCTGGCTGGCTGACTGACTGCCTGGCTGGCTGGCGGACCGGGTGGCTCCTTGGCCGCGATCGCCAGCAGCGCATCGCAGTCAACATGCTCGGCGACCCGAGCTCGAATTTGCTCGACCTTGCGGCCGGCGGCCAGCGCTTCGTTGCTCGGCACCAGTCCCAGATGGCGCTCGTCGATGTCCAGCTCAGCCAGACGCGGCAGCATGCCAAGCACGGGTAGATCAGTGTAATGCTCAACCACCCGCAACAGGTTGTCGCCATGACGTCCGCCACCGACGCGGTTTAAAATTACCCCAGCCATGGGCAGTTCGGGATCAAACGCCTGGAAGCCCAGCAGCAAGGGCGCGATGCCACGGCCCAGGCCCTTGCAGTCAATCACCAGCACCAGGGGCACGCCCAGGAGTTTGACCAGCTCGGCATTGCTGCCGCTGCCATTGAGGTGGACACTGTCGAAGAGACCGACGTTGCCCTCGATCAAGCGCAGATCGCTGCCCTGCCCATCGCGCTGAAAAGCCGCGCGAATCTCGTCGGCGGCCATGGTATGAAAATCAAGATTAAAGCAGGCCCTGCCCGCGGCGAGGCCGAGCCACATGGGGTCGATGTAATCCGGGCCTTTTTTGAAGGGGCTGACCGTCAGGCCACGGCGGCGCGACTCCGCCGTGACGCCGATGCTGAGCGTGGTCTTTCCGGAGGACTTGTGCGCCGCGGAAAAGTAGAGGCTAGGCATCTGGGCCGCTTGTGCGAATCAACCGGGAGGGAATGAATGAGGGGCGAATCGATTCGCCCCCTAGGGGATTTTACTGCTGGCGACTTTCAGCGGCGGCAACATGGGGGTCGACTGCTCGGTCGGCGAGCGATTCTGGCAGGAATTGCAGGACCCGGATGCCCACCGTGGTAATGAGCAGAGCCACGGCCACGCCGCCGATGCCAAGCAGGAGCTCTGGCAGACTTGGCCAGTAGGGAGCAACGGCCCCGCCGATGTCGCCCGGAGCACCGAACTCGACCACCGACATGCCGGGGAACATTTCCTGCGGATAGGCCTGGCTGCCAATGATGATCACATACATGGCCGCCAGTCCGCCGATAATGACCAGCGCGCTGGCCAGGGCGATGGCACGCGGATTCTTGCTGTGTCGCGGGTGATAGATGATACCCAAGGGAAGCAGACTGCCGATCATCATCCAGCCAAGCCAAAAGACCAGGGTATAAATGCCCCCGCTGACCAGCAGAAAGTGCTCAATGCTTTGCGTCTGAGCACCATAGAGGCGGGTCAGGTGGTAAATGAGGGTAAAATAAAGCACCCCAGCCACGAACAAGCCGAGCAGGTTTTTCAACCGCTTGAGCATGAGAGCGCCGATGGGTCGATCATCCTGAGCAAAACTGTACATTAACACTAGGATGTAAATGGCGAGACCGTAGGCGAATGACATCACGACGAACATGGGTGCCAGCACTGCCGTGTCGTAGGCCTCGCGTCCAACCAGAAAGCCGAAGATGGAACCAGTACCAGTGGTCAGCGCCAGACGCCACAAAAAGGCGAAGGTGCCAACGGGTTTTTTGTAGGGGTCGCCCTTGCGATCCGCCATGGTCCAGAGGTAGGCGATGACGATTGCGACAAAGCCAGTGTAAAGAAAAATATTCCAGGCGAAGATGGAACTGAAATTATAGGTGGTCATGGCCACGGCGAGCCGGTCCGGGCGGCCAAGGTCCAGCACCAACACCAATAGACCACCAACCAGCAGAGCTGCCGCCAACAAACCGGACAGACGCCCCAGGGGTTTGTAGAAGGACTTGTCGAACACTGTGCCAATGGAAGCGACGTTGAGCGCACCCGAGGCCGAGACGATCAGGAAGACTGCGAACACATGCGGCGCGCCCCAGACCACCGAGTTGGTCATACCGGTGACCCAATGGCCCTCATGTTCCATATAGAGCGCGGCCAACCCACCGATGGCAATGACGCCAGCCAATATGGCCAGCAGGCTCCAGTAGCGCGATGATTCGATACGCCATTCGCGATAGACGATTCTTCTCATGACCGCTTGTCCTCGCGGGTTAGATGCCGGCATAGCGCACGCCGGTATTGAGTTCGAGATCCTGGCGGATCTGACGACTGTTGACTTGCCGCAGGGCCTCGCGCAGCGCGCCGTGCGGATCGTTCAGGTCGCCAAACAGGATGGCGGCATGGCCAACCTCCTGGCAGGCATCGGCACAGGCAGTGCTGCTCTCGCCGTTGTCGAGTCGATGGACGCAGAGGTTGCAGCTCTCGACGCAACCCTTGCCGCGTGGCGCCCGGGTCAGCTTCTGCACGACTTGTTCGTGAATAAAAGAGCGCGCCTTGTAGGGGCACGCCATCATGCAGTAGCGGCAACCGATACAGGTGTGGCGATCCACCATCACAATGCCGTCGGCGCGTTTGAAGGAAGCGCCGGTCGGGCACACATCCACACAGGGCGGATTCTCGCAATGCTGACACATGAGCGGCAGATTGGTCATGCGCCCAGTCAGGTTGTCGCGCAGCTTGACTTTCCTGATCCAGGTCGCGCGCTGGTTGTCCCATTTGAGCGGCTTGATACCCTCGGGCGTCTCCTGCAGATCGAGGCCATTTTCGTGATCGCAGGCATCGACGCAGGCCGTGCAGCCGTCGGCGCATTTGGCGGTGTCGATCAGCATGCCCCAGCGCTTGATGTCGGTCACCGGGGTGGTGCGCGGAGCCGCGACTGCCGCCGTATGCAGCACCACACCGGGGGCCACCGCGGCGGTGGCCAGCCCAGCGGCGGTGGCGAGAAAGTCACGTCGGCCGCGGTCAGGCTGTTGCACGAGATCTGGCTGTTGGTCGCTATCTGGCTGTTGTGTGTGCTCGCTCATCGCTCTTTAAAATCCTCCTGCCGAACCGCTTCCGGAATCTGCACCAGTGTGGCGCCCAGTGCGTCAACAAGTGGGTGAACGCCTGTCAGGGTGGTGACTGGCCGGCTAGTGACGGGATGAACAGCCGCTGGCCCCTGGTGCAACGCCCGCGCGGGGACCGACCTGTCTTGCTCGGTCACCTGATTCCAGCCTTCACCGTCTGGAACAGTCGCGTGACAATCAAAGCAATTTAAGGTTACCGCCGCCGTTTCATGGCAGGCATTGCAGAATTGACCCTTGCCATTGACGGGAATCGGCACTCCATCCGCGGTATGTCCGGTATGGCAGCCCACGCAGCCCGAAAGACTGTATTTGGTGTGCCTGATGCCGTTGTAGACGGTTGTATCGCGCTGGTGGCGAATATATTCCATGTGGTAGCGACGCATCTCGCGGGTAGGCTCGACGCAGCTATCGAGCCCGGCCGCTTTCGAGCCAGTTACGACAAAGCCGCCGATGGCCTCGGCGCGAACATCCCCGGCGCCCAGCAATGCGGCACCCATTACTGCCAGCACCATCAGAGTGGAACAACCCGCGAACCACCAGGGTTTGGTGACTTTCGCTTCCGTCATGGACGCCTCCGGATATCCTGTGTCTTCTCGCCCAATTGAATGATCGGGTGCTCGGTGCAACTTCCCCACGCTTTCACCGCGAGAGGGCACGACGCCGCGAAGTGGCGCCCCCCCCTCAGTCCGGGCTTACTCACCCAGCCCCATCTTGATGTAGCCGGTCGGACAGACATCGGCGCAGATATGACAACCGATGCATTTTGCATAGTCGGTATCGACATAGCGACCGGTGGTACTTTCGTTCTTGTCGACACGGAAGACCGCATCCTGGGGGCAGAAAATCACGCAGTTATCGCATTCGAAGCACATGCCGCAGCTCATGCAACGCTTGGCCTCGTTAATGGCTTCTTCTTCCGCGTAGCCGATCACGCGCTCCTTGAAGTGGCCAAGAACGTCATCGGCGCTAGGGACTTCTTCCTTACGATGAATGCGCGGAGTGTATTGGAAGTGCCCCAGGAAGAGTTCATCGTGCGGTATAACCTCGGCGCCAGACCTGTCCTCGTAATTATGAATGGCATACTTGGCGTCGGAAGTGCCCCGCAAGTCGCCGTTATGCGCATCGAAGTGCTCGGGAGCAAGCTCGGCTTCATTGAGCTTGGCGAGCAGGTCGAAGTGATGCACATCGACCTTGGGCCGCCGCTTGTGCTCAGCCTGGCCGAGGTACTCATCAATGGACTCGACCGCGATCCAGGCCTGGCCGATGGCCGTGGTCAGCAGGTGCGGGCGAATGATGTCCCCAGCAACAAAATGACCGGGTTTGTCGGGCACCTGATAGAACTTATCCGAGTTCATCAGACCGCGACCGTTGTCGAACTGCTCCAGGCCGGTGAGATCGCCGCCCTGGCCAATGGCCGAGACAATGATATCGGCGTCCAGCACCCGCTCGGTGCCCTCGACCGGCGCGGGGCGGCCGTCGGTCATTTGACAGTCGGCGACTTTCAAGCCAATGGCGCGACCGGCATCGTTCTTGATGACCTCAACCGGCATGACGCCATCAAGCACGGTCACACCTTCCTGCAGGGCGTCGTCGACCTCATGCTCGGCGGCGGTCATTTTGTCGCGGGTGAACAAGGATGTCAGGGTGACAGTAGCGCCTTCGGCCGCGGCCGCCGTGGCGGCATCATGGGCAACGTAGCCGTCGTGAATCACTGTCTCGGGCAGGTCGCTCTTGTTGGTCTTGGTGATATGTCCAAGACGGCGCGCCACCGAAACCACGTCGATGGAGGTATCGCCACCGCCCACGCACACGACCTTCTCCGCCGTGACCTTCATGCGGCCTTCGTTGAAGGCTTTAAGGAATGCCACACCCGAGACGCAGTTGGGCGTACCCTCCCAACCTGGCACCGGCAGACCGCGACCACTCTGACAACCGATGGCCCAGAGCACGGCGTCGTAGTCTTTTTCGAGTTGCTCGACCGTGATATCCACACCGACCTTGGTATTGAGCTTGACCTCGATCTTGCCCATGTCAAGGATGCGGTTGATCTCGGAGTCCAGGGCGTCGCGCGGCACCCGATAGCCAGGAATACCGAAGCGGAACATGCCGCCCAGACCTGAGTTGGCCTCGAAGATGACCGCAGCATGCCCCTTGCGACGCAGCTGATAGGCCGCCGCAAGGCCCGCCGGACCGCCGCCGATGATGGCGATGGTTTTGCCGGTGTCGGCAGGCGCGGGCTCGAACTTATAACCATTGGTGATAGCCGTGTCGCCGATGAACTGCTCCACGGCGTTGATGCCGACAAAGTCTTCCAGTTCATTGCGATTGCAGCCGTCTTGACAGGGCGCCGGACAGACGCGGCCCATCATCGAGGGAAAAGGATTGGCATCGGTGGAGCGACGGAAGGCGTACTCCTGCCAGGTCATGCCCTTGGGCGGTTGCTCCAGCCCACGCACGATCTGCAACCAGCCGCGGATGTCCTCACCCGAGGGACAGCTTCCCTGACAGGGTGGCGTCTTGTGGACGTAGGTCGGACACTTGTGAGAGGTGTCCTGAACAAAAATCTTTTCGGTCAGGCTGTCCCAGACATTGTCGCCGTCTTCGAACCGGCGCCAGGAAAGTTTGGTCATTTCTTCGCTTGAAGTCGCCATCGGGTCACTCTCCTCCGGACTGGAACCCTGGGGTTCCGTCTATCGCTATCCGTTACTCAAGGCGGGCCCGGCTGGAATCGACCGGACCCAAAAAATCGGTTGTTCAGGCTGCCGCGCTGGTCGACTGACTGGCAGGCTCGCTGGCCAGTTTATCTTCCCGCTTGTCGGCTGGTTCATCGTCTGGCTCATCGCTCTCTTGGCCAGTCAGAATCAAAGCGTTGGAGACGAGTTGATGGACGCTGACGATCTGATCCATGTCCATGCCGTAGTAAGGCAGCACCTTGGTGAACTGACTCTTACAGATGGCACAAATCGCCGCCATGTGGGTCACACCCTTTTCTTGGATGACATGGTTCAGCGCCTCGATGCGAGGCTGCGCCCCCTTCACGCGCACCTCCATCAGATCGTCGGTCAGCAGTCCGCCGCCGCCGCCGCAACAGAAGGTTCGATCACGGATTGTTTCCTCATCCATGTCGTAGTAATGGTTGCAGACCTCGCGGATGATGGCGCGCGGAATATCGAACTGGCCACCGGGTTTATCCCCCATGCGCGAGGCACGCGCGACATTGCAGGAGTCGTGATAGGTCAGTACCTTGTCGTCATTTCGCGACTTGTCGAATTTTAGCTTGCCTTGCTGGATGAGATCGTGGGTGAACTCGCAGATATGCTGCGGGATCGGGTAGCGCTGATCGAGAAAATCCCAGGGGCCGGCCAAGGTGTTCAAGAAACTGTAAGCCACCCGCCAGGCATGACCGCACTCGCCAAAGACAATCCGCTTGACACCCAGCTTGATAGCCGCCTCGCGGATACGCAGGGCCACCCGACGCATGTTGTCGTAGGAACCGATGAACATGCCGAAGTTGGCGGCCTCGGAGGCATAGGTGCTCATGGTCCAGCTGACGCCAGCCTCGTGGAACACCTTGCCGTAACCAATCAGGCCATCGACATGGGGCTCGGCGAAGAAATCCGCCGAGGGGGTAACCAGCAGAATCTCGGCGCCTTCCTGGTCGATGGGGTACTTGACCTCGACCCCGGTTTCGTCAAACACATCCTCTTCCAAACCTTCCAGGGTGTCGATCAGCGCCGGGCCGGGGAGACCCAAGTTGTTGCCGATCTTGTAGACCTTGCCAATGATCTCGTTGCAGTATTTCTGCCCGACACCGATGTGGTCCATGATCTCGCGCGCGGCCATGGAAATTTCAGCCGTGTCGATGCCGTAGGGGCAGAACACCGAGCAGCGTCGGCACTGGGAACACTGATGAAAATAGTTGTACCAGTCGCCGAGAACCTCCTCGGTCAGATCAGTCGCTCCGACCAGGTTCGGAAAAAATCGCCCGGCCAGGGTGAAATGGCGCCGATAGACCTTGCGCAGCAGATCCTGACGGCCAACCGGCATGTTTTTCGGATCATGGGTGCCCAGATAATAGTGGCACTTGTCGGTACAAGCACCGCACTTGACGCAGGAATCCAGATACACCCGCAGTGAGCGATAGCGCCCGAGCAGGTCGCCCATTTTATCGATGGCTTTTTTCTGCCAGTCCTCGACCAACTCGCCGGGAAACCCCAGCGCTTCCTGAAACTCCGGTTTGGACTTGAATGGCTTGGAGTGAGCCATGATGCCCGGTTCAATCTCCGGGATCTCGGCGTACTCCTTGAGCTCGGGGACTTGGAAATTTGCCTTAGCCATGTATCAACCCCATCTCTCAAATCCAGTTTCGCAAACTCAATGTTCTCAAACCCAATGTCTCAGTGCCGTCTTCTGCACCTTTTCAACACAGGCCCGGAATACTGCGGCTTTCATCTTGGCCATGCCCGGCAAGCCGGTGTGGCCGCTCGATCGCGGTTCCGTAACTCGCTACTCTTGCTCGAGACGCTTCGCCCATGGTGCGATGTGGCGCCGCTCGCGCGGGTTATCGACTTGATTGCGCGATGGGCTAAAGAAGAGTCCAGGCGCATGCAAGAGCTTGCTGTAAGGAAAAATAATCATCAGCAGCGCCACCAGCAGCAGATGCAGCAGCAGAACTGGATCGGCCGGCAGGATGACGACCTCGAACCGATAAAGACCAGCGAAAAATTCCTTGACCCTGATGATGTCCGTATGCACCACAAAGCGCATTATCAGACCAGTCAGACCGATGGCGACCAATAGCGCGAGGATCAGATGATCGGAGCGCGAGGAAATGTAGCGCACCCGGTCGACGAAGAAACGTCGCGCCCAGAGCCCGGCCAGGCCAACAATCATGGCCATGCCGCCGTAGATGCCGAAGGGCTGGATCATCTGAATGGGCACTGGCACCGGGTCGATGAAGTAGCGCAAGTGGCGCAGGGTCACCAACAACAATCCAAAGTGGAACATCCAGCTAAAGATCCAGGTCCATTTATTGCCGCGAAACAGGCTCTCGAACAGCACTACCTCGCGCGTCATGCGCAGGGCCACACCGACAGAGGTGGTCGGGGCTGGCGTGGTCGGGATCTTCAAAGGTGCCGGGGTGCGCGCGTATTGCAGAATCTTCAGCGTCAGACCGCCAAGCAACACCAGTGTCGCGAAATAGAACAGATAAGCGTAGATATCCGAGATAAAGGACATAATCACGCGACCTCAGTCTTCAGCCTCAATCTTCAGTCGGAACGCCACAGCCGACAAAAACCGGTGCGGCGAGGCCCTCCGGGCCGGGCATGCATTCCCCCTCTTCGGGAAAGCGGGGAACAAAGGTCCGGGAACCGGAGAGCGCGCGGTTGCGCTGGTTTAGACGCAGCCGGTTGGCTTGGGCAGACCCGCGTAACGGCACGCCTGTTTGGCTGGACCGTAAGGGAAAAGACCATAGAGGTACTTGCTATTGCCCTTGTCCTTGCCCATTTTTTTACCAACGGCCTTGGTCAAAACGCGCACGGCTGGGGCAATCTGGTATTCCTCGTAGTACTCACGCAGGAAGTTGATGATGTCCCAATGCTCGTCGGTCAACTCCAGATCGTCCTCCTTGGACATGACTTCGGCAACGCCAGGCTCCCAGTCGTTGATATTGGCCAGGTAGCCTTCTTCGTCAGTCTCAAAGCTCTTGCCATTGACTTCGATTGGCATAGTCGTCTCCTGAGGTTCGTTAAAATCAGTTGAATTAAGTCAAAACTACAACCAGGCCTGGACGGCATCGGCTTGCGCGGCGAGATCCACGAAGCCGCCGTAGTCCACGACGCTGATTCCATTAAGCAGGCGATCCTCACCAAAGCCACGAGCCTTGAGATCCTCGCCCAGCACATACACTTTAACCGATGCGAGCGCGCGCTCGACAGTTTCGGCCGCTGCGGTCCCCCGCAACCCACCATAAATGCCATCCTCGAACAGCAGCACGGCGGCGCCGTCGCTCGCATGCGCCAAACAGGACTCCAGCGAGGATTTCTCGAAGGGTGACTTGTTGACGGTGTGTAGCTTGCTCATACGGGGCTCCCTTAAAAGCTGAAGACAACGTCGGATTCATCCATCAGCGCGGCCATCTCGGCACGCGAGACCAGCGCGATGGAGTCTTTCTCGGCATAGTCCTCGTCCTCGTCTTCCCACACCAGGTGCTGCAGATCGTCAAGCGACAGACCGCGCTCCTGGAGGGATTCCTGCTCGACAAAGATTTTCGTGACCTCATAGTCGCCAAGGGCGGCGTAGGTCGGCGAGAAGTTCTTCATGCCGATGCCGGCCGTCTCCTGGCCCTTGGTCAACTGGTAGACCCCGTCGTCAACAAAGGCGAGACTGACGTCTTGATCGAAAGCCGCGCCGATCAGGACGACTTCGAGCGACTCCCAAGCATAGATGGTGCCATAGGGCGCCTTGCGATTGAGATACAGAAACTTTTTGACTGTCGCGGACATTTTCCTGCTCCTAGTGACTGGCGCAACGCTGTGACTGGCTGTGGTGTGAATGGCGCGACATCAGTCGCCAAACACAACCAGACGGTCGGCCTGAATCGCCGCCTCGACCAGTTGCCCCAGACCGGAAATCCGAAAGCGCGGATGGATGTTGGTCGCATCCTTGCCGTTGCGCTTGGCCTCGCCCTCGTCCACCATGCCGCGGCGTTGGGCCGCGGCGACGCAGACCACCATGTCAAGCTCGTACTGCTCCGCCAGTGCGGCCCAGCGCTCGACAACGTTGCGGTCATCCTGCGGCGGCGTGGTTAGCCGGCTCGCGTTGTCAACCCCGTCATGATAAAAGAACACACGAAAGACTTCATGCCCCTTCTCCAGCGCCGCCTTGGTGAAAAAGTACGCGGAGTCCGACGCCTGGTGCTGGTAGGGTCCTTCGTTGATCTGAATGGCAAACTTCATGAATTACCTCGCCTGAATTACGCCGACCCGGGCATTTGACGCCCCAGCCCGCAACCGGCGGGTGGCGCGACCGAGCGGCCGCGTCACCCGCGCCGCATCAGAAGCGGATGTAGGACGATGAGTTAAAGCTGGCCCGCGCACCACGCCAGGTATCGATGTGATACTTGGTGAAGGGCAGTTCGACTTCCTCGAAGAAGCGCGGCCAACCAATGCGCTCGATCCACTCGTTCACCCGCTCCCAGTCACGCGCGCCTTCCTTGTAGGCTTTGAGAATGCGCTTGACGATGGCGGTGGCCTCGGGCCAGCGCGGCGGGTTGTTGGGAATTCCAGCGGCCACCAGCTTTTGGAAGGTTGGCTTGCCGCGCGCGTTGGAGTGATTACCACCCACCCAGATGGCCAGCTTGGAGTGCTCGGCATCGTTGATCTGCATGGGCGGGCAAGGCGGATAGCAGGCGCCGCAGCAGATGCACTTGCGCTCGTCGACTTCCAGCGAGGGCTTGCCGTTGACCATGGCCGGGCGGATGGCCGCGACCGGACAGCGCGCCACGACTGATGGGCGCTCGCACACGTTGGCGACCAGATCGTGGTTGATCTTGGGCGGCTTGGTGTGCTGAATATTGATGGCGATATCGCCTTGCCCACCGCAGTTGATCTGGCAGCAGGAGGTGGTGATATGCACCCGGTTGGGCATGGTGGCGTTGCGGAAATCGTCGATGAGTTCGTCCATCATGGACTTGACCACGCCCGAGGCATCCGTGCCCGGAATGTCGCAGTGCAACCAACCCTGGGTGTGCGAGATCATGGCGACGGTGTTTTGAGTCCCACCGACCACGAAGCCAGCCTCCTCGAGCGCGTTGATCAGCGGCTGGACTCGGGCCTCCTCGGTCACCATGTACTCAATGTTGGAGCGCAGGGTGAAATGCACGAAGCCGTCGGCGAACTCATCGCCAATATCGCACAGCTTGCGTAGGGTGAAAACATCCAGAATACGCTGGGTACCAGCCTTGACGGTCCAGATTTCATCGCCACTATAAGCAACGTGACGCAGCACGCCGGGACGGGGATGCTCATGGTACTTCCACTGGCCGAAATTCTTGCGCATCGTTGGATGCATGTACTGCCAGGGATCGGGACAGCCGGACTCTATCGGCTCACGCATGTCTTTTGCAGCCATCGACTTTCCTCCAGTTCGTTGGCTCCGCCGCCCGTCACCGGGCAGCTGGGATTCTTCGCGCCGGCGCCCCCCAGCGGACCGGATGGGCCCGCGGGGTTTCGGCCGGCATTACAAGGGGATTGGATTCAACCGGCCGCCGCGCGCTGCTCGGATTGACGCTCGAACCACTGCTCGGCCGCGTCATCCCAGCCATCCAGTCGGATGTAGGAACTCTGGCGCGGGTGCGCGAGCATGTTTGGATCGGCCTCGATGCCGATACCGTCGAGGAAGTTCGCCAAGCCGATGCGCTCGATCATTTCACCGCAACGCTCGTGCTCCAGACCATTCTCGGCCCAAAAATCAATGATGGTCTCGGCCAACTCGACCATGCTCTCGTAATCTTCCTCGGTCTCGAGCTTTTTGAAGGGCACCAGGACAGTACCCATGAGATCGCCGATCTTGAGGGTACGCTTGCCGCCGATGAGGATGGTCACACCCTTGTCATCGCCGGGGTGTAGCGCCTTGGGCATGACATTCAGGCAGTGCATGCAGCGTACGCAGTCGCGATTGTTGACCGCGAGCGAATCGTCGTCATTCAGCGACAGGGCATTGGTGGGACAGCGCGTAATGACGTTATCGATGATGTACTGACGCCCCTTGGTCTTGACGTATTTCTTGACCTCGTCCTGATCGACCTTCATGTCATCGCGCCAGGTACCGAGCACCGCGAAGTCGGATCGCTCAATGGCGTTCTGGCAGTCATTGGGACAGCCCGAGACCTTGAATTTGAACTTGTAGGGCAACGCCGGACGATGGACGTCGTCGACGAAGTTATTGACCAAGGCGCGGTGGGCTTTCAGTTCATTGGTGCAAGACATCTCGCAGCGGGCCGCGCCGACGCACGACATGGCGGTGCGCACGCAGGGTCCAGCACCCCCGAGATCCCAGCCGTACTCGTTGATTTCATCAAAGAAATGCTGGGTGGCCGGTGTATCGGCGCCAATAAACATGATATTGCCAGTCTGACCGTGGAAGGTCACCAGACCGGAACCATGCTTTTCCCAGCTATCGGCAAGCTGGCGCAGCATTTTGGTTGAGTAGTGATTGCCTGCCGGCGGCTGCACGCGCAGGGTATGGAATTCCTTGGACTTGGGGAAGGCAGCCCCAACCTCCGAGAAACGCGGGATGATGCCACCGCCGTAGCCGAAAACAGAGACGGTGCCACCCTTCCAGTAGCCCTTGCGGGTTTCATAAGAGTGCTCTAGCTGCCCGAGCAGGTCGTTGGTCATCGAGTTGATGCGCTCTTCGGGGTGCTCGTCGCGCAGCCGCTTGATGCCAGAAATAAAGCTCGGCCAAGGCCCGGTCTCGAGCTGGTCGAGCATCGGGGTGTGGTGCTTCTCGATTGCCATAGCGCAAATTCTCCCGAAACAGAAAAAAATTCGTAAGGGCCGCGGCAGCCTGACTGGCGTACTGACTGGCGTACTGACTGGCGTACATGGGGCTACCGATCATGGCCTCATGGTGGACGCATGGGCTGGTGAACATTCCGTCGGATATGACCTTGAGATGGTCAGTCATCCTGCCGGCCAATCCCTTTCAGACGCCACTATAGTCCGACCAAAACGCTGGGGCTATTCCACCATTAGGAGGGGCTGGCATCCCCCCGACTATCCCTTTCGAGATAGTTGACAGCCTGCGATTTTCTCCAGTGATTCAACCCACTAGGATGGGCGCCAGACAACCCGAGACGAGAATCTTAGCCGCGCGCTTGCGCAATGTCAAAAAACTCTAATATTAGCGAACTCTGATACATCTGGTTGTCATTAGGCTCGGCTGGATGTCACGCGGGGCTTGTGTTCCGTGCCGGGCGCACTGATTTCAGTCAGGATGCAAGATGGACTGCCGCTTGTTTGAAGAATGCGCCGCCGCCTGGCTGCCCCCTCTGACCGCGACAGTTGTTTTCGGCAAATCGCGACGTCATCTTGCGCCACAAGTTACAGGCTGGCGAGGGCCAGATCATCGACCGGCACCATCGGGAGTCCCACCCCCTATGTTGAAACTCAGCGAAATTCTCGTTTCCAACCAGGAATTGGAAAGCTTCGAGGACCTGGTCCCCATCATCCAGGCCATTGCCCGTGACGGTGAGCGTTTCTTCCGCATGGACGTCAAGCCGCCCTTCCCGGACACCCCGGACAATTGGGAAGACCGGCTCGAAGCCGCCTTCAGCGGTTTGGTGCGCTAGGGAGGCGCGACCGCCATGCCGACTCCCCCGGCCACAGCGTCGATTCCCACCAGCGCTGCTTGTGCCCCCTGCCCGCCGATCGAGATTGCCACCATGAATTTCCACGACATCACCCGGTCGCACCTGGCCGATACCGCCGCCGACTCCGTTCGCCCTCGTTTGGCCGAGGAGGCCGCGCTCGAAACCCATCTTGGTACCTTGCGGGAGCAATACCGCGACTTCCAGCGCATCAAAGTTAAAACCGCCGCCAATGCCAGGCAGGGTGCCGAACTCCAATTGCAGATCGCGCGCACCCTGGTCAGCCTCGAGCGCGGCGCGGAGGCCTGGCCCATGGCGCGCGAGGCACTCGACAACCTGATCCAGGCACGGGATTTCGAGTCCGCCGCCGATTGCTGCGATGTGCTTTTCCGCGCCGAACAACCGCAGTCTCTGTCAGCCCTCGGCCAGGGCATCTGGCTGGCCGTGACCTATCCAATGGATCCGGAATTGTCGGTGGAACTTCTGAGCCATGTCATCGAAGACACCCCTGACGACGCCGACGGCGCGGCTGTGGCGGCCACCACGGCGCTGTTCCTCGCCGATGTGCGCGCCCAGGGCAGCCAGCGCGAGAACCTGATGTTCTTTGCGTCCCAGCAGCTTGGCGAAGTGGCGCGCCGTCACAGCCAGGTTGACAATCAGGATGCCTTCGACGCCTGGCGCGACCGACTGGAGTTACGCGAACCGGACAAATTCCTGGTCAGATTGCGCAACATCGTCGATGTACTGGTGCAGGATGACTGGTGGTTCGACCGCGAGGCGTTGCAATCCGAACTACCGCTGAACGAAGGTTCCAAGACTTCTTGACCGGCCCCACCTTAATGTGCCTGACACCCTCATGACCCACAGCTATTGGCAGGAAGACCAAACCGAACCGGCACCATCCATCCGCGACGAGGTGGTCGATGTGCTGTTCTCCCTGAAATGCCGCGCGCTACCAGTCGATCATGCCGAGGCCCTGGCGCATGCCCTGCTTGGCGCCGCGCCCTGGATCGGAGAGGAGGACTGCTGCGGCATTCACAGCGTTCATGTCGCCGGCTCGCAAAACGGCTGGCAACGACCCGAGGCTGATGCCGATCAGCCACTGATTCTGTCGCGCCGCACCAAACTTGGGATCCGGGTGCCCAAAAAACGCGTTGCCGACTTGCGTGCCGCGCTCGAGCATCGGGATTTCGACATCGCCGGCCATGTGCTGCATCTTGAGTCCGCCAAGGAACGCCTGCTCAGCCGCGAAACCACGCTCTTTTCGCGTTATGTCTGCCACCCCCAGCCCAAGCCGGGGCGCGACTCGACGCACGACAGCGAGAGCGACTTTCTCGACTGGGCGGCCGCG
Organism: Thiorhodovibrio winogradskyi; assembly: GCF_036208045.1. Taxonomy (NCBI): domain Bacteria; kingdom Pseudomonadati; phylum Pseudomonadota; class Gammaproteobacteria; order Chromatiales; family Chromatiaceae; genus Thiorhodovibrio; species Thiorhodovibrio winogradskyi. Next base: position 355,730 of record NZ_CP121472.1, on the reverse strand, counting down.
GCCCTGGCCGAATTGGATATTAAAATCCGCAAAGCCCTGTGCGGCAAATCAGTGAAAGTGCGTTACTCGGGCGGTTGGTTGCCAACCCGCGGCCTGATGCTGGCTGACCTCGGTCTGGAAGAATCCCTGCGCCTGCAGCAACAAGGCTTGGGCCCGCACCGCGAGCTTGGCTGCGGCCTGTTCATCCCGCATAAGGGCATTGAGGCCGTCGGCCCGACCAAGGGTTCAGGCTAGTGACGGCATTAGAAATATTGAATATGATGATGAACTGACCGGCAACCGGACAAGGGTTGCATCACCCAGCAATAACAACAAGAGGATCATCGACATGGCGATCGAGGTCAATGGCACCAGCATCGAGACAACCGAGAACGGTTTTCTGGTCAATTACACCGATTGGAACGAAGATGTCGCGCGCAAGCTCGCCGACATCGAAGGCATCGAGCTGACTGAGCAACACTGGGACATTATCAACTACCTGCGTGACGAATACATCAATAACAACCAAAACCAGCCGATGGAACGCGTCCTGCTGAAGGACATGGGCAAAAAATGGGGCTCCAAACCCACCAGCAAGGACGTCTACAAGCTTTTCCCCCTGGCCCCCACCAAACAGGGCACCAAGATCGCGGGCCTGCCCGCGGTCATGCGCAAAGGCGGCTACTGAGGCGGCCATTGAGGCAACTGACGTCACGGCACAAGCCGCGTTGTTGATCGTCTCCCTCCGCCCGCGGCGGCACGCCAAGGGCGGATGCACCCCCAGACGCGCCCCATACAGTGCCCACAAAGGACATCAACACGCCAGACGATTAGCCCTGGACCAGCACCCACTCAAGCCGTTGCAAGGGTTCATCGACTGACGCGCCTTTCACCACCGCCCGCTGCAGGGCCGACAGTGCATCGCTTGCAGCCGAGGCACCAACCGCCTGTGCCCCTGTCTTGAGCCGTTGTGCCACGGCGATGGCGTCCGCCTGACCGCCGTGACCGAGATAATCGATGATGCTTGGCAGTGCCGCGCTTAACTGACGCAAAAACTCCGCCTGGGCCTCGCTCGGTGCTGCCTGAAGATCGCTCGGGCATAACATCCGCGCGCCCTCCTCCACGGCTTCGGCCGCGGGCGCCCTGGCATATTGCACAGCGGACGAATCGTCCTTGACAGGCTGGGACGCCACGGGTCCGAGGTTGGGTGGATGCTTGAATGAGCGCTTGCCCAGGTGAGGCAGCAAAATCTCCAGCAACGCGGTTTCGTTGATGGGCTTGCTCATCACAGCCGTCATACCGGCCGCATGGCAAGGCTCCGCATCCTCCATCATCGCGTGAGCGGTCAGCGCAATGACCGGCAGTCGCGCCAGGCGCGGCTCGGCACGCAGTCGCTTGGTGACCTCAAATCCATCGAGTCCCGGCATCCGGATGTCCAGCAACAGGGCGTCAAAGTCAGCGCGAGCAAGGCTCTCAAGCGCTTCGAATCCGTCGGCCGCCGCCGTCACCTCGAAACCCAGGCCATTGAGCACATCAACGGCGATCTCCCGGTTCACCCGGTGATCATCGGCGACCAACACCCGGGTTCCAGGTGGCACGGATGCCGGGTGCGCATGCACGGGAGGCGCCGCATGCCGATGGGCCGGACTCGGCGCGGCGCCTGGCAGCACAGCCTGCAGAACTCTGAGCAATGCCGAGTGTGACAGTGCCGGAGTCACCACGCCATCGACATCAGCAGAGCCAACTTGCGCATCGGCGCCGCGCTCGAACCCGAGCCTCTCGATCAGCAAGAGCGCTGGCTTCTGCCCCAGGCCCGGTTGCTGGTGAAGCTGCCGCGCAATGGACGCCACTGGCGCATCGGCCAGAAGCGCGTCCAGCAGCACCAGGGCAAAGGCAGCGCCCGTCTGGCAGGCCGTACCCAAGATGGCGCTTGCTTGCCCGGTTGATGTCGCCATGGCCACGGCCAGCCCCAGGCCATTGAGCATCTGACCAAAGAGCGCCTGGGTCAGCTCGCGCTCGGACACAATCAAGGCGCGCATTCCTTGCCACGACCAAGCGGGCGAGGGCTCGCACGACGCCCGCGGCACCAGACCAAAGTCGGCGGTGAACTGAAAACTGCTGCCCTGCCCGGGCTGGCTCTCAACCTCGATTTCCCCGCCCATGAGGCGCACCAGATGGCGGGAAATCGCCAACCCCAGGCCGGTCCCGCCCTGGTTGTGGTGGCTGGAGGCGTTATCAAGCTGAGAAAAAGGCTGAAACAGGCGCTGAAGATCCTGTCGCGAAATCCCGATCCCCGTATCCTCAAGGGTAAATTTCAGCCTGATATGATGGCCGCCGCGATCCGGACCGCGCGCGCCCTGACTATTCTGAGCGCCCTTCAGCTGCTCGACACACAAAAGTACCGAACCGCGAGGCGTGAACTTGATCGCGTTACTAGTCAGGTTCAGCAGCACCTGCCCCAGGCGCACCGGGTCGCCACGCAGATAGCGCGGCACCCCGGGTCCAATGGCGAAAGCGATATCGAGCGCCGCCGCCTGGTTTTTGATCGCGGCAAAATTGGCGACCTGCTCCAGCACCTGGTCAAGCGCGAATGCCCGCTGGTCGAGCCGCACCCGACCGGCTTCCATCTTGGAGACATCCAGAATGTCATCGAGAATTCTCAGCAGGGACTGCGCGGCGGCCAGAATTTTACCCACCTGATCGCGTTGCGGCGCCGGACTCTCTGCTCGCAACATCAGCTTTGCCAGACCAATAATGCTTGCCATGGGCGTTCTCAGCTCATGGCTGACATTGGTCAGGAGCGCGGTCTTGGCGCGATTGGCGCTTTCGGCGCGTTCCTTGGCCTCGAGCAAGCTGGCTTCGAGCTCTTTCTGGGTGCTCACGTCGCGCGCGACCCCCTCAATGACCACCTGACCCTCGGGCGCATTGAGCGCCAGGGTTTCAGTACACTCGAGTTGGCGCGCTTGCCCCTGCGCGGTGCGCACTCTCAACACCCGGCTGGCGGATTGTTCCGCCTGGCCAATGGTCAGCGGAAACAGGCTAGAGCCGGCGTCCGCGTCGACAAAAAAGCGCTCGGGTTCGCGGCAGAAGACCTCGGGCGCGCAGCCCATCACCCGCCGCACCGACTCGCTGGCAAAGATGAGGCTTCCCTCCCCCGACCTGGCATAGACAAAATAACCTTCCAGACGATTGAGCAAGCGCTCATAGCGCGCCTGGGTCCAGGCCGAGCTTTGCTCCGCGCGCTCTCGCCAAAGGCGCTGGCGTTGCATCTGGCGGGTCAGCAGCATTACGCCGGCCCAGGCGCTCAGGAGCAAGAGGGCACCAAGTGCCGCCTGAATCAGCAGATGACGCCGAAAAGCCCGCAGATACTGGCGCAAGAACTGGTCCGTGGTCAGAAAGCGTGCCACCCCGATCAAATGGTAATCACGCGGGTGCAGCAAGGGCACCTCGGCGACCAGGCATTGCCGGCATTCGATGTCGCCGTGCTGACGCAGCGCCGGGTCGAGTGCGCCTAAGTCAGGTGCTGGCTCAATGTCTACCCCGGCAAAAAATGGCTGGCCCGAGTCACTGTCGGTAAAACTCAGCACCTCGTTCCGCACCTCTGTGAGCAAGTGCGAGGATCCGTCGACGACGGCGGCGACCAGGGCGGCAGCCAGTCGAGCCGCCTGGGCCTGCGCCATGAGATCCGCCTGCTGCTGGGCTTCGTTCTGGATGCCCGGCTTGAGCGCGAGATGCCAGTAGCCGCCAATCATGGCGCCGAGCCCCAGCGCAAGCAGCACAAAGGCCAGGGTTATCCATCGGGCGAGCGCACTCATGGTGGCTATACTCAGTCAGCTATCCTGGCAATACCAAGAAAAAAATTCCGCAGTTCAAGGCCCGCTTCACGCAGCGCATGCGAGTTCACATAGGGCCGAACACGGGATCCAATAAAAAGCCCAGTCGCCACCCCACGCTCCACATCCGCCTCGAAGGGGGAAAACAACAGGCGCGAGTGCCGCGCACTGAAGGTTCCCAACTGCCGCACAATCGTCGGGGGAAGGCGGGGTTCCGTGATGAACACCGCCGCTGGCGGCCGCGCCGCGAACGCGCGCAAGCTCGGATCATCGCTCAGGACAATCCGCAAGGGATACTCCAGCAATCCGCCGGGTTGGGCAAGCACTTGGCGGTAGTGCCGCGCGGAGGCTTGATCCGTGTCAAAAAAGAGCACAATCGCCAAGCGCCGTTGGTCATCGAGCTTGCGCGCCAGATGCACATCGGCGGCAAGGGTGGCGCGAAAAATCTTCAGGCCAATTTCAACACGCCGCCTTTCATTGGGATTGGTGGCCTGCGCATCCCGAATTCCAAGGGCCAGCATGCAGCACAGGAGCAGCAGTATGGCTACAACACGGATGAGTGGCATCGCCCAGGCGGGAGTTGGCTTGGCTTGAATAGCGTGCTCGACTGGCATCCAACTTGGCATGGCGACTCTGCTACCGACGCCATGGTATCAAGCACGGCTAGAGAAAGCTGGTCGACGCGCGAGGAAATAGCCGCGCGACAGATTCTAGGGCAAAGCGTAGGAAATTTGCGCCCACAGGGCGCGGCTATCAGCCAGCGGGTAGTCGTTCTCATAGGTATCCATGGGGGCTGGCAGAACAATGGACTCATTGAGCAAATTGGTCACGCCGGCGCGTAGTGTAAGTCCTTTGACACTAGGAGAAAACCAGCTCAGCGCAAGGGAGAGATCGTTGTAACCGCGCAGCGGTTCGGTGCGCGCGTCCAGGGGGTCGCGCGCCCGCTCGCCAACATAGCGCCAGCGCCCGGTGAAGGCCCAATTGCCGCGTGGATGGTAAAACAGGCTGAGATTGCCAAGCCATTTGGCCGCGCCGGGGATGGGACCATCGGTCTCCTTGTTCAAGGTATCGGCATAGCTCAAATTAGTCACCAGCCTAAAGGCGTGCCCAAATTCTTTTTCCCATTCTAGTTCAACACCTTGCAGACTCTCCTCGCCTCGATTGTCGATGCCATCGGGCGCGACCAAAATGACATCGAACAGCCTGGAGTGATAGAGGGTCAGGCGAGCGACCATGTCGGGTCCGCGAAAAATATAGCCAAGCTCCGTGGTTTGCGCCCTTTGCGGATCTTCCGGCCTTTCCTGCTCCTCGGGCGGTGGCGGCAGACGAATATGATACCGCTGCAGCAAGCTTGGCGGAAAAAACGCCCCGGCAACCTGTGCCTTGATCAAGTGTTGGTCATTGAGCCGCCACACACCGGCAAGCCGGGGCGAAAAACTGTCGCTGAGGTCAGTGTAATGATCATAGCGTGCGCCGAGTATCAGATCGAGTCGCGGATGAAGGGACCATTGATCCTGAATCGCTAGGCTGGCGATGGTGCGCCTGGCATCCGGCTCAAGTGGGGCAAATTCCGCCCCGTAGCGATACATCTCGGGCAACTGTTCGAAGGTCAGGATATCCGCGTTGTAGGCGCGCCAGGCATCATCGATCTTGTCCACGGCCAGGCTGAGCTCCAGGCGCCAACGATGATGCTCCCAGCCTGTCCATTCGAGAAAGGTCTCCGCCTGAGCGCGCATGGACGCGATATAGCGCTCGGCATTCAACCCATCCGGCAGCACCGGACTGCGCAAGGACACCGAGGCTCCGGGCGGCAGAATCCGCAAGTCCATGTGCGTCTCTCGCTGATGCCAATGCAAAATCACGGCGCCCGCGAGATCCGTGCCTGGCGCGAAATCGACCCGCCCCTGAATCAGCCATTCGTCGACATTGGAGCTATAATCGCTGGCAGAGAGATCAGGGAGCACGCCATCGATCCCAAAGAAGGGATTCTTGCGATTGGACTGGACCTGCGCGATCAGCGAGGCATCGCCAAACTCAACCTTGAGTTGCCCGAAGCGATAATACTCGCCACTATCGACCCGGCCCGGCGCCTTGGACACCGCGGCCAGCCCAATGCGATGCAAGGCGTCGCTTTCCACCCACTGGTTGGTCCCGCGACTGTCCCAACCGGCCAGATTCAGCCTGACCGAAAGATCTCGCTCGGGCGCATCGAAGCGATAAATGGCGCCAACTTCCCTGGTGTCATTGGCGCCGTAACGCAGATGGAGCCCCGGGCGCTTAGAGGTGACAATATTGATCAGACCAGCGAAGGCGAATTCCCCGTAAAGCGCGGATCCTGGACCGCGTATCACCTCAATACGCTCGACCTGGGTGATCGGTAGCTCGAAGAAGCTCGCACTGCCGGCACCACCGATATTTTGCGGAACCGAGTCGATCAGCACCTTGATTTCGGTGGTGCCATGATCGAGCCCACGAATGGATGCCGAAAACGTCCCCTTGGCGCGCCGACCCACATCCACGCCTGGCACCAGGGTCAGGGCTTCCGCCACGGTGCGCACGCCCAGGGCGAGCATCTCCTCGCGCCTAAGGATGGTCACAATACCAGGCACATAGTCGGCATTCAGGCGCGATTTGGTCGCGATCTCTGTCGCATCGGCGAGCACATCGAGGATCTCGGATTCCAATGATCCTGGCGCGGAACCCGCCTGCGACAGGCTGCTTGGATCCGCCGGCGTCGCCACATCGGCCAAGGCATTGCCAGGCATTCCCATTGCGACAGAAAAACACTGAAAAACAATAACAGAGGCAACGAACATCCCGGGCAATGAGCCCGAATGGCGCCCGCGAGCGCGCCGGTCACGCCTGGACATCCGCGCGGATATCATCGGCGACCGGCGAGCCAAGATGGCCTGTGGACCGAGGGAGGGATCAATAATGCAGGCACGCCGAAGTGCTAAAGAGCAGCTGATGAGGGAGACAACATCCATCAGTGATGGGAATCTAGCGAAGCCACCCAGACAGGTCAAGGTTCCAGCCATTTCAAAGTTCATTTTCCAGCGCCCGGTTGTTGGCCCGGTAATCAGTGGATGCGCCATCTTGGCGCGTCATGAAGCGGCTGGAAGCCGCTTCTAGACTAGATGAAACACCCGAATTTGGCATTTCTGTCAAGATCCAGGCACAGCGACACCCCGCCCACGGCGGCCGTCCTGTCGATCAGACACCGCGCCCCTGCCGCAATGATGACGAATATGTTAAAAGTCGGGGCAGGCGACCAAGCACCCTGCTAAGCTTGGTCTTTCATCGACTGAATCCACTCACTCGCCTAACCCCGGCATCCCCTCCTCCCGCACCAATGTCCCGCGAATTACTCATCATGCGCCACGCCAAGTCCGACTGGGACAGCTCGGCACGCCGCGATTTTGACCGCCCGCTAGCCAAGCGCGGCAAGCGCGACGCTCCCAGGGTCGGCGCCTGGCTGTATCGCGAGGGGCTGGTGCCGGATCTGATTCTCAGCTCCCCGGCCGAGCGCGCGCGCACCACTGTGCTGAAGGTTTGCAAGCGCCTGGATTGCAGTAAACAGGACATTCGCTGGGACGAGCGCATCTACGAGGCCGAGACCACCACCCTGCTCGAGTTGCTCGGCCAATGCCCGCCAGAATCTGGCACCGTGCTCCTGGTAGGCCACAATCCCGGACTCGAATCCCTGCTGCGCTATCTAACCGATAATGATTTCGACCCGCCGGCGGATGGCAAACTCCTACCGACCGCCGCCATCGCTCGGCTGGAGATGCCAAGCGACTGGTCGCGACTCGCGCGCGGCAGCGCCAATCTCATCTCCCTGACGCGTCCCAAGCACCTACCCGACTCGGACTGAGACCTCGCGCAGCGCGGCAAAGGCCGTCTCAAGTGATTGCGCCAGGCTTGCCGATGGCGGAGCGTCCGCCGCGGCATGCTCGATTACGTCGGCCACGGCGGCCAGTGCATCGGCGCCCAGATTGGCGGCCGCTCCCCGCAGGGCATGGGCTAGGCGCCTGGCCTCGCTGCTGTCGCCTCGGCCGAGGGCGGCGACCAGGGCCGCGATCTTGGGCGGCTGATCCTCCATGAAGAGGTCCAGCAGCATGCGCGCGTCTTCGGCATCGCCGCCTAGGCGCGCCAGCAGACTGTTCCAGTCCAGCACCGCCGGCGCCAAGCCCGCGGGTTCCGGCGCCAGTTCGGCCTGCACGCCAGAGACCTGGTTGATGCTGGGCAAGACAGCGGCCTGAGCAGGCTCGGCACCCGCGATCTCCACCCAGGGCGCCAGGGTGGCGGCCAGATCCTCGGGTTGCAGCGGCTTGACCAGATAGCCGTTCATGCCGGCGGCCAGGCAGCGGTCGCGATAGCCATGCATGGCATGGGCCGTCATGGCAATGATGGGCCTTGTCCTGTTGTGCTCGCCTGCCTCGCCACGGCGAATGCGCGCCGTTGCCTCAAAGCCGTCCATTTCCGGCATTTGCACGTCCATCAGCACCAGGGCGAAATCCTGCCGCTGCAGCGCGGCCAGCGCCGCGGCGCCATCGGCGACCACATCCACCCGAAAACCCATGCGCTTGAGCACCGCCACGGCAATCTGTTGATTGACCACATTGTCCTCGGCCAGCAGCAAAGGCTGATTGCCACCATCAAGCTCGGCCGCTTGCGAAGTGACCAGCTGGGTCTGGCGCCACTGGTGTTCGGGAATCGCCGCGAGCGCGGCGGTGAACCAGAAAGTCGAGCCCTCCCCCAGCCGACTGGCGACCCCGACCTCGCCGCCCATCAACTCGGTGAGTTGCTTGACAATCGCCAGTCCCAGACCGGTGCCACCAAAACGACGCGCGGTGGAGGCATCGACCTGGGTAAATTTGACGAACAGCTGATCGCGCTTGTCATCGGCGATACCGATCCCGGTATCCTCGACCGCGAAGCGCAGTTTGATTGGCCTTGGCGCCTGGTCCACCCTTGCCCCTGGACCGCCCCCTGGACTGGCTCCCGCGCTTGCAGGCTCAGTCGCGGGAGTCCCCGAGGGCACCGGCTCCCGCGATGACGCGGGCATCTCCACGGCGACTTCAAGAACAACCGAGCCATGCTCGGTGAATTTGATGGCATTGCCAAGCAGATTCAGCAAAATCTGCCGCAACCGCCCGGGATCACCGCGCACAAAGGCCGGTACCCCGTCCCGGATAGCCGCTTGCAGACGCAAGCCCTGGGTGCGGGCGCGCGGTTCGAGAATCGCCAGCGCCGCCTTGATCAAATCCGGCAGCCGAAAAGGCACCGACTCCAGCTCCAGCTTGCCGGCCTCGACCTTGGCGAAGTCGAGAAAATCATTCACTAACTCAAGAAGCGCGTCGCCGCAATCGCGGACCGTCTCGACCCGCGCGCGCTGCTCGGCATCGAGCGAGCTGTCGAGCAGCAAGCGGGTCATGCCAATGACGCCATTGAGGGGCGTGCGGATCTCATGGGTGACATTGGCCAGGAATTCACTCTTCGCCTGGTTGGCCTGCTCGGCCTCGGCGGCCAAGGCGGTGGCGCGCTCGGTGCTCTGCTGCAGGGCGGCGTAGGTGCGGGCATTGGCCAGCGCCAGCCCGCACAAACTGGTCAGGGCCAGGCCCAGACTGTAATAGCGGGACTGATACTGGGGAAAGGCGATGCCGCGCACCAACATCAGCCCCAGGGTGTCGCCGCCATGACCAATACGCAGCGCGAAACCGCTGGCGTCGCTCAACGGCCGCCCGCTCTGCTCGGGATGCTCGAGCAAGGCCTGCAAATCCGCGCGATCCGCACCCTTGCCGCCGATGCCATGCAGCCGGCTCACGCGCCCATCGCGCACCTCGGCGTAACCCGGCTGATGACAGCCAAACAGCATGGAGAAGAGTTCCTGAATACGGCTGATGGTGGTGGCCTCGTCACTGATGTCGGTCAGGCGCATCAGCAAATCGAAGGCCATCGCATGATCGGCCACATTGCGATTAGCCGCTCTAAGTTCCCCCTCCAGCTGCTGCTGGCGCACACGAGCACGCCAGGCGTCGATCCGCTGTTGGAGCAACAGACGCAGATAGTCACGACCAACAAAGCATCGCCGCGCTGGCACGCCGACATAGGCACTGAGCCGCCGCAGTTCCGCCGCCACCGTGGCGTCCTCGCTCGTTTCCAACCACACCAGGGATCGCGCCGACTCCTGAAAAAACGCGCGCGCGCCCGGCTGATCGAAGCCCCAGGTGGCCAGATGCTCGCGCCAGTGTCTGATCCAGCCGGCGGTCAACAGCCAGCCACCCGCGGCAATTTCCCGCTGGCGTTGTTCCGGGCCCAGCAGCATGTCGGTGCAATGTTGCAGCAAGGGTGGTTCGCACTGGCCGGCGCCGCCGATGGAAGGCGCCTTGGCCACGCCCGGCTCATGGGAGCCCAGAATCAAGGTCTCGCTACAAGCCAGGTCCGCGGGCTCCGCCGGGTCAGGTGGCTCACCTGCCCGCGATGCAAGCTGACAACGCCCGCCACGGCTGAGACAGCTGGCCGGCCGCGCCTCCAGATGAACATCCTCGCCAAGCCCCGCGGCCAGCACGGCCTTGACATCGGCCCAGTAATAGGCACAGACACAAATACACAGCCGTGGTTTGGACGTGACGGTCAGCGCTTCTCCTCCAGCCGGTACTGGGCTTGGACCCACCGAGATCGCGCCCTGTCCAATGTGCGTCATGCCGAGGACTCACGCTCGATCCAATCAAGCGGATAAGTTCCCCAGCGCGCGACCGCGTCGGCAATGGCAAGCAGGGTCTCCTCGGGCACCTGGAAGGGAATTTCGCCATGGTTGTCGGACAGGATGAAGCCCCCGCCCGGCCCGGCGGCGGCAATGGCCTGCTTCACCGCCTGCTCGGCGGCGGCCGCGTCCCAGCCGCGCATGGCGATGCCGTTCAGGTTGCCAAGCAGCGTGAGCCGCCCAGCCGCGGCGCGTTTGAGATCGCCCAGATCCTCATCGGCACTGACGCCGATCACCGCCGGGCCCGTTTCCGGCAGCTCGTCGATAATGCGCAGACAGCGCCCGGAGGCGAAATGGGTCGCCACCGGGCCCTGAATCCGCGCGATGGTGCGCGCGGCAACCGGCTTGCCCAAGCGGCGAAAGTCCTCGGGCCGCGAGATGGTCGGGGAGGAGATGGGATCGAAATAGCAAATGGCGGTGGCCCCGGCCTTCAGCTGCGCATTGGCCCAGTCGACACAGAAGGCCTCGTTCAGGCGCATCAGGTGATCGAACAACTCCGGGCGTTCCAGCAACAGCAACAGATAGCGCTCGAACCCGAGCTGCATCACCGGCAGCGAAAAGGGCGACATCACCACGCCAATGATGGGCGTGTCACCATCGCGCGCGCGCAGCCCGGCGATGGTATCGAGCACCCGCTTCAGGTCCGGCGAGTCCGCCACCCGCGGCGGTCGCAGGCGACGAATCTCCTCGCAATCGCGCACCAGCGGAGCGCCGCAGTTGGCCGGGCCGTCCTCGCTGTAAATCACCTCCGCGCCCCAGGCCTTGGTCTCGATCGCGGCGTAGAAGAAGGCGTAGTAGCAGTCGTTGCGGTACTTTGCGCGCATGCGCCACTGGCCTTCAATCACATGGCGCGGGTCGGCAAAGTAATCATGAATCGACAGGCCAAGCTCGCGCGCGCCATGCATGGTCAGCAACAGAAACAGCGGCACCCGATCCGGCTCCGCCTGGCCGATGGTGGTTAGCACCCGTTGCAGGGAATTCATGGGGCGCTCCCGGACGCCTTCTTGGGCGCGCTCATGTCAGGGCCTCCTCGGCGGCGCGCACCAGAGCCAGCGCATCGGCCGCCGTGGCACCGGCGGCATCGGCGCCGACCTCCAGGTACAGCTTGGGATCGAAGCGAAAAGGCGCGCCCCCGACCAAAATGCGCGTGCGCTGCCCGGCGGCATCCAGGGCCGCGCGCAGATCCTTCACCCGCAAGGCCGAGGGCAGCATCAGCACCGACAGCAGCAGCACCTGTACATCATCTCGCACCACATGTCCGGCCAGGGTGGCGGCGTCGGCGGTACCATAGTCGCGCACCCGGTAACCGCTCGCGCGCAGCACGGCGCACACCATGCGCTTGCCAAGCAGATGATAATCATCCAGGGTGGAAATACCAATGCGCAGCGGCCGATCCCCGGTCGCGCCCTCGGCTCCCCAGCCGTCCCCGCTCCCGTTCCCGTTTCCGTTCCCGTCCTCGACAAAGCGCAGCCGCGGCAGCCCGGTGATCAACTCCTCGCATAGGCGCCCACTCATGTAGACCTGCGACAATGAGACCTCGCCCTGCTCCCACTGCTCGCCAATAAACTCCAGCGCCGGCACCACCAGATCATCGATGGGCGCCAGCGTATCCGCCGCAACGACGCCAGCGACCATGTCCTCGAGCGTCAGGCGGTCGATGGCAAGCAGCGCCGCCACAAAGGCCCTGACGGGCTCGGTCATTTGATTGGTGTCATGCATGCTGTACCAAACAATGGTGGTCCACTTCGCGGGAGGCGCTCAGCTTGCGGCGCGAGACTTGGCTCGGGCAGACAGACCCAGGCGATCTCGCGCCGGCCAAAGTTCTCGCGGAAAATGTCATCCTGGGGTTGATGGGTCGGCTCCATGACTCACAGTCTAGCTGATTACCTGTTGCCGATGGGGATCCTAGGTAATGAGTGGCTCGCGCTGATAAAGCACAGAGCGCCCGCCCGATGATGGGCGCTAAACATCGGAAGAACTCGACTCTGAACCTGATGCATGATGTTGCTGTCACGGAATTCCTCGGAAATTGTCCGTGGCGCCCAAATGTCCGCTGTCAGTCCGACTGATCGTCACGCGGGGTCACCACCATGTCCTACTACAGCCATCATCTCTTTTTCTGTACCAACCAGCGCGAGGAAGGCTGCCAGTGTTGCAATGCGCGCGGGGCCAGCGAGGCGCGCGCCTACGCCAAAAAGCGCGGTAAGGAACTTGGACTTGCCATTCCCGGCGGTGTGCGTGTCAATGCCGCCGGTTGCCTCAATCGCTGCGCCGAGGGGCCGGTCGCCGTGGTCTATCCGCAAGGGGTCTGGTACAGCTATCGCATCGCGGTAGCGCGTTTTCAGCCCGTCGCGCCAGCACAGAATGGCGCTCATGACCTCATGCATGCCCTCGAGCGCGCTGCGCCCCAGGGCAGGGTCGCTGGCATGGCCACTGTGGCCGCGCAGTCGGATGGCCTCGCCCATCACGCCCTTGTGGGCGCGCACGGGTCGCAGGCCGCAACTGAAGTTTTGGCAAGGGTCCACCGGTCGATTGTGCGCGGCACCGGGCGGCAAGACGGCGCAAATGGCGCTGGCGCTGGGCAATGGCGGGACTGTGCTGGCCAATGATTTCGCGCGCGAGCGCATCGCGGCGCTGCAGGGCAATTTGGATCGACTGGGTCTGGTGAATGTCAGTACCACCTGGGGCGATGGGGGCAATATTCCGACCGCCGTCGGCTTTGATCGGGTGCTGGTGGATGCGCCCTGTTCCAGCGAGGACAGGTGATGGAGCTGGATCGCGAGCAGCGCAATGCCTATCTCAGCCGCCGTGCTCTGACGCCTCGCCCCGCTCAGTGTGCGTCGTGCCGGCCCGGCCAGGTGATTGTCCGCTACCAGGGCTATAGTCTGGGCGTGGCGTTGTTCACCCGCTCCGGCACGCTGGAGAGCCTCTTTCCCAGTCGCTGGAGCGGTTGTGTCGGGCGATAATGGTTTTGCCTAGGAAGCCGCGCGCTTGTTGATTGTGCGATTTGCTTTGGCGCCAATCACAAGCGGCAGGCGCGTTAGATGCCTGTCGATGGCCGCGACAACGTCCTGGTGCATGGGCAGGTTCTTTTTTTCCCGCGGCCACAGGTCCAAGAATGTCGCTAGTGTTTCGCGCGCTGTGTCGATCACTAGCTTGCGCGGTAGTCCTGCTTTGGTGGCAAGATGCAGGAGTTCGTCTTCGGTGAAGGTCTCAAATCCCCTGGTGCGACTAAATGTCAGCGCGGCTTGGTCCTGGGGAATGTAGGCGATGGTTGATACAAAATCATAGGCTGGCGAAAGTCGCGCGTGGCGGGTGTCGGGGTACATTAGGGACCAATTTTTCAAGTGCATGTCGCCATTGCCAATGAGTGTGTTAAAGGTCAGTCGCCGAATGAACTCCGCGATATCTTGTGTGCCGGATTCGGCTGCGATGACTGCGGCGATGTTGCGAAAGCTTGCCCGCTGGTATTTGTCTTCCGCATAAACATCAAATACTTGGGCAAAATCTTCGATGTGAACGGAGCCTGTTTCGGTGCGGTCAAAACGCTTGATGACAAAGGCCGTATCGCCAAAATGACCGATGCCCTCGGGCAGATTTTGGATGGATGCGATAGGGACTAGCGCGATGTCGGGTACCAAAATCCCGATTTGCCGTGCCAGTGTCATCATCGAAAATTCGTTTTCAGGAATACCGCGATACTCGCGCGATGGCAATTTCAGGATCCAGTCGCCGCCAACACCGCTGGCCGGGATGGTTAATCCGCCTTTCGCATCGGCCGCGGCGGAGAATTTTAACTGCACACCCGCCAGAGAAAAACGCAATGCGCCGGCGTGGGGTTTTTCCGCGCTTTCCTGGCCGGGGCTTTCCAATCCGGGTTCTGTCGCCCAAGCTTCGGGATCGGCTGGTTCAACGGTGACCGCACCGGGTAGGTCGCGTCCCAGTATCCTCAGAAGAAAGTATTCTCGCTCTGGGTGAATGTGCGCCCTGTGTGCAAGGTATTTGCGCAGATGTCCTTCGGGCAGTAAGTTCGAGAAAAAGGGCATGAGCTTGATTTTGTAGGGCCGAAAATCGGTCATCAGCTCGCCCATGGTGTCTTTGAATCTCAGGCTCAGCGTCGGTCTTTCCGGGTCCTGGATGTAGTCGTCGGTCAAGGCGAAAATTGTCCGTTCGGCGCCAAGATGGGTCAAGGTGCCGATCAGGCGCTCATGGAGTCGCACATTCAGGGTGGATGGGCCAGTCATTGTCGCGCCAGTCATTGCGAGCCAGTCATTGCGAGCCAGTCATTGTGAGTGAGCCAGTCATTGTGAGTCAGTCATCGTCGAGGGAGTAGGCCGGTTTTGGCTCGGTGTCGATTGTGTGGTGGCTGGTCTGGCGCATGATCGAGCGGACCGCCGGCAGCGCCTTGTGTGGTACCAGGGTGACGTTCAGGCCGAGTGCGTTGGCGAGCGCGACGAGACTGGAAATCCGCAAATCGACCACGCCTGCCTCGATGCGCGAAATCTGTGGCTGTGGTACGCCAGCAAGCGCGCTCAGGTCGCGCTGACTCAGTCCTTTTGCTTCGCGTGCGGCGCGCAGGCTGGTTGCGAGAGGCTCTGCCTGGTGGATAGCGTGAGACATTTTGGTATATCAAATTCGGTGTTTGATGCGTTAATGTATATCGCCGTGCCAGCTTGGCGCAAGCTTGTGGGCGAAAGCCTTGGCGGCAAGTCTTGGGGCAAGCTGGGCGGCGGTGTGGTGTGGTGCGCTTGGTTAGCCTTGTGTGGCGCGTTCCGGGCTCCGGGCCGGGTGAGGGTCGCGGGGGACGCCGTGAATACATCCCTGTAGGCTTCCCGGCGGCATCCATGCCGCCGAGACCCCCGCGACCCTCACCCGGCCCGGAGCCTCGAGTCCAGTTGGTAGGTCAACGCGGCCCAGAGCCTTGAGTCCAGTTGGTACGTCAACGCGGCCCGGAGCCTTGAATCCAGTTGGTAGGTCACCCCGGCAGCGCCTCTGGGGCCTCTGGCTCCCACGCTCCAGCGTCCGGTCGTCTATTGGCGCGCGCCGGGCTGGAACTGGCGCGGCGGTTCCCCCAAACTTGGCCGATGCCCGACAGTTGTTTCCGATCAACGCGAGATCAAAGCCATGTCCTACTATAGCCATCATCTCTTTTTCTGTACCAACCAGCGCGAGGAAGGCTGCCAGTGTTGCAATGCGCGCGGGGCCAGCGAGGCGCGCGCCTACGCCAAAAAGCGCGGTAAGGAACTTGGACTTGCCATTCCCGGCGGTGTGCGTGTCAATGCCGCCGGTTGCCTCAATCGCTGCGCCGAGGGGCCGGTCGCCGTGGTCTATCCGCAAGGGGTCTGGTACAGCTATCGCAGCCATGAGGATATCGAGGAGATTCTGCAAGCGCATCTTATTGGCGGGGAGCCGGTCGAGCGATTGCGTTTGTCTGACACGCCACATCAGCGATAAAACGCCTTGGCTGCCACCGGCGCTTTGCTTTTCCTGATTTTTTTGCCCGATTTTCCGCGCTGGGGCCTTGCGCGGCGGATGGGCTGTGGCTATACTTCGCGGTCTTTCGCCGATTGAACCGCCAGTCGGCCATGCTAAATTTTATAGGGTTAGCCAGGGCGCCTCGGCCATCATTTGGTCTCACATCCGCCAGGCTGCCTTGCCTATTTGTGGTTTGGAGCCAACAACAATGACAACTGTAAGCGCAAAGCCGGCTGAAGTGCGCCGTGTCTGGCATCTGGTGGATGCCGAGGGCAAGACGCTGGGCCGTCTCGCCACCGAACTGGCGCGGCGCCTGCGCGGTAAGCATAAGCCTTGTTACACCCCGCATGTCGACACCGGCGACTACCTGGTGGTGGTCAATGCCGAGAAAATCCGTGTCACTGGCAATAAGCTCGAGAACAAGATGTACTACCGCCACACTGGGTACATCGGCAATCTGCGCTCCTCCAACTTGGCTGACATGCTCGCGCGTCATCCGGAGCGGGTGCTCGAGGCTGCCGTCAAGGGCATGATGCCGCACAACCCGCTGGGGCGAGCCATGCTCAAAAAGCTCAAGATTTACGCGGGGGCGGAGCACCGCCACGCGGCCCAGCAGCCGCAACCGCTGGACATTTAAACCGCCCAAACCGCCTGAAGGATCTTTAATCAATGACGCAGATGCACTATGCCACCGGGCGCCGCAAAAGCGCGGCTGCGCGGGTATTCCTGACCCTTGGCTCGGGCAAGATCGAGGTCAACGGCAAACCGCTCGATAAGTTCTTTGGCCGCGAGACCGCGCGTATGGTCGTGCGCCAACCACTGGAGACGCTCTCCATGCTCGACCGGATAGACATGCGCATCACGGTCAGCGGCGGCGGCACCACGGGGCAGGCCGGCGCCATTCGCCACGGTATCGCCCGCGCCCTGGTTGACTATAACGACGCCTACCGCGCGCCGCTGCGCCAAGCCGGCTTCCTCACTCGCGACGCGCGCGAGGTCGAGCGCAAGAAGATTGGTCTGCACAAGGCCAGAAAGCGCCCGCAGTTCTCCAAGCGTTAAGTCAAACGCCCAGGCTCCAAACGCCCAGGCTCCAAACGCCCAGGCTCCAAACGCCAGGAGTAGCGCTAGGATTTGCGTTCAAATTTGGGGGATCGTCTAGCGGCAGGACCACGGACTCTGACTCCGTTAACCTAGGTTCGAATCCTAGTCCCCCAGCCACATTACTCTGTCTTCTGTTTTCTCCACATTCTCTAGCATTTCTACCAAAGAGTCTCCAGTCCCCAGGCACCACTCCTGAGAGCTGCAATAGAGCATCAATTCCAAGTTTAGGTGTTTCATCTGGTGTAGATAACCAGGCGCTGGAAAACAAAATTTAAAATTGCTGACCTAAGCTAAGAGAGCATCCCCGCCAAAACCCGCCGCGCGCGGGTTTTTTGTTTTCTCCATCTCCTCAAGCCGCGGCAACCAGGTCGACACTGTGGCAATTCCGCCTATTTGTTGCGTGGCACCAGGTCTGTCTGACCAGGGGCGCCCTGAAAAACCTCGGCAACTTCTTAGCTTTGGCATTTAAATACCTGAGATGGAAAAAATTCACGCGACATCTCGGCGCTTGTTGCCTATATGATACAGACAGAAAAACTTGTCTCTTTTTTCAAAAAAAGTGTTGCGCACTGTTGTGTCATGGTCTAATATTCAGCTTGCAGCACAGCACTGCAAAATCTTTCCCCAAACTCTTTCATCCCCACCACAGCGGAGAACACGATGAAAAAGAAAATCATTGGTCTAGCAGTAGCCGCCGCCATGGCCGCTCCTGCCGCCGCGATGGCAGAGGCCATCCTGTACGGTAAGCTGCATGTCTCGATTGACTATGCCGACGTGAAAAACGCCTATCAAACACCTGTATTCGCACCCAATGGCAATAGAGTAAGAGGCGGAACCGATTTCTCTGGTTGGGGTATCAACGGCAAGGGCGACTACATTCCTGGTGTGAGCCGTGCCAACCGGGTTGGTGTCAAGGGTTCCGAAGATCTCGGCAACGGTCTAAAAGCGATTTACCAAGTCGAACTTGGTGTGAGCTTGGCCGATACGAACGATAATGTCACCAGCGGTTCAGATAGTATCAGCATGCGTAATAGCTTCGTTGGTTTGGCTGGAAGCTTTGGTACCGTGTTGGTCGGTCGTCATGACACACCGATGAAAATCTCTACTGGCAAGTTGGATATGTTCTCCGACACCATGGCGGACTACAACGGTACTGTGGGCTTTGATGACGTTCGCGCGGACAACACCATCGCCTACATCTCGCCAAGCTTCTCCGGCTTCCAGTTCATGGGCGCACTCGTTGCTCCCGGTGGCTCGACTGCACTCGGCAATAACAATGTTAATTCCGACGAGTTGAACGGTGCTTGGTCGTTAGCTGGTATCTACAGCAACGGTCCTTTCTACGCATCAGTTGCCTACGAAACCGCTGGCAATGAGATGTTCATGAACTCGGCTGACAGTGAAGCTGGCGTGACGCTGGCGCCTCCAGCGACCAATTGCACCTTGCCGACCGGCGCCTTGGGCCCAGGAAGCACCTGTAGCTATGTTAGCGATGACTTCGATAAGTGGCGTATCGGCCTCGGGCTCCTTGATTGGAATGGCTTTACATTAACAGCTGTCTATGAGAACCAGGATCACAATCCTGCCGGCCAGACTTACTCAGCCACAGTTAGAAATCCAGGCGGAGCCTTTGTGGCCGTGCCGGATGGCATTGAAAGCCAAGAGTTGTGGCAGATTCAAGCTGGCTACGCCTTTGGTAACAACCAAGTCAAGGCAATGTATGGCCAAGCCGACCGTGACTACAAGCTTAGCACCGCCAACTACCCCGGTGCTGCCAATACGAACAACCGCAATCAGATTAGCGCTTGGGACGGAGAGCGTACCGTTTGGGCCATCGCCTTTGACCACAACTTCAGCAAGCGGACCAAGGCGTACATTCTGTACACCAACGTCGATGATGATTACGAAGACTATGTTACTATGACGGGTACGCCCAACATTAGCAATGGCGTAACCTCCTCTTGGGATGGCTTCTCCCTCGGCATGATCCACAAGTTCTGAGGAACTGGATCCAATACCGATCAAGACGATCCTTCGGGATCGTCTAAAGTTGAAAAAAGCGGCCTTCCGGCCGCTTTTTTTTCTCTTGCTTGTTCAGTGAGCGACAATGACACACTGTCAATATCCACGAAGCTTTGAGTCGCGGCCTAAAATCCGTCCGTCGACATGAAAAGCCCCACCCGCAAATCCTTGGCGGTGTAGATCTCGCGGCCATCCACGTCCATGATGCCATCGGCGATGCCAAGCACCAGTTTGCGGCTGATGACGCGCTTCATGCTGACCCTGTAGGTGACCTTGTTGGCCTTGGGGAGTACTTGCCCGCTGAATTTCACCTCCCCCACACCCAGGGCGCGACCATGGCCGGGGTTGCCGATCCAGGCAAGATAAAAGCCGACGATCTGCCAGAAGGCGTCCAGTCCCAGGCAGCCGGGCATGACTGGATCGCCGGGAAAGTGACAGCCAAAGAACCAGAGATCGGGCGTGATGTCGAGTTCGGCGATGATCTCGCCCTTGCCGTGGGGCCCACCGTCGTCGCTCATGTGGATAATGCGGTCCATCATCAGCATGTTGGGCACCGGGAGCTGTGCATTGCCTGGTCCGAACATCTCGCCATGGCCGCAGGCGAGCAGTTGCTCGCGGGTGAAGGATTCAATTCTGCTCATTGAGTATCTTTGTCCAAATGGGTGGGAGCCCGCCGCCTGTTGGTGCGGGCGAGGGAGTGGAATGTGTCGCCGGCCTGACCTTGGACTTGCCGGGTGTCTTCAGTTGGAATTGGCGGCAAGTTGCCGCAGAAGAAAGGGGATGGCTTGGTCCAGGTCGATCAGTTGCATGTCCTGATCGCGCCGGCCTTTGTATTCCAGTTTGCCGTTATCCAGATGCTTGTCGCCGATGACCAGCCGATGGGGGATGCCGATAAGTTCCATGTCGGCGAACATGACCCCGGGGCGGGCGTCGCGATCATCGTAGAGCACCTCGATGCCGGCGTTCTCAAGGTCTTGATGCAGCCGTTCGGCCGCCTCGCGCACCCGGTAGGATTTGCCGAGCTTCATCGGCAGCAGGGCGACGCTGAAGGGCGCGATGGGTTCGGGCCAGCGGATGCCGCGTTCGTCATGGTGCTGCTCAATGGCGGCGGCCACCACGCGCGACACACCGATGCCGTAGCAGCCCATGGTGGGGGTAATGGCCTTGCCGGCGTCATCCAGCACCACGGCTTTCATTGCCTGGCTGTATTTGGTACCAAGCTGGAAAATATGCCCCACCTCGATGCCCCGCGCGATGGTGAGCTGGCCCTGGCCGTCGGGGCTTGGGTCGCCTTCCTCCACGTTGCGCAGGTCGGCCACCGGCGGCAGCGGCAGGTCGCGGCCCCAGTTGAGCCCGAACCAGTGTTTGCCGTCCTGGTTGGCGCCGGCGCTAAAGTCCGCCGCCACCGCCACGGCGCGATCCACCACGCAGGGGATGGGTAGGTCTTTCGGTCCCAGGGAGCCGGGACCGGCGCCAATGGCGGCGCGAATTTCCTCCTCGGTGGCCATGCGCAGTGGGCTGGCCACCTGGGGCAGCTTCTCGGCCTTGACGCTGTTTAATCCATGGTCGCCACGCACCAGCAGGGCAATCAGGCCCGCTTTGGGCATCGCGCTGTTCTCGCCGTCATTGTTGCCCTTGCTGTCCCTGGTGTCCTTCTTGTCCTGAGTGCCCTTGGCCTCCAGTCCATCCTCCGCCGCGGCAACAATCAAGGTTTTGACGGTGCGCTCAATCGGCTGGCCGAATTGCTCGACCAACTCGGCGATGGTTTTGGCCTCGGGAGTATCGACCAGGCGCGCCTCTTGGGTTGGCGCGGGTGCGGCGGCGGCTGGCGCGACTGCCTCGGCCAGCTCGACATTGGCGGCATAGTCGCTGCCGGTGGAGAAGGCGATGGCATCCTCGCCGCTGCTGGCCAGCACATGAAATTCATGCGAGGCATTGCCGCCGATGCTGCCGGTGTCGGCCTGCACGGCGCGAAAGTCCAGCCCGCAGCGGCGGAAAATGCGGCTGTAGGTCTGGTACATGATCTCGTAAGTCTCGGCCAGGGAGGCGCTGTCGAGATGAAAGGAATAGGCGTCTTTCATCAGGAACTCGCGCGCGCGCATCACGCCGAAGCGGGGGCGGATTTCATCGCGGAATTTGGTTTGAATCTGGTAGTAATTCACCGGCAGCTGCTTGTAGCTGCGCAGCTCGTTGCGCGCCAGTTCGGTGATGATTTCCTCGTGCGTGGGGCCAAAGCAAAACTCGCGCTGGTGGCGGTCGCGGATGCGCAGCAGTTCAGGGCCATATTTTTCCCAGCGTCCGGATTCCTGCCACAGCTCGGCCGGTTGCACCGCTGGCATGGAGACCTCGAGCGCGCCGGCGCGGTTCATTTCCTCGCGCACAATGGCCTCGACCTTGCGCAGCACGCGCAGGCCGAGCGGCAGCCAGGTGTAGAGTCCGGCGGCGAGTTTGCGGATCATGCCGGCGCGCAGCATCAGCTGGTGGCTGGCAATCTCGGCATCCGCCGGGGTTTCTTTCAGGGTATTGAGGGGGAACTGAGACAGGCGCATCGTTCAAACCGATCAGGTAAAACCCTGAAGTGTAGCGAGGCCGCTCAGAAGGTGCCACCATTGAAGCCAAACAGATCACGGCAAATCCGTTCTAACCAACAGGCGCGACACGGGCAGCGCGGGGCATTGAGTTTGCCGTCATGCCCAGATAATCGAAGACACGGCGGACTTTGCGCGCGAGCTTCTCGATGGTGGCTGCCACGGAATCCTTGGATTTCGTTTTGATCAGACCGGCGGCAAACCGGCGCAGTCGGGTGATGTTTTCTGGTCCATGGCCGGTGCGGATGGTGCAGCGATCCTCATCCCAGTTCCAGTCGAGGATCCAGTGATGGGCTTCAATGCCCCAATGCCCACGGTTGAAGGCGAGCAGGCGCTTAGGGCTTGCACTCTCAGGGGTATGATCCGTGACGCCGAAGACTGTCTCGACGGAGGTCTTGTCGGTTTTTTTCTCAGTGGTGGTGCGCTCAATGGCGAAGACCTGCCCGACATGGGGGAAATCGAGATAGTTGTTCAGCGCCGTGGAGGTCCAAATCGCGCGGCTTTCGATACGCCCATGCGCAAGGTCCGATGACTCGCGAAAATCCGGCTCGCCCCGCGCCTGGAAAAGCAGGCGGATGTCGGCAACCAGCGTGGGCTGATTCTCTTTGGCGATAAAGACGTAATGCGCGCCCCGTTCGATGAGATACTCAGCGAGCGAGCGCTGGGTGAGCAGGGCGTCGGCGGTGAGGGTCTTGTCAGTGAGGTCGAGGGAGTCGAGCACCGGGATGGCCATCCCGATCTCGTTGGTTTGCTTCAGTTCATCACTGCCATTGACAGGCAAAGCACCGACTTTTTTTGGGTGTGACAGACCTTGGAGTCATGTCCAACGACACCGAGGATGTGGGTCTGGCGTCCCTCGGCGTCGATGGCATTGCACATCGTCTTGCCATCAATGGCCAGGCCCTCGTCCTCGGCGCCCATCTGCGCATTCCAGCCCTGCAGCGCCCCATCAAGGGCGTCGGGATCGACCCGGGTGAGGACATCGCGGATGCGCGTGCGGCTGGGCACCTCATAGCGACCGTTGCGATAACGGCAACCAAAGCGCGCCCGGGCCGCCTGGCTGAGATCCTTCGCCCAAGCGGCGATGGCCTTATAGCCACGCGCCCCGCACAGCACCGCCGCGGCGGAGATCGCAAGAACCACCGGCAAGGGATGACGCCGGCCTTGGCCGCGACGCGGATCAGGGACATCGACAAAGAACGCAGGAAGCGAACGCATCTGTTGTGCGGAGATCATGAGTTTTGGGGCTCCATAGCGATACTGGGAATCGAGTCTTGGGTCGGACAAGCGTGCTTGGACCTGCCCGATCAAGGGGCGGACAAACACCCGCTTGGCGCCATCGGGCTGCTGGCTGTAGCCGGCGCGCGTGCGGCGGTACCCGCGCGTCTGCCCGACCTCCAGCCAGTTGGCCGCGCGATAGCAGGTGCCGGTAAAGCGGCGCGGATCGACGAAGGTCTCCAGCAACCACAGCGGATAACCGAAGCGGGTCTGCCAATCAGTGCTGACCTGGCGCTCGCACAGCGACAGCACCTTGGAGGCGAGATTGGGCACATGCCACTGGGGCAGAATGAGAAAGCGGGCGTTGTTGGCGATCAGATGCAGGCGGTCGAACTGGTAGCGGCGATCCCAGCCGATCCACTGATCGCGCGCCGCGCACTTCCAGGCCGCGGCGCTCAGCACCAGCAACGCCAACCACTGATCCCGCCAGATGGCGACATACCAGAGGGTGTGACCGATTTTTGCCGCCGCGCCCAGGTAGTGATACGCCTCGAGCAATGCTTTGAAGCGCGCCTCTTCATCTGGGGCGACCGCACGCAGGGTGATGTCGTGCAAGTTCAGGGGGCTGCCTCGTCAATCAACATAGGCAGGCAGTTTGAACGAGTCGGACGGAAATGTCCAGAATCGAGGGTAAATACTTCTACGGCTTGTCAATTAGGGCTAGCACGGTTTCGCCCTGCCAAACAGATGCCGCGCCGGGGCGCTGAACTCGATATACACCCGCGCCGCCGGCACCCCCAGATGCTCCCCCACCAGCGCAGTGAGCGCGGCGGACAGCTCAGGCGTGCGCGCCTCCGGGAGCCCGAGACTTTTTAGCTCCAGATAGGCTAGGGGTTCATCGGTGCCAGCAAAACGCATCTTGGCGGTCGGCTCGGCGATCACCATCACATAGCCCTCCGGCTTGCCGAGTAGTTCCGCGACCTGCTTGGAGGCGGTGTCAAGCAGTGCGTCCCAGGCGCTGTCATCGCGCGTGGCATTGGTTTGAATTTTGAGTGTTGGCATGAAGATGCCTCCCTTGCGAGGCGAATGGATTCGCCTGTGATGAATTGACTCGCCAAATGGCGCTTGCCGGGGTGGCAAAGGGGTGGCAAAGGGATAGTAATGGCTTTCCGCCCCCCTAATGGTCCAGCGCGGGAAACACCAGATACCCCGTGTAACCAGCGGCTTGCGCGGGATTCTTCAAACGCTGCGCCGGATGGATGCCGGATGCGTCCGGCTCGCCATAAGGATGCTGCACCACCGACATCAGATAGGCGAAGCCCTTGATGTTGGGATACCAATAGGCCGAGGTCGCCTCCGCGCCATAGGGCGTGGTCTGGATGCGGGTGAGAGCGCCGGATTGGGTGTTGTAGGCCCAGACCATGTCGTTCTGGTGACCAGAGACACTGTCCTCGCCGATGATCAGTCTGTGGTAGCCCGGCAGGTAACTGATGTTATCCGGGTTGGCGATGCCGTCGATATCGCAGTGGTTCAGGCCGTCGAAGTCTGGCGAGTCGGCCTCGGCGCCATGATTGGTCGTCATGGGCGTACCCGAGATGAGCGGGAAGATGTGGGTGGCGGTGTAGTTGCCGTCGAGCGAGAGAGCGTAGACGGCGCCGCACAGATTGCCCCGGGCAATGGTCATGTGGTTGGGGCCGCCGATATCGTATTGATCATAGGGCCGCTTTTCCCCCTCGCGCCCCTTGCCAACCCGAGCAAAATCGAGCATGCCACGGTCGATCTCGGACATGGCAAGGTAGAGCAGGTTCGCGTCCGGGTTGTAGCTGATGCCTTCCATCTTGCGGAACTCGGTGGTGGCGCCCCGCATGGCCGCCCAACGCCGGGTCTCCAGGCGCGAGGCGATGTTCCAGTCGGACTGCCAGACGGCGCCATCGCCGTCGATGTCGCGCAGCTTCAGGCACTGGTGCTGGCCGTCTTGATGACCGACGTTGATGGAGCTGAAGCCCTCCGGGCAGCGGCCTGTGTTCTTGCCCTTTTCCTTGACTGGATCGGCCTCGTCGAAGATGTCGGCAAAGCGATAACTGTCTTTCCACTGGCTGACCTGGTCGTTGCTGGCATATCCCAGATAGACCCAGTCCAGCAACGCGGTACCGGCGCCGGCCGCGGATCGTTGCGACCAGCGCGCGGCCCAGAGAGAGCCGGCGCTCAGGTCGCCTGGGGTTTGGGCAACAAAGCGGAACAGGCCGACATTGGTGCCATCGTCCGACAGGTAGAGGGTTTTTCGATCCGGTAGCACATAGCCAAGCTCGAGCGCGATGCGCCCCATGGCGTAGTGTTTTTGTACCCTGGCGTGATCAAAGTCGCTGACATCAATTTCAATCGGGTAGCCGTAGTCATAGGGGTTCATGAGGTCGCCGGCTTGGGCAGGCGCGGCGCCAAAGTAGGTCGCCATGGCGGCGTTGTAGGGGCTGATGCTCTGGTCGCGCCATTGCCTGGCGTCCGGTTCATACTCTTCCGCGCCCAGGTGCGTGCCCCAGGGCGTCACACTACCCGCGCAAAGTACCCAGCCACCGCGCTGCGCGGCAAGGTCGAGCGCTCGGGTCTGGATGGCACTCAGCGCGCCCGTCTGCCTATCCTGAGCCAGCTCGGTCAGATAGATGGCGCCGGGGCGTGACTCAAAGTGGGAGACCATGTAAAGCTTGCCATCCTTGCCGGTGAGGATGGAGCTGAAGTCGTTGCTGTTGGAGATCACGGGCGAGCCGTCCGCGGCCAGCAGCGGATTGCCCTGGATGTCGTGCAGCAGGCCAAAGGTGCCGCTGCCCACCCTGTCGCCTGAGCGCAGGATGGCGCGGTATTCAAGGGGGGCCTGTCGACCATCGACCATGGCGGATGGCGATGTCAGAATCTGGCGCTTGTCGGCATCCGTTTGCGCAAAGGGTGCTGGGCTGAAGTCAATGCTTCCCGCCAGCGTTAAGGAAGCCGCCCCCAGACCGAGAGTTGCCGTGATAGTGAGGTGAATGGGTTTGGTTGGCATCCAATGGGTCCCCCGAGAGTGGCGTTGTGCGTATAGCATTACAAAATTTGGAACTGCTGTTGCATCAGCTAGTGTCCGACTGCAACAGGGTGAGGGGTTGGCGCGTCAGTTGTTCGCTGATCCATGCCTGGGATGATTCGATTCCCAGGGCTTTGGTGGCGGAAAAGGCCAGCAGCTGGCTGCCGGGGGGGAGCTCGGTGAGCTCGCGTCTGACCTGATGCAGGGTCCTGTCAACCGCCCCGCGCTTGAGCTTGTCGGCCTTGGTTAAAAGAACCAGCAGCGGCAGTGCGGCGTCCTGGCCCCAGGCCAGCATCTGGCGGTCGATGTCGGTCAGCGGGTGGCGGATGTCCATCAGCACCACCAGACCATGCAGTGATTGGCGCTCTGCCAGGTAATTGGCCATGAGCTGTTGCCAGCCGGTCTTGATGGCGACCGAAACCTTGGCGAAGCCGTAGCCGGGCAGGTCAACCAGGCGGTGCTCATCGTCGAGTTGGAAAAAAATCAGTTGTTGGGTGCGACCTGGCGTCTTGCTGGTGCGCGCGAGCCGGTTCTGGTGGCACAGAGCATTGAGCGCGCTGGATTTCCCGGCGTTGGAGCGCCCGGCAAAGGCGACCTCGGCGCCCGTATCCGGCGGAGCATGATCCAGTCCGGAGGCGGCGGACAGAAAGTGCGCGCGCTGAAAGACAGGATTCATGCGCCCGCCATGCCAGCGTCGCCATCGCGCCGCCAATGTCCGGAGCGGCCGCCGCTTTTTTCAACCAGGGCGATGCCTTCCATGGTCATGCCGCGATCAATGGCCTTGCACATGTCATAGATGGTCAGCAGGCCGATCTGCACCGCGCACAGGGCTTCCATCTCCACCCCAGTCTTGGATAGCGTCTCGACCCTTGCGGTGCACGCGACCGAGGGCGGCTGCCGTTGTGGCTGGAAGCTCACTTCCACATGGGTCAGTGGCAGGGGATGGCACAGCGGAATCAGGTCGGCGGTGCGCTTGGCGGCCATGATGGCGGCGATGCGGGCGATGGCCAGCACATCGCCCTTTGTGGTGTCGCCGGATTCAATCAACGCCAAGGTGGGCATCCGCATCAGAATGCGCCCGCTGGCAATGGCGCAGCGTTGGGTCGGGGGTTTTTCGCCGACATCGACCATGTGCGCCCGGCCTTGATTGTCGAAGTGGGTGAGTTCCTCGGCCATCTGCTCAGTCCCTCCGGGGTGCGCGGTTACGGGTCGGTTCGATGAGAGGGCCGGCCGCTGTGTTCATGCCTAGAAATTCGGCTTCTCTGGCGCCTCGTCGAACATCTTGACCGAGGCCATGATTTCCTCGCGCGCCTCCTCGCGCCCGCCCCAGCCGGCGATGCGCACCCATTTGCCCTCGTCCAGATCTTTGTAGTGTTCGAAGAAGTGCGCGATCTGATCGAGCAGATGTGGCGGCATGTCGCGGAAGCTGGTGATGTTGCGATAACCCTTGAACAGCTTGTCAATCGGCAGGGCGAGAACCTTGGCGTCGTCGCCGGATTCGTCTGTCATCTTGAGCACACCGATGGGCCGGCACTTGATCACCGAGCCGGGAATCAGCGGATAAGGCGTGACCACCATGACATCGATAGGATCGCCGTCGAGCGACAGCGTATGAGGCACATAGCCATAGTTGCAGGGGTAGTGCATGGCGGTGGACATGAAGCGATCCACGAACATGGCCCCGGTGGTCTTGTCCATTTCGTACTTGACAGGTTCCGCGTGCGACGGAATCTCGATGATGACGTTGATTTCATTCGGAACATTGTCGCCGCGCGGGACGCTGCGTAAATCCATGGAGGGTCTCCGTTAAGGAATTGGCTGATACGCCGGGTTGTTTGTCATTGCTATCCGGCCTCAGTGCAAAAAAAGGCCCGTGAAGAACCTTCACCTGGGTACATCGTAACCACGTTATCAGTGGCTCTAGGCTGCTGCCTCAACCATGTGATGCAGACGCATCAGCTTTGCAGCGGGGATTGGCAATAAGGCGCATGTTTGCCCCTGGATATCGGTAAATTCGACCTCATAGGTCTCGCTGTTATAAATCATAACAATAGTTCCAATCTGGCCGCGTTTGAGACGTAACGGGCGACTTGTCTCGAAATCGCGCGCTGGTATATCGGCAAGCAAGGCAACTGGATCATGAAGATGAAATTCTGATTGCATGATTTAACCCACATAGCAACTGACTAAACGAGGAAAATCCTCGCCATTCAGAATGATCCAAGCCGATTGCACCGAAATGTATGCGTGACCCTTGTGCATCTGCAAGCGCAGGCTGTAAATATCTCCGAAGCCGTTGTGTCCTCTGTGAACTGCTGCGTCAGAGCAAGCGGCGGCCGTCAATAGCGAACCCCGAAGGCGCTCAACATTGGTCAGGGTGATCCCGAGTGCCGAGTCGAAAACTCGCGCCTTGTGACGCCCTTCGAGATGTTTTGTGTTGAGTACATAGTCCTCAAGCTTGGTGCCTAAGTCCGCGCGATGTCCATTCGGTAGCTTCATTCTGCAATTGGACAACCGGAGCGTCAAACCGGAGCAATGCACAATCAATGCGCATGGCTCCGGTCTGTGTCGCCTAAAGCGGCTCGATCACAACAGCGGCACAATCAAGAGCGCCACAATGTTGATGATCTTGATCAGCGGGTTCACGGCTGGGCCGGCGGTGTCCTTGTAGGGGTCGCCGACTGTATCGCCAGTGACGGCGGCCTTGTGGGCTTCGGAGCCTTTGCCCTGGACGTTGCCATTGGCGTCCTTCAGCTGTCCGTCTTCGATGTACTTTTTGGCATTGTCCCAGGCGCCACCACCGACGGTCATGGAGATGGCGACGAACAGGCCGGTGACGATGGTGCCGATCAGCATGCCACCCAGCGCTTCTTTACCCAGAATCACGCCCACTAGCACCGGCACCAAGACCGGCAGCAGGGAGGGGACGATCATCTCTTTGATGGCGTCCTTGGTCAGCATGTCGACCGCCTTGGTGTAGTCCGGCTTTTGCTCGCCCTTCATGATGCCGGGCATCTCTTTGAACTGGCGGCGCACTTCGGTCACGATGCCGCTGGCGGCACGACCGACGGCCTCCATGGCCATGGCGCCGAACAGGTAGGGCACCATGCCGCCAATGAACAGACCAATGATCACCATGTGGTTGTTGAGGCTAAAGTCGGCGGTCGCATCGCCCAGGGCATGGGTGTAGTCAGCAAAGAGCACCAGCGCGGCCAGGCCGGCGGAGCCGATGGCGTAACCCTTGGTGACGGCCTTGGTGGTGTTGCCGACGGCGTCGAGCGGGTCGGTGATGCCACGGATTTTTTCATCCAGCTCGGCCATTTCGGCGATGCCGCCGGCGTTGTCGGTGATGGGGCCAAAGGCGTCGAGCGCGACGATGATGCCAGTCATGCTGAGCATGGCGGTGGCGGCGATGGCGATACCGTACAGCCCGCCGAGCCAGTAGGACAGCAGAATGGCCACGCAGACGGCCAGCACGGGCGCGGCCGTGGATTTCATCGAGACACCCAGGCCGGCGATGATGTTGGTCGCGTGTCCGGTTTCGGACGCCTTGGCCACCAGCTTGACCGGATTGAACTCGGTGCCGGTATAGTATTCGGTGATGACCACCAGCAGGCCGGTCAATGCCAGGCCGATCAGGGCCGCGAGATAGAGCGCGAAGCTGGCGCCGAAGCCGCCACCCGGGTTCATGATCAGGGTGATGGGCAGGAAGGCGGCCGCGGCGATGCCGCCGGCGATGATCAACCCCTTGTACAGGGCGCTCATGATCTTGGTGTCGCCTTCCTCGGCCTTGACGTAGAAGGTGCCGATGACGGATGCGATAATGGAAATACCGCCAAGGACCAGCGGATAAGTCACGGCGGAGCCGGCGGTCATCACTAGCGAGCCGAGCAGCATGGTGGCCACGACTGTGACCGCGTAGGTCTCGAACAGGTCAGCGGCCATGCCGGCGCAGTCGCCGACGTTGTCGCCGACATTATCGGCGATGACCGCCGGGTTGCGCGGATCATCCTCGGGAATGCCAGCCTCGACCTTGCCAACCAGATCGGCGCCCACATCGGCGCCCTTGGTGAAAATGCCGCCGCCGAGTCGCGCGAAGATGGAAATCAGCGAGCCACCAAAGCCCAAGCCGACCAGGGCATGCAGGGCTTCTTTCTGCTCGACGCCGCTCATGGCCATGAAGCCATAGTAGCCGGCCACGCCCAGCAGGCCCAGGCCCACCACCAGCAGGCCGGTAATGGCCCCGCCGCGGAAGGCAACCTGCAGCGCGGCATCCAGTCCGTCATTGGCGGCCTGGGCGGTGCGCACATTGGCGCGCACCGAGATGTTCATGCCAATGTAACCGGCCGCGCCCGAGAAGAGGGCGCCGATTACAAAACCCATGGCGGTGTAGAAATCGAGAAAAATCAGCAACAGGACGGCCAGTGCGCCGCCAACCATGCCGATGGTCATGTACTGACGATTAAGGTAGGCACTGGCGCCTTCCTGGATGGCGGCGGCAATCTCTTGCATGCGCTCGTTGCCGGGCGATAGCTTGAGGATCCATTGCACGGACCAGATGCCGTAACCGAGCGCCGCGAAGGCGCACAGAATCGCAAAAAAAGTTCCCATGGTTTGAGTTCGCTCCTAATACGGGTTGGTGGGCTTGAAGAGCCGTCAGGGCGCGACACAGCAGGGATGGGATTTGCGCGATGACGGCAAGGGAAGTCCGCGGCCGGGCCGATCAGGCCCGACGCATGTCCTCGGCAGCTTTCGCTCAGAGTTCGAAAGCCGCGAGTTTCTTCTCGACCGGCGCGTTTTTCAGTGTCACAAAACGCGGTAGGCCGTTGCTGAAGGGCGGATAGTCCTCGCCCTGAATCAAGGGCAGCAAATACTCCTTGCAGGCCGCCGTGATGCCAAAGCCGTCTTCGGTGATGAAGTCGCGTGGCATGAATTTTTCCACATTGGCCACTTCGGACAGCGGCGCCTCGCCCACTTCCCAGCGGTAGGGATCACTACTGACTCGCTTGATGGTCGGCATGATGGCATTGTGTCCAGCCAGGGCGAACTCCACGCCCGCCTTGCCGGTGGCGTAAGCCTGCTCGACATCGGTCTTGGAGGCCAGGTGGCGCGCGGCCCGTTGCAGATAATCGGCCACCGCCCAGTGGAACTTGTAGCCCAGTGCTTCCTTGACCATGTTCGCCACCACCGGCGCGGCGCCACCGAGTTGGGCATGACCAAAGGCGTCCTTGGTACCCTGCTCGGCCAGGAAGCGCCCATCGGGCCAGTGGCAGCCCTCGGAAACCACCACGGTGCAGTAGCCGTGCTGCTCGACCATGCCCTTGGCCTTGGCCATGAATTGTTCCTGATCGAACTCGATTTCCGGGAAGAGCACCAGCACCGGGATGCCGTGGTCTTCGATCAGGCCGCCGGCGGCGGCGATCCAGCCGGCATGGCGCCCCATGACTTCGAGCACAAAGAGCTTGGTCGAGGTCTTGGCCATGGAGCGCACATCGAAGGAGGCCTCTAGCGCCGAGGTGGCGATGTATTTGGCCACCGAGCCAAAGCCCGGGCAGTTGTCGGTGATCGGCAGGTCGTTATCCACCGTCTTGGGGACATGGATGGCCTGCACCGGGTAACCCAAGGTCTCGGACAGCTGGCTGACCTTGTAGCAGGTGTCGGCCGAGTCGCCGCCGCCGTTGTAGAAGAAATAGCCGATGTCATGCGCCTTGAAGACCTCGATCAGGCGCTCGTACTCGCGTTTGTTGGCCTCCAGGCTTTTGAGCTTGTAGCGGCAGGAGCCAAAGGCGCCGGATGGGGTGTGGCGCAGCGCGGCGATGTCATCGTCGCTTTCCTGACTGGTGTCGATCAGATCCTCGGTCAGGGCGCCTATGATGCCGTTGCGCCCGGCATAAACATTGGCGATCTTGTCCTTGTGCTGGCGGGCGGTCTCGATCACCCCGCAGGCGGAGGCATTGATCACGGCGGTCACGCCACCGGATTGAGCATAGAAAGCGTTCTTCGCGGCCATTGGAGGTCTCCCTAACTGTAAGGTGTCTGG
The DNA here is from genome assembly GCF_036208045.1 of Thiorhodovibrio winogradskyi. Classification (NCBI taxonomy): domain Bacteria; kingdom Pseudomonadati; phylum Pseudomonadota; class Gammaproteobacteria; order Chromatiales; family Chromatiaceae; genus Thiorhodovibrio; species Thiorhodovibrio winogradskyi. The sequence goes on along the minus strand of NZ_CP121472.1, from coordinate 323,656 downwards.
GGTTAGCGTGAAGCGGGCGGTCTCATTTGGCGTTGGCCCGGAACCTAGCGCGATAGGGTAACCAAAGCCCATGCCGCGCGCATCGAAAAATTGCCTGGGGATGTTTCTGGGGTAGATCCAAGGGAAGTGGATCCAGGGGGGGCCAGGGACAGAAGTTCCAGGAACAGGTTACTGACGTTCGGGTCTCTTCTGGCCCTTGGCCAAGAAACCACGGTAACAAGAATTGGCTTGCCTTGTCGCCTACCGCCTGAAGAGGCTAGTGCCGTGCCGCGGTAGCTGGACAGGTCAAATTTCACCTCAGTCCCATGGCTTCACGCATCAGGCGCTGCTTGAGCACCGGGAGTTGGTTGACGGCGGTCAGACCCAGCCCGCGGGCGGCGGCCAATAATGGATTGGCGTTGCTGAACAGGCGTTTGATCGCGTCCATGGCGAGCAGCATGTGCTCGTTTTCGCCGCGGCGGGCGCGCTCATGGCGGCGCAGGATAGCGGGGCTGGCGATATCGCGCCCGTGGCGATGGGCGTGGGCCAGAGCATCATGCAGCGCGGCAACATCGAGAAAGCCGAGATTCACTCCCTGGCCGGCGAGCGGATGGATGGCATGGGCAGCATCGCCAATCAGGGCGGCGCGGTCTTGGACATAGCGCAGGGCATGGGAGCGCCGCAGGCCAAAGGAGGCACGCGGGCCGACAGCGCGGATCGGACCCAGGCGGCGATCAAATGCCGTCTCGAGTTCGCGCGCAAAGCGGTCGTCGTCCATGGCCAGCAGTTCTTCCGCGCGCGTTTGCTCGGCGGACCAGACGATGGAGCAGCGCCCATCGGCCAGCGGCAGGAAGGCCAGCGGACCGGTCGGCAAAAACCGCTGCCAGGCGGTCTCGCGATGCCAGTGTCCGGGTGTGACTGTTGCCACAATGGCCTGCTGGTCATAAAGAACCGTCTCACAGCCGATGCCGAGCGCCGCGCGCACGCGTGAATCCCGCCCGTCGGCGCCAATCAGCAGCCGGGCAGTGAGCCTGCGATTGTCGCTCTGGTTGCCATCCAGGAGCAGGCACGCACCGTCCCTGTCCATCTCCAAGGCTTCGACCTTGGCCGGGCACAGCAGGCTGATGTTCTCGGCCTGTTCGAGCTGCTCCCAGAGCGCCAGGCGGATGACGCGGTTCTCGACGATGTGGCCGAGATCCGGCTCGCCCAGGTCCGCGCTGTCGAAGTGCAGCGTGCCACCGCCGGGGCCGCTGTCCGGCGCGTCCCAGACGATCATCTCGCGATAGGGGCTGACGCCGAGTTCCAGCATGCGCGGCCAGGCGCCGAGACGGGATAGTAGATTCTGACTGGCGCGGCTCAGCGCCGAGACGCGCAGGTCGATGTCGCCGGCTGACCAGTCGCGTCGCGGTGGCTGAGCATCAATCACAGCGATGCGCAGTCCCAGATCACGACAGGCGCAGGCCAGGGCCGCGCCGACCATGCCGCCGCCAACAATGGCGATATCAACCTGCTCGGGGGCTTGCCCCTGAATTTTGGGGCGCTCGGTTTGGGGTTGCTGCTGACTCGCGGTTTGCTTCGCGCGCTCGGGTTGCCCGGAGCTGGGTTGCCCGGAATTTGGCTGTTTCGGCCGCGCCTTGCTGGTGCGCGGCCGGGATTTTGGCTTGGTGCTCATGGCGTCTCCTCCGAGGATGAATCGGCCCAGCGCAGGAAAGCGGACGACACCGGCGGCAGGCCGCGCGCCAGACGCGGCAGTCGCCCCTCCAGCCCCATGAAGCGACGGGCGAGCCGATGGCGCAGCGGCGGCAGCAGGTCCAGCCCCACCAGCCCGAGATTCCGCCCGAGTTGCGCGTGTGGGCAGGGCAGGCCGAACAGGCGCACCAGGCCGTCGGTCAGTCCGGCGGTGGCCAGATGATCCGCCCGGCGGCGGCGCTGGTAGGCCTTGAGCAGCGCCACGCCGCCAGGATCCGCCGCCGTGCTCTGCGCCTCGACCAAGAGATCGGTCAACTCGGCGACATCGCGCAACCCGAGATTAAAGCCCTGGCCAGCCACCGGGTGCAGTGTGTGAGCAGCGTTGCCAATCAGCGCGAAGCGCTCGCGGGTGATCTGGCGCGCCAGGCGCAGCCGCAGTGGATAGGCAAAGCGCCGCGCCGGCTGGGTCAGGCGACCGAGCCGCTGGCCGAAACGCTGCTGCAAGCGCGCCACAAACGCCTGGTCGTCCAGCGCCAGAATGCCGGGCGCCTCGCGCTCCCAGGCGGTCCAGACCACCGAGTAGCGGCCTTGGGTCATGGGCAGCATGGCTAGCGGGCCGGAGCGGGTAAAGCGCTCGAAGGCGGTGCCGCGCGTGCGTGCGGGCGCTTGTTCCGCCAGCACCGTGGAAATAATCGCCTGCTGGCCGTAGTCCCGGTCGCGCAGCGGGATGCCGAGGCGCTCGCGCAGACTGGAATCCCCGCCATCCGCCGCGACCACCAGACTGGCGCTCAGGCTGCGATGGCCATCGGGCAGCATCACCTCCAGTCGCGCCTGCTCGGCGTTAAGATTCAAGGCGACGATGCGACCGGGGCGCAGCCAGTCGATGCGCGGATGCTCGGCCAGGGCCTGCTCGATGGCGGCGCCCATGGCGCGCGCCGGGACCACCTCGCCCAGGGAATCGACGCCTTCTTCCTCGGCGCTCAGATGGGCAAAGCCGGCATGGCCGCGATCGGAGATATGAATGCGCCGGATTGGCTCGGCCTCGGGTGCGATGGCCGACCACAGCCCCATGCCGGTGAAAATGCGCCGGCTGCCGTGCGACAGAGCGATGACCCGCTCGTCGTAGCTTGGCTGGATGGCGGCGCTGGCGGGCACCTTCTCGATGATGGCAATGCGCAGCCCGGTGTCGCGCAGGGCGCAGGCCAGACTGCCGCCCACCAGGCCGCCACCGACGATGACGAGATCATAGTGGTTACTCATGCTCTGTACTCCGTGCGCGGGCGGTTTGGGCGCCATTCTTGGCACTGGTCTCCCCAGCCATGAGCGCCTCGATGTCGTCCGCATCCTTGGGGACATCGCGCGACAGGATCTCGGCGCCCGCGTCGGTGATTAGGATGTCGTCTTCAATGCGAATGCCAATGCCGCGATAGGCCTCTGGCACCTCGGCGTCGGGTGCGACATAGAGTCCGGGCTCAATGGTCAGGGTCATGCCGGGCTCGAGCAAACGCCATTTGCCCTCGCGTTTGTAGGCGCCGACATCATGCACGTCAAGCCCCAGCCAATGGCCAGTGCGGTGCATGTAGAAGGGCTTGAACTTCTCTTTTTTGATGAGTTTTCCGACTTTTTTTCCCTTGTTGTCAAGCAGCCCAAGGCGCACCAGCCCCTCGGTCAGCACCTGCAAGGCGGCCTTGTGCATGGCGTCCCATGGCTCGCCGGGGCGCGCCTTGGCGATGGCGGCCCGCTGGGCTTCCAGCACCAGGTCGTAGAGTTCGCGCTGGGCCGGACTGAAGCGACCATTGACCGGGAAGGTCCGGGTGATGTCCGAGGCATAGCCTTGCTGCTCGCAGCCGGCGTCGATCAGCACCAGGTCGCCGTCTTTAAGTTCCGCGTTGTTCTCCACATAGTGCAGAACGCAGGCATGCTCCCCGCCGGCGACAATGGGCGGATAGGCCTGTTCGCGCGCGCCCTGCTCGGCGCAGCGGTGCAGGAAGAGCGCTTCGAGCTGTTGTTCGTTCATGCCGGGGCGGCAGTGGCGCATGAGCGCGCGATGGCCGGCGGCGGAGATCCGCGCCGCCTCGCGCATCAGGGTCAGCTCGGCCTCGCTCTTGCGCAGGCGCGCCTCGTGCAGCAGCTCGCCGCTGTCGACCAGCTCAGAGGGCGCGGTGATGCCCTTGCGCGCCTGGGCGCGGAGTTTGCGCAGCCAGCCCATCACCCGCGGGTCGAAGGCGTCATCCTGGCCAAAGGGATAGTACAACCGCCGGCGCGAGGCGAGCAGCTTGGGCAGCTTCTCGTCGATCTTGGCGAGTGGATGGGCGTTATCGGCGCGAAACTGTTCGACCGCGCCCTTGGGGCCGAAGCGTCGCCCATCCCAGGTCTCGCGCTCGGGATCCTTGGGGCGCACAAAGAGCACATAGTCGCCGTGCTTGTGCTCGGGCGCCAGCACTGCCACGGCATCGGGCTCGGGAAAGCCGGTCAGCCAGAGAAAATCGCTGTGCTGGCGGAAGGGGTAATGGGTGTCGCGATTGCGCATCACCTCGTGGGCGGCGGGGATGATGAGCGCCCCGTCTGGGCCAATGGCCTCAAGCAGGGCGTGGCGGCGCTGGTGGTGTTCGTTCTGGCTGATCTTCATGCTTGAAGCCATCCCGGGTGGGAAAACCGCGAATTCATATTGGTGCCGTCATTCATAGGCTAGGCTCGCGCCTCGCGGGTGAAATCGGCCTCAATGGGCCTGGGTCGGACCCTGCTCCTCGTACACCAGCATGGCGGCCACCCAGAGAAATTCGGTCACCTCGGCCAGGGCTTGTTCATTGTCCTCGCTGTCGCCGAGATCATTGACGTCCATGCGCGTGACTTCAGTCAAATCCGCGAGCGCGTCGCGCGTGATCACGCTGAAGCTGTTGGGGTCGCGGCCGTTCAGGCCCAGTCCGTACAAAAAGCCCCGGCTCCAGTCGTTGACTCCCTCGGCACGCGCGACAAGGGGCGCGTCAGCGCTCGGCAGCAACGGGGTGAATGCGCGTCGCGGGCCTTGAATACTAGTCAGGGTTTGTTCGGCGACCGCGGTCAGGGCGGCGCGACAGTTAGCGGTGTCGTGGTCAGAGGTAGGGGTCTTGGGTAGAATTTCATCCAGCCAGCGCGCCAGGCAGTCGCGCTCGCCACTGCACAGCAGGCCGCAGTAGATGCCGTGCGCCTCGCTGGGAGTTAGGGCCAGCTCGCTGAGGTCGCTTAAATGCTCCAGCGAGGGATGATCGGCCAGGGTGCTGGCGTGAGAGGAGTGCTCGGCGGACATGACAATGCGGCGTTGGGCAGCTTAGGCTGCGAAAAATGGATGTGGACTATAGGCGAGCTGGGATCATAGCATGCTAGCTGCTTGTGGCAGTTGTCGGCGGCCGTTGTCCGTGCGGTCCATGCCCGCCATGGCCAGCGGTTGCCGCGGCTGTTGCGCATCGTGCCGCCCTTGCAAGGCGCGCGTTTTTCTACAAAGTTGCCGCAAGTCTGTGACCTTGCGACCCATCCGGGTGCGTTTCACATTGACCGAATGGCTTGCGACTTCTATATTGCAAAGCGTTAACAGGCAAAAAAGAAGCGCGCGCAATGTCTGGGTTCGACTTTAATCTTTTCGAGAAGCAGGTGGATGAGCTGGTTGGTTTGTGCGACCGACTGCGTGAAGAAAACGCATCATTGCGAGCCAGTCAAGAGCATCTGGTGGCTGAGAGAGCGGAATTGATCGAAAAAACCGAACTCGCTCGCAGCCGCATCGAGGCCATGGTGCTGCGCTTGAAATCGCTCGAAGATCAACTGTAGAGGGCAACCATTGTGAGAGGGCATCATCTGTGAGCGAGGATCATCCCACCCCGGTCACGGTGCAGATTCTGGAGAAGGAATATCGCATTTCCTGCGCGCCCGAGGAACGTCCCGGCCTGCTTGAATCCGCCCGCATACTCGACGAGCGCATGCGCCAGGTACGCAAGAGCGGCCGGGTGCTCGGCGGCGACCGCATCGCCGTGATGGCCGCGTTGAATCTCATTTATGAGCTGATGCATGAACGTGACCAGCAGACGCAGGTCGCCAGCCGCCTCAAGGGCCTGCAAGAGCGGGTCAGTCACGCCGTGACTGGAGAATCCGGCACGCCCACCGCCTGACGCGCTCCTTTATTGGTTGAATGGACTGGTCCAGCCGGGCTGGGTACGCCAACCGCCCGGCATTCCCTGCTTGGGTCTCCCGAGCCTCGTACCTTGAATCCCCTCGCCACCTTCAACACCCTGATTGACTCTCCCGCCTGGCCGACGCTGCAGCTCGGCCTGCATGGGTTGTTTTTCATCAATCTGCTGTATCTGCTCAAGCGGCTGTTCGATCTGCGCGCGGCGGCCAAGCTGAAGGCGCTGCCCAAGCCCAAATCCCTAGTCGGCGGCGGATTGGTTTTGCTGGTGCTGGGGGGTACTTTTGGTGGCGTGCTGGCCTACCAGGCAAGCTGGCAGTTGATGGGCATGACCCGCCCGGACTTCATCGCCTTCATGCAGACTTACGACAGGCGCCAGTTCAACCCGGCGCATCGCATCGCGCGCGGGCGTATTGCCGATCATCGCGGGCAGGTACTGGCCTACAGCGAGGAGCGCGATGGCCGGGTCCAGCGTCTCTACCCCGATGGTCCGGCCTTTGCTCATGTGATTGGCTATCAGGATCCGACCTTTGGCGCCGCCGGGCTCGAGGGTTCGGCCAATGCCCACCTCAATGGCAGCACTCCGGCGGATTTGCGCGCCTGGCGCGATCTTGGCCAGCGGGTGGTGACCCAGCGCGAGCCGCGCGGTCAGGATCTGGTGTTGACGCTCGACGCCGAGTTGCAGCGCCAGGCCTTCGCGGCGCTCGATGGGCGCGCTGGCGCGGTGGTGATGCTGCGTCCCGGCGATGGCGCCCTGCGGGTGCTGGCCAGCGCGCCGGCCTTCGATCCCAACCAGCTCTCGGCCGGCCTGTTCCAGCGCGGCGACCCCGAGGCACGGCTGTTGAACCGCGCCCTGCAGGGGCGCTATCCACCCGGTTCCACCTTCAAGCTGGTGCTGGCGGCCGAGGCACTGGCGGCGGGCCAGACCGGACCCTTGGTGTGCGCGCCGGAAGGCTTTACCACCTCGGCGCGCTATCCGCTGATTCGCGATCACGACTACTATTCGGCGCGACGCAGCGGCATGACCTGGCGGGGGCACGGCAGCCTATCCTTGTCGCGCGCACTGGCGGAGTCCTGCAATGTGTTCTTCGCCAAGCTCGGCGTACAGCTCGGCCATGAGCGCTTTGCCGCGACCCTGAATGATTTTCTGTTCGGCCGGCGCATCCCCCTGCATCGCAGCGCCCATGGCAGCCTGACCATGGTCACCGGCGAGGCGCCGCGCATTGCCAAAACCGATCAATATGGTCTCGCCCAGGCATCCATCGGCCAGGGGCGGGTGCTGATGAGCCCGGCGCATCTGGCGCTGATCACCGCCGCCATCGCCAACGATGGCCTGGCGGTCAAGCCGCGTCTGGTCGCAAGCGATCAGCCCGAGGCCCTGGCGCGACTCATGACAGCGACGCACGCACGCCAGTTACAAGGGATGATGCGTCGGGTGGTCACCGAGGGCACGGCGCGCGGCATCGCCATGGCGGAGCTTGCCATTGCCGGTAAGACTGGCACGGCGCAGAACGCCGATGGCGCGCCCCACAGCTGGTTTGTCGGCTTCGCGCCGGCGGACAGGCGCGCGCCCGAGCAGACCCTGGCCATCGCCGTGCTGGTGGAACAGGGCGGCTATGGTTCGACCGTCGCCGCGCCCCTGGCGCGCGATCTGCTGTTGCAGGCCCAGCAACTTGGGCTGCTGCCATGACGGCGGCTAATCCCGCAAGCTGGCGGGAGAGCTGGACGGCACGGGCGCCCGAGCGTCATTGGCTGTGGCTGTGCGTCTTTGCCGTCAGTGTGGGTTTTTTGCTCATTTTCGGTGCCCAGCGCAGCGTCGAGCGACTGATTGAGGCACGCGATCTGCTGCCGCTGGCGCTCTATGTGCCGAGCCTGATGGTCGTGCACCTGAGCCTGGTCGCGGTACGTTTTCGCGGCGATCAACTGCTGGTGGTGGCGGTGGCGCTGCTTTCGGGGCTGGGCATTCTGATGCACTATCGCCTCGGCGCCTTCGGTGCCGACACTTTGACCGGAGCCATCCGCCAGTACGCGCTCTACCCGGCTGGCATGGGCGTCATGCTGCTGGTCACCCTGGGTGCCATGCGCGGGCGCTATCGCCATCTGGCCAGCTGGCCCTGGCTGTGGGCGCTGATCTCGCTTGGGCTGCTGGCGGCCCTGGTGGTGACTGGGCAGCGCTATCGCGGCGCCATCTACGCCGCCGGCTTTTTGACTCCGAGCGAGTTTCTCAAGCTCAGCCTGGTCATCTATTTGGCCGCCTTCATCTCCGCGCGTGCCGCGGCACTCGGCGCCTGGCGCCATGGCGTGCTGCCACCCGTGCGCGCGCTGCTGCCGCTGGCGGGCGTGTGGCTGGTGCTGTGCGCGCTGTTGTTGTGGCAGCGCGATCTTGGCATGTTCGCCATTGTGAATCTGGTGCTGCCGTTGTTGCTGACCCTCGGCACCGGGCGCATTGGCTACCTGCTACTCGGGCTCGCGGCGGTGAGCGGCGGTACCCTGGTGCTGCTACGTTTTTTTAGCCATGGCGCGCGTCGCATCGACGCCTGGCTAAATCCCTTCGCCGATCCCACCGGCGCGAGTTGGCAACTGCTGCAGGGCCTGTCGGGCATGTACTCGGGCGGGCTCTGGGGGCAGGGCTTTGGCGCCGGCAATCCGGAGTATATTCCCATCGCCGCGTCGGACTTCGTCTACGCCGTGGTTGGCGAGGAGCTTGGCTTTTTCGGCTCGGTGCTGGTGGTGATGTTTTTTCTGCTGCTGTTTCAGCGGGGCTTCGCCATTGCCCTGCGCTGTCGCGGCCTCTTCGCCCGGCTGCTGGCACTGGGACTCACCACCGTGCTCATGGTGCAGACCTTCCTGAACATCGGTGGCGTGACCAAGCTGATTCCGCTCACCGGGCTCACCCTACCATTCATCAGCCAAGGCGGCAGCAGCCTGCTCGCCTCCCTGATGGCCGTGGGTCTGTTGCTGGCGATCTCCGATGGCGAGCCGAAGAGTCGTGGGCGGACAAAACGCCGTAAGGGATGAGTGCCGAAGTTCAATTCCGCGCGTAGCGTTCTTGCTGGCCCGCGGGTCTGATGATCTGATAAATGTTCGACAGATCGTAGCCGCTATAACGTGCCGGCTTTCTGCGGTTTTCTCCACCATAGCTTAGCATCAGGGCCTTTTTGTGAGCAGGATCCTCCCAGCCAACGAAAATGGCGCTGTGCTCAACGCCTCCATATTGATGGTTGATATAGTACAGCCAGTCGCCCGGCTGGACTAAGCCGATGTCGGCATAGGGTCCACGATTTTTGCTGCCCTTGAAAACCGTCTTGCGTTGGCTCCTCGGGTATCCCGCGCGGTCATAGACGGTGTCGATGTAATCCCAACAGCTACCGGGAATGATTTCTTTTTCAATCAGCGTCATGCGTCTTCCAGTCGCCAGTATTTCACGGCCGTCGGGTGTCGCCTTTCTTTCCGCCGCGGAGATGATGCCGTCTCCGGAATCGTCATCGAACTTGGCGGCAGCTTTGTCGGGGTTGGATTGACAAGCGGCGATGCCAAGCGCCACCAGCATGATCAAGACATGTTTTGTCATGGTTCCGATGTATCCTCGAGCGCGAGATTTGGTTAATGCAGCCTGCGCGGAGAAAGCGCGGGGCGGCGTGAGAAAAATGGCCAATGGTTGATTAATTTCATCGACTATTATTCGCGTTGCCGTCAAGCTGTGCCTCATGCAAACAGCGCAGGCTTGATCAGGGCTGAGTCACAGGCCGACCAGGGTGTGCGCGAGGCTCCACGAAAGAGGTTAATGAAAAATGGACAGTTTTACGCGAAATTACAGCATCGTTCTGGGCGTGATTGTGGTTTTGGTGTTGGGCTTTTGGATTAAGTCTAGCTGGCAACCGCGCGTTTGGGAACTAAATAATCTGCTTGAGTCCGATGCTGCCCTGGCTGACTATCCCTATCAGTTCCGGGTACGCTCGTTCGATAATGGTCTGGCTATCTTGTCTACGCCACGCAATCATAGTTTTCCGGCCTATCTTTTTTTGCAGGTGATTCACCCCGAACTGGCCGGCAAGGATCAGGCTGATCCCGCCATGGTTGCCGCCCAGCGGGAGTTGATCAAGCACCAAAAAGGTGCCCAGACTCTGATACTCGGCCAGCCGGATGTCGAGCGGGTGGATTGGGAACTGGATGTCAAATGGTTGTCCGATCATGGCGTGCATGCATCGGCGAACCCTTAAAGCCGTTGTTCCGGTCGTGCTGGTGGCAGAGCACTCTGTTGTGACTTTTCGGGTATCCTTAACGGGATGATATCCGAGCAGAACAGCGTACAGAACCCTCCTTGGGCGGACTCTGAAGCCAGTCTTGCGATCAGCCCCCTGGCTGAGTCCCAAACTGGCTCCCCAGCCTGCTCCCCAGCCGGGTTTGCCGTCTTCCCACTGGCGGAGCCCCTGCAACGGGGTCTGGTCAGGGCGGGCTTTAGCGAACCGACGCCGGTGCAGCAGGCGGTGATTCCCGCCGCGCTCGCGGGCGCGGATTTGCTGGTCGCCGCCGCCACCGGCTCGGGCAAGACCGCCGCCTTTCTGTTGCCGCTGATGCAGCGCTTGCTGGCCCAGCCAGCGCCGCGCGCGGCCACCCGGGCGCTGATCCTGGTGCCGACGCGCGAGTTGGCCACCCAGATAGAAACGCATTTTTTTGCCCTCGGCAGCTACAGCCGCCTTGGTATCGGCGTCATCATCGGCGGGGCGCCGCGGGCGCGCCAGATTTCCATTCTACGCAAGAATCCCGAGCTGATCGTGGCCACGCCGGGGCGCATGCTCGATCATTTGCGCGCGGGCGAGGCGGACCTTGGCGATCTGGAATGCCTGGTGCTCGACGAAGCCGACCGCATGCTCGACCTTGGTTTTGCCGAGGACGTACTGGCCATCCTGGCTTTCTGCAACCCCAAGCGCCAGTCGCTGCTGTTCTCCGCCACCTTGCATCATCGCCATCTGCAAGCCCTGATCGGCCCGGCGCTGCGCGAGCCACGGGTATTGCGCATCGACTCACCGCGCGCACCTTCCGCGCTGATTCGCCATCAGCTGATCCGCTGCAATGAGACGGCGCCCAAGCCGGCGCAATTGCTTGGTCTGCTGGCGGCCGAGCCGGCCGCGCGGCTGGTGCTGGTATTTGTTAATCAGCGCGAGCGCAGTCTGTCACTCACTGAGCAGTTGCGTGCCACCGGTCATCGCGCGGCGGGTCTGCATGGAGAGCTTGAGCAGCGCGAGCGCGAGCGGGTGCTGGGCTTGTTTCGCGCGGGTCAGGTGCGTGTGCTGGTGGCCACTGAGGTCGCGGCACGCGGCCTGGATATTCCCAATGTGGATTTGGTGGTACATTATGATCCGCCTCCACGCGGCGATGATTATCTGCACCGTAGCGGACGTACCGGTCGTGCCGGTGTCTCGGGACTGGCCGTCACCCTGGTCACGGCCACGGACTGGCATCGTATGGATACAATCCGCCGTTATCTGGGATTGGAGCTCGAGGAGCGGGTGCTGCCTGGCCTCAAAGGGAGTTTTCGCATTCCGCCCAAACGTGGCAAGGCGGCGGGAGCAAAGAGCGGCAAGGCAAGGGCGCGCGGGGGCAAACCCGCTGCCCCAACCAAAGCCAAGGGGCGTTGGCGAGATCGCAAGCAGATAGGTCGCAGGCGGGTTCCGTCCGATTCTTCCCCGCCCGATTCTTCCTAAAATGAGTTTTAAGGCGCCATGATGTCGTTCGAGAATGTTTGCCCGAACAGCGATGGCCTCCTGGTAGCCGTGGCGCGCTCCTTGGCCGATCCGATTTTTGTCATCGACGAAACAGGTCGCTACCGTCATGTGCTCGGTGGCGCGGCGCGCCAGTACTACGATAGCTCCGAGTATCTCATCGGGCGGCGCATGCACGAGGTGCTGCCGCGAGAGATTGCCGATCAATTTCTCGCGGTGATCCGGCGTGCCCTAGCGGACAATGAGGTGCAAACCCTCGAATACCGGCTGTCCTCGCTGCTCTGCGACGGCAACCGGCGCGACGGCCCGAGCGAGGATCAGTGGTTTGAAGGGCGGGTGTCACCCATTGAGAGCCTGCCGGACGCGGACGCGCGCGCGGTGGCCTGGGTGGTGATCAACATTACCCAGCGCAAGCAACTCGAAGCAGAACTTGAGCGCCTGGCGGTGACCGATGAACTGACCGGCATGCTCAATCGCCGCGCCTTCATTGAAACCGCCGACGCGGCCATCGCGCGGGCGCTGCGCTTTGGTCATCCCCTGCAACTGGCGCTGATGGATCTGGATCATTTCAAGCGCATTAACGACGACCTGGGACATCCGGTCGGTGATCAGGTGCTGCGCCATGTCAGCAAGCTGCTAAAAGAGCGGGTGCGATCCACGGACGTGCTCGGGCGCATTGGCGGCGAGGAATTCGCGCTCTGCATGCCAGACAGCCATCCGGGCGATGCCCAGGTCCTGGTCAATGACATCCGCGAGATCCTGCGCGGCCAACCGGCGGACGTCGACCTGGGCAATGGCGGCAGACGCAAGCTCCCGGTCACCTTCAGCGCCGGTATAAGCAGTCTGGCGAGCGAGGATAGCAACACCATCGACCTGTTCATCCGGGCCGACAAGTGCCTGTATCGGGCCAAGCATGAGGGGCGCGATTGCGTGCGCGGGCCAGGTTGAAGCGTTTTGCGAAAAGCTGAACACTGGAACCCTGCCGACAGGGGCGAATTTATTCACCGCCTGGCGCCGGCGACAACTCCCGCAGACGTCGCGCGACCTGCTGCAAGTCCGCCCAGCCGCGTGCTTTCTCGGCCGGGCTGCGCAGATAGTAGGAGGGATGGTAGGTCACCAGCAGCGGAATCTGGTTTGGACCAAAGCTGTGCCAACGACCGCGCAGTTCCCACAGGGCATCGCCGGTTTGCAGCAGTGCTTGCGCCGAGATGCGGCCCAGGCACAGCAGGAGTTGGGGCGCGACCAGGCTGATCTGCCGCTCGATGAAGGCGCGGCAGGTGGCGATTTCCTCGGGGAGCGGATCGCGGTTGCCGGGCGGACGGCATTTAATAATGTTGCCGATGTAGACCTGTTCGCGCGGCAGATCGATGGCGGCGAGCATGCGTGTGAGCAACTGCCCGGCGCGCCCGACAAAGGGCTCGCCCTGGCGATCCTCGTCAGCTCCCGGCGCCTCGCCGACGAGCATCAGACTGGCGTGGCGGTTGCCGGTGCCAAAGACTGTCCGATTGCGTCGGGCGCAAAGTCCACAGCGCCGGCACTGGCTGACCTCGTTCTCCAGTTCCGGCCAGTCCATGGCGGCGATGCCCTGGGCATCGGCGGATTGGAGAAGGCTGCTCGGTGCCGATTCGGGACTGCCGGGCGCCGGGGTAACAGGTTCCAGGCTGACGGGTGCCGGGCCAGGGGGCGCTAGGCTAGAGGGTGCTGGGGCCGGCGGACTTGCCGAGGCAATGGGCGTATCTAGTGGCGGGGAGCTCGGCCGAGCTGTTGCCGGCGGGGTTACTGGTGGGAGGGATCGCCTGGTGCCCGAGGTCGTCTTTGAGGCGGCCGCGCCAGGAACGGCGCCGAGCGCTGCCCTGGCAGCCGCGATCCCCACGAATCCACTCGCGGTCGAGGCTGGAGTCGCGGGCGCCGTGCCTGGGGGCGCCCCAGTGCTCGCGCGTCCCTGGGACGGTGGCGCGGTGGAGAGCGCGATCCCGTCTCCAGTGCCCAAATCGGTGGTCAGATCCCATTTGGCCTCGCCTGTAAACAGTCTGTCCGGTTCGGCGTCGAAGCTGTCGCGCGGACGCCACAGCACGACACCGACGGCTTTCAGATAGCGGCGACTGCGCGCGAGATCCATGATCAGGGAGCCAGGCCCTCAGACATCACCCTGCTGTGGATGCTCACGCTGATGCGGTTGCAGGAATTTATTCACCGCGTTGATGTAGGCCTTGGCCGAGGCGATGACAATATCGGTGTCCGCGCCCTGGCCGTTGGCGATGCGCCCGCCTTTTTCCAGGCGCACCGTCACCTCGCCGAGCGCGTCGGTGCCGCTGGTAATGGCGTTCACCGAGTAGAGCTTGAGCGTGGTGCCACTCTCGATGATGGACTCGATCGCCTTGAAGGTCGCGTCCACCGGGCCGCCACCGCTGGCGGTGCCCTGAATTTCCTCGCCTTCCAACACCAGGGTGACCTGCGCCTGGGGGATTTCCCCAGTCTCCGAGCACACCCGCATGGTGCTCAGCTTGACGCGCTCGTTGGTGGCGTCGATGGTGGCATCCGTGACCAGGGCTTGCAAATCCTCGTCGAAAATCTCGTGCTTCTTGTCGGCCAGATCCTTGAAGCGGCTGAAGGCGGCATTGAGTTCCTCCTCGGAGGCAAAGGCCACGCCCAACTCCTGCAGGCGCATGCGAAAGGCATTGCGCCCGGAGTGTTTGCCAAGCACCATGCGGTTCTCGCTCCAGCCGACATCCTGGGCGCGCATGATCTCGTAGGTCTCGCGATGCTTGAGCACGCCGTCCTGATGAATGCCGGACTCGTGCGCGAAGGCGTTGGCGCCAACAATAGCCTTGTTCGGCTGGATCGGGAAGCCGGTAATGCTGGAAACCAGGCGCGAACAGGGCACGATCTGGGTCGCATCAAGGCGCGTCTGGCAGCTGAACAAATCCGGACGGACCCGCACCGCCATGACAATTTCCTCAAGTGCCGCGTTGCCGGCGCGCTCACCCAGACCATTGATGGTGCACTCCACCTGGCGCGCGCCATGGCGCACCGCCGACAGCGAGTTGGCCACCGCCAGACCGAGATCATTATGGCAATGCACCGAGAACACGGCTTTATCCGAGTTGGGAATGCGCTCGCGCAGGGTTTGGATCAACTGCCCGAACTGATGCGGAATGGCATAGCCGACAGTGTCCGGGATATTGAGCGTGCGCGCGCCGGCATCGATCACCGCCTCGAGAATCCGGCACAGAAAATCAATTTCCGAGCGCCCGGCGTCCTCGGGTGAGAACTCGACATCATCCGTGTACTGGCGTGCGCGCTTGACCGCATGCACCGCCTGCTCGACCACCTGGTCGGGCGTCATGCGCAGTTTTTTCTCCATGTGAATGGGAGAAGTGGCGATAAAGGTATGAATGCGCCCGGAGGCGGCATTGCGCAGCGCCTCGCCAGCGCGGTCGATGTCCTTGTCGAGCGCGCGTGCCAGGCCGCAGACGGTCGAGTCCTTGATGGTCTCGGCCACCGCCTTGACCGCCTCGAAGTCGCCCGGGCTGGCGATCGGAAAGCCGGCCTCGATCACATCCACGCGCAGCTTCTCAAGCGCGCGCGCGATCCGGACCTTCTCGTCCTTGGTCATGGAAGCGCCAGGGCTCTGCTCGCCATCGCGCAGGGTGGTGTCGAAGATGATCAAGCGGTCCTGATCATTGATGGGATCGCCTATGGGATCTGTGGTGAAATCGCTGGTGGCCTTGGTCGTCGGGTCGCTCATGGTCGTGCTCAATCTGGTTGTGCGGCGTCATCTGACTGCTAAATCCTGTCGCTGGCGCGCGACTGCGTCAAGGCCAAGCTTAGCAGGTTGATTCCCTCAATACCCAGCGCCCCATGGCGGACAGCCCACGTCAGGTCGTCCGGTGAACGCGGGTGCCGAAGCTGTCTCAACGATTCTTCAAATAAAAATCCAGCAGGGCGCGGGTTGAGCCATCGTGGTGCTCGGCCATCACGCGGCCTTCTTCAAGCTCTTTGAGAATCACAGTGGCGAGTTGCTTGCCAAGTTCCACGCCCCACTGATCGAAAGAATTCACGCCCCAGATGACGCCCTGGCAGAAGATTTTGTGCTCATACAGAGCAATGAGGGCGCCCAGGGTGCGGGGGGTGACTTCCTCGACAAACAAAGTATTGGTCGGTCGGTTGCCATCGAACTGGCGGTGCGGAGCCAGGCGTTCGGCCTCGGCGCGCGGCATGCCAGCGGCGAGCATGCCCTCTAGTGCTTCTTCCGCTGTGCGCCCGCGCATCAGGGCCTCGGTCTGGGCCAGGCAGTTGGCGATGAGCTTGGCATGATGATCGCCCAAGGGGTTGTGGCTGTGCACGGGGGCGATGAAATCGCAGGGGATCAACTCGGTGCCCTGGTGGATGAGCTGATAGAAGGCATGCTGGCCATCGGTGCCGGGCTGCCCCCAGACGACGGGCCCGGTGGCATGGTCCACCCGCGTGCCGTCGAGGGTGACGTGCTTGCCGTTGCTCTCCATGTCGCCCTGCTGAAAATAGGCCGCGAAATGCTCTAGATATTGGTCGTAGGGCAGGATGGCGAGCGTCTTGGCGCCAGCGAAGTTGATGTACCAGACCCCGAGCAGCGCCATGATGACCGGCAGGTTGTCCTCCAGTGGCGCGTCGCGGAAGTGGTTGTCCATCTCGTGCGCGCCCTCGAGCAGCTCGACAAAGTTGTCGAAGCCGATGGCCAGCGCGATGGGCAGGCCGATAGCGGACCACAGGGAGTAACGCCCGCCGACCCAGTCCCAGAAACCAAACATCTGTTCGGTGTCAATGCCAAAGGCCTCGACCTTCTCGGCATTGGTTGACACCGCCACGAAGTGCCGCGCCACGGCGGATTCATCTCCCAGCAGATCGACCAGCCAGCGGCGCGCGCTCTGGGCGTTGGTCATGGTCTCCATGGTGGTGAAGGTCTTGGAGGCGACGATGAACAGCGTGGTCTCCGGGTTCAGGTGCTTGACGGTTTCGGACAAATGGGTGCCATCGATATTGGAGACGAAGTGCAGACGCAAATCCTCGCGCTGATAGGGCATGAGCGCGCCGCAGACCATTTTGGGGCCGAGATTGGAGCCGCCGATGCCAATGTTGACCACATCGGTGATGCGCTTGCCGGTGAAGCCGGTCCAGTCGCCATCGCGCGCCTGGTTGACGAAAAAGCGCATGCGCTCAAGTACTTGGTTGACTTGGGGCATGACATCCTCGCCATCGACCAGGATGGGCGTGTTGGCGCGGTTGCGCAGCGCGATGTGCAGCACCGCGCGTCCCTCGGTGCTGTTGATGGGCTCGCCGGCGAACATGCGCGCGCGCTGCTCCTCGAGCCCCGCGCCGCGGGCAAGCTCGCGCAGCAGGTGGAGAGTTTCGTCACTGGCGATGTTCTTGGAGTAGTCGAGATGAATGCCGGCGGCATCGCGTGTCATGCGCGCCGCGCGCTCGGCATCTTGCGCGAACAAGTCGCGCATTGTTTGCTGGCTCATCTGTTGCCAGTGACCGGCCAGTGCCTGCCAGGCGGGAGTGGTGCTGATCAGTGCCATCGGAGTCTCTTGTTTAATTGCTGGTTGTTAGTCGTTGGTCGTTAGTTGCTAGCAACTAACCCAAGCCATTGCGCCAGTCCTGGTCGTCCTTATCGAACAACCGGTTGGCTTCGCTCGGGCCCCAGGTGCCAGCCGGGTAAGTGTGGATGAACTCGCGCTCGGTCGCCCAGAGTTTGATGACCGGATCGACCACCCGCCAGGCGTATTCGACCTCGTCGGAGCGCAGGAACAGTGAATGATCGCCGGCGATGACATCCAGGATCAGTGCCTCGTAGGCGTTGATCTGGTCGCGGCCCCTGGTACAGGTGCTGGCGTCCAGGGTTTCGGTTTGGGTGCGCATTTCCAGGCCCGGTTCCTTCACCAGCAGCTCAAAGCGCATGCACTCATTGGGCTGGATGCCGAGCAGCAGCCAGTTGGGCCGCAGTTGCTCAATCGCCGTCGTATTAAACAACTGCTGCGGCGGGTGACGGAAACGAATGGCGATCAGCGACTGAGAGTCTGCCAGGCGCTTGCCGGTGCGCAGGTAAAAGGGCACATTGCGCCAGCGCCAGTTGTCGATGTAGAACTTGAGCGCGGCGAAGGTCTCGGTGCTGCCGCGGGCATCGACCCCGGGCTCGTCGAGATAACCCGGCACCCGCTGTCCCTCGACCTGGCCGCCTCGGTACTGGGCGCGGAAGGCATGGGCATTGACCGCCTGGCGCGGAATGGCGCGGATGGAGCGCAGCACCTTGACCTTTTCATCGCGCAACGCCTCGGCATCCATGCTCGGTGGTGGTTCCATGGCGACCAGGGTCAGGAGTTGCAGCAGATGGCTTTGGATCATGTCGCGCAGGGCGCCGACGCCATCATAAAAGCCAGCGCGCTGGCCAATGCCGCGACTCTCGGCATGGGTGATCTGGACGTGATCGATGTAGTTGCGGTTCCACAGCGGCTCGAACAGCAGATTGGCGAAACGGAATACCAGCACATTCTGCACCGTGTTCTTGCCGAGGTAATGATCGATGCGATACAACTGGTGCTCCTGGAAGCGTCGCCGCAGCCGCTCGCCGAGAATGCGCGCGCTTTCCAGGTCATAGCCGAAGGGCTTCTCGATCACCAGGCGCACCCAACCGTTGTCCTCGTCCGCCAGGCCGTTGGCCGCGAGACGGTCGGCCACATCGCCATAGAACTCGGGGGCGATGGCGAGATAAAAGGCCAGATTGGCTGGCAAATCGCCCTGACCGCGCAGGCGCTTGGCCAGGCGGGCGAAGGCGGCATCCTCGCGCAGATTGCCCTCGATAAAATGCAGGCGCGCGCTTAGGCGCCCGAGGATATCCTGATCGATGCGCTCGCCGAGTTGCTCGGCGAGAATGCCCCGTACCTCATCGCGCCATTGTTCATCGGACCAGTCGCGCCGGCCAAAGCCCAAAACTCGTGTCTCCGCGGCCAGATGACCACCGCGTTCAAGCTGATAGAGCGCGGGCAGTAATTTGATTTGCGCCAGGTTTCCGGTTGAGCCGAAAATGACGATGGTGCAGGGTGGATTGCCAGCGGGATTGAGGGCCATGGCCATAAGGATCTCCTGTGGGGCGGTCGCGGCCAGTCGTGTCGGTCAAGGGCACCCCGATCCTGGGTTGGGGCCTCGGCTGTCGGGCAAGAAGGAACAGCCGCGAACGCGCCATGCGCCCCCGGCGCACTCAGCCGCCGTCTGTGCTACCTTGTGATGCGTCACTATCCATTGATTCCAGAGTCTGTCAACCTTGCTGCATGGTCGCCTGGCCTCGTATCAAGCGGCGGAGCAGGCTCGCTTTGCATTTTCAGAGGTTGGTTCTGATGAGCATGATCCGAGAACGCGCTGCTGAGGGTGCGGTGGGCTTCGATGTGCTCTTTGCCAGCAGCGAGGCTTTGCCGTTGATTAAAACCGGTGGGCTGGCGGATGTCGCCGGCAGCCTGCCAGTGGCACTGCGCTCTCTTGGGCATGATGCGCGATTGATTTTGCCTGCCTATCCGCACGCGCTCAAACAAGTGCGGGAATTGCGTTCGGTCTGCGAGCTGCGACTGCCCGGCGCCCTGAGCCCGGTGCGGGTGTTGAGCGGCTTCATGCCTGACCGCGACCTGCCCGTCTATCTGGTGGACGCCCCCGAGCATTTCTGTCGCGAGGGGAATCCTTACACCGATGTCAGCGGGCGCGACTGGGGCGACAATGCCGAGCGCTTCCTGCTGTTCAGCTCGGCGGTGGCGACTGTGGCCATGGGGGTGCCAGCGCTCAATTGGCGTCCGCGACTGCTGCATTGTAACGACTGGCAAACGGCTTTGGCCCCGGCGCTGCTGCGCGATCAGGACGAACGCCCGGCGGTGGTTTTCACTATTCATAATCTGGCCTATCAGGGGCTGTTCGACCGTGCGACCTTCGATCGACTTAAACTGCCGCCAGCGCTCTGGTCAGTGGCCGGGCTGGAGTTCCATCAGCGGCTGTCCTTCATCAAGGGCGGCATTGTCTTTGCTGATCGGGTCAACACCGTCAGCCCCACCTATGCCGATGAGGTGCGCACCAACCAGTTTGGTTGCGGGCTCGATGGCTTGCTGCGCCAGATTGGCGGGCGCTTTCAGGGTATTTTGAACGGCATTGACTACCAAACCTGGAACCCGGCGACCGATCCCGCGCTGACCCAGCCCTACGACATTGAGAACGTTCATCTGAAGGCCGGCAACAAGCTTGAAGTTCAGCGCCTGTTCAATCTGCCGCACGATGAGAATGCTTTCGTGCTCGGCTATATCGGGCGACTGGTGGAACAAAAGGGCGTTGATCTGATCGTCGAGATGCTGCCCTGGCTGCTTGAGGATCCGAGCGTGCAGGTGGTGTTACAAGGCTCGGGCGAGGCCAGTCTGGAGCTGATGCTCAAGCGCGTGGCCGAGTCCCATCGTGATCGCGTCGGGGTCTATGTGGGTTATGACGAGGGCCGCGCCCACCTGATCGAGGGCGGCTGTGATGCGTTCTTGATGCCTTCGCGCTTCGAGCCCTGCGGACTCAATCAAATGTATAGCCTGCGCTACGGCTGCGTGCCCATTGTGCGGCGTACCGGCGGCCTGGCGGATACCGTGAGTGATGGCCGTCAGGGACCAGCGACCGGTTTTCTGTTCGATGAGCCGAGCGCCGAGGCTCTTTGTGCCAAGGTGCGCGAGGCCATCAACCTATGGCGTCATGACCAAAACGCCTGGCGGGCGCTCATGCGCGCCGGCATGGAGCAGGATTTGAGCTGGCAAGCCAGCGCGCGCCAGTACCAGGGCTACTATGACGAGGCACTGCAAGCACGCCAGGAACTGGAACGCGCCTTGGCCTGAGCTTGTCTTTAATCGGATGCGATTTGGGCCGCGCTTTGGGACAAAGTCTGATCCGGAACCTGAGCCAGGGCCAGATCCTGATCAGGATCCTGATCAGGATCCTGATCAGGAGCCGGATCGGAAACCTGATCGGAAACCGGGACTCAGGCCGCCTGAGCGGTAATCTTGTGACCCGTACCTGTTACCTCATTACGCGCATTGCAGTAAACAAGCCTTGGCTGGTGCATGCGCGCCTCGGCCTCGGTCAGGGCGACATAGGTGCAGATGATCAGCCGATCCTTGGGCGCGGCCTTGTGCGCAGCCGCGCCATTGACGGAAATAATGCGCGAGCCCGGCTCGGCCGGAATGGCGTAGGTGGTGAAACGCTCGCCATTGGTCAGGTTGTAGATGTGAAGCTGCTCGAACTCCAGAATGCCCGCGCGCTCGAGCAGTTCCGAGTCGATCGCGCAGGAGCCCTCGTAGTCGAGTTCCGCGTGCGTCACACAGGCGCGATGCAGTTTGCTTTTCAGCATGGTCAGTTGCATGGGGGTCTCCAGAAAAAGGCGGTGCGCCTTGGCAATGGCCATATTTTCGCCGCCCGCTTCATGGCTTGGCAAGCCGGGTCTGGATGGCGAGGGCCGCAGCGCGTCGCCGTGGCCGCGAGCTGAACGAATACCAGGGCGCGGCATCTTGGCCTAGTCGCCATTGTCGGTCGCATTTTTCAGTCCCCGCAAAATCTGCGCGGCAATTTCCTCGATTGACTGGCTGGTGGTATTCAGGGCCGGGATGCGCAAGCGTTTGAACATCTCCCCGGCGGCGCGCAGTTCGACTTGGCAGCGACGGGACGAGGCGTAATCACTACCGGGGCGGCGCTCCTCGCGGATCAGGTGCAGACGCTGCGCGTCGATGGTCAGGCCAAACACCTTAGCCCGCAGCGCGCGTATCTCATCCGGCAGGTCGCCGCGCTCGAGGTCAATGTCAGTGATAGGGTAATTGGCCGCGCGCAGACCATAGTGCATGGCCAGATAAAGGCAGGTCGGCGTTTTGCCGGAGCGCGACACCCCGGCCAAAATCACGTCGGCATGGCGAAAATTGGCCGGTTTCACGCCATCGTCGTTGCTCATCGCAAAGTTAATGGCTTCAATGCGCTTGGTGTAGGAGCTTGGCTTGGTGATGGCATGACTGCGCCCGGGCTGGCGGCTGGGTGTCAGGCCCAGCTCGGCGCCGAGCGGCGCGACAAAATGCTCGAATACCTCGATATAAAAGCAGTTGCCGCCGCGCAGAATCGCACCGATGCCTTGATCAAGCATGGTGGCCACGCAGATCGGGCGCGCGCCATCGCGATCACAGGCCTCCTGCATGCGCTGCGTCAGCGCCCGGGCGCGCGCCTCGGTGTTGATGTAGGGCATGTAGACTTCCTCGAACTCCACGCCGTCGAACTGCGACAACAGGCTTTGTCCAAGGGTCTCGGCCGTGATGCCGGTGCTTTCCGAGGCGAAAAAAACCGTCCGTTTGGGGCGATCTTGTTGGCCGCCCAAGGCCGACTCATTAAGGGCGTTCACGGGTCACCTCCGGCGATGAGCTAATGAGATTGTCCGGCACGGCCGCGTTACCGCCATCACCGTGCCCGCCATCAATAGCCGCGAGCATCTCATCGTAGAGTGCCCAGGCCGTGGCGGCATCCTCGGGGGTGACACGCTCAATGGCGCGACCAAGATGCACCACAACATGGTCGCCAACCGCGAGATCCTCATGCATGAGCATGAGGAGATTCGCGTCGCGCTCCACCCCCTTCGCCTCACAGCGCGCCATCAAGCCATTGATGGCTTTAATTTGCATTGGAATCCCAAGACACATGTCGCCCAACTCCTTCCATCATCCGGGCTGAAAGCGCCCGGCTCCAGACTAAGTCCCACCATACCCTAATGGCAAGCAGGCAGATTGGCCGCAATCAGTCAGCAAGAGCTCGCAACTCCGCCATGCGCGTGCGAAATGTGCCAAGGCAGCGATAGCAGTTCGCGTTCGCCGATGGCACGGCCGCCGACATCAGGTCTTGGAGCCCATGGTTTTTCGCGCGGATGGGCGCTCAACCAGAGGCGGATAACATCCTCGGTGGCGGTGGCGAGGAGTTCCCCGACCTCGGCTTCGGCTTGTGCCAGGGTCATGGGCCCTGGACAAAGGCTGAACAGGGCGGTCAGTCCAGCGTGATGCAGGGCTTGGCGCTCGCTGGCCGAGCTTGGCAGGCGCCCGGCGATGGCGATGCAGGGGACGGCGGCCGCGGCAGCGCGCGCGGCGATAACACCCGTGGCTT
Source organism: Thiorhodovibrio winogradskyi (assembly GCF_036208045.1). Taxonomy (NCBI): domain Bacteria; kingdom Pseudomonadati; phylum Pseudomonadota; class Gammaproteobacteria; order Chromatiales; family Chromatiaceae; genus Thiorhodovibrio; species Thiorhodovibrio winogradskyi. The sequence continues at coordinate 300,940 of NZ_CP121472.1, read as the reverse complement.
TGCCCTGCAGGCTGGAGGCATCGACTTGGCCTTCGGCGGTGAGGACGAGATCGCTTTCCTGCAATCGCTCGGCAAAACCGGCGAGGTCGAGCAAATAGCTGGCGCCGGGTTCGAGTCGGGCGTTGCAGCAGGCGAGCAGACCGGCACCGAGGCCACCAGCGGCGCCGCTGCCGGGTTGTTCGGCGACCTTCTGGCCAAGATCGCGCGCGTAGCACTCGGCGAGCTGGCGCAGGCCGGCGTCGAGCATGGGAATCTGGTCCGGGCGGGCGCCTTTCTGTGGGGCGTAGATGGCCGCGGCGCCTTGCGGTCCGCACAGGGGATTGGCGACATCGCGGATGGCGATGATGTCGGCGGTGTGCAAACGCGGGTCGGCCCCACTGGCATCGATGCGCGCGACCTGGTTCAGGCTGGCACCCATGGGCGGGAGTTGTTGACCCCTTGCATCGAGAAAGCGATAGCCAAGCGCGCTGGCGGCGCCCATACCGCCGTCATGGGTGGCGCTGCCTCCCAAGCCGATCAAAATGCGCCGGGCGCCGAGGTCGAGCGCGGCGCGCAGGCATTCACCGGTGCCCCAGGTGGTGGTATGCAGGGGGTCGCGCTCGGTCGGGCCCAGCAGGGCGAGTCCGCTAGCCAAGGCCATTTCGATGGCGGCCGTGCGCTCCGCGGGCAGCCATAGCAGGGCGGCCGTGACCTGTTTGCCGCGTGGTCCGGTGACGCGCAGGCGGTGGCGCTCGACCTGTTGCTGGGGTCGCCATAGGTGTTCGAGAATCTCGAGCATGCCGTCGCCGCCGTCGGCCATGGGCAGCTGCCTTGGTTTGCACGCACAGCATGCACGAAGAACACCCTCTGCCATGGCGGCAGCGGCGACCAAGGCCGAGCAGCTACCCTTGAAGGCGTTGGGGGCGATAAGAATCCGTCGGGGCATGGCAGCGGGGCCGAG